>CAYVGZ010000015.1:0-23225 GCA_964450845.1 uncultured Candidatus Bathyarchaeia archaeon | reverse complement strand
TCTCCGGCTCCGAAGGCCGGCGCCTTGATCCGTACTAGGCTACGGGCCCAAAAGAAGAATAGCTAAGAAACAATTAAAAGTGTTCCGAAAATCCTTAAAAATAGTTAAAAGGTTTATAGTAGTTGATGTTGTGGCGGGCCGGTAGCTCAGCTTGGCTGGAGCGTTCGGCTGATAAAAGCGCAGAAACCGAAAGGTCGCCGGTTCAAATCCGGCTCGGCCCACTATCTTAAATCTTATAAGCTGAAATAGGGAAAGTTGTTTTGGGTGTTTGTATTGGCTAAAGATGATGAGATGTTAGAAGAGTTGAAGCGCATTCGAACATTGTTAGAGCCTAAGCCTGCTCCACCGGCTCCGCCTCCGCCGAAAGGGTTGTGGAAAGAGTTTATTGATTTCATTTCAAAATACAAGGTTATGGGCTTGGCAGTGGCGTTCATCATGGGTGTTTACTTAGGCGCATTAGTGCAGGCGCTTGTCAAAGTTTTCATAATGCCGATAATTGGCCTCGCACTTTCAGGTGCAGGAATAGGAAACCTAGCAACGCTCAAGTTCGGAATTCCACCCACGACCTTTGATGCCTCTGGAAACCCGCCTGCAGACTATGCTGGGCAAGTATTCGGCGTAGGAGATTTCATGGCAGCATTGATAACATTCATTATCGTCGCCTTCGTAGTCTTCCTCATCGTGAAAATAACCATAAAATGGGGCATAGAATAGCAATTTCAGTTTGCAAGTAAAATGTGAAACTGAAAACCAAGATTGTCTGAGGCTGGGTAAGAAGTATTATCGATTAGATAGGGGATTTGATGTTTTAACCGTGACTGGTTGGGTTTCAATTTTGTAGGTTTTAAGTCCGAGTCGGATTAGATGTTCAATGAAGGTGCTGCGTTTTTCTCTTTTGCGTAGTTCTTCGATTTCTCTGAAAAGTTTTGCGTCTATTGTTAAGCCTATGTGGTGTTTCATGTCGGTGCCTCTGTGTATCTTGTATATTTAGTATACCAGAAAGCTTTATTAGTCTTATGCAACAAGTTACACTTGTCCTGTCTTGGGAGAGGTAGGGTAGAATAAATGAAGACTTTAAGAATATCTGATGACGCCCACCAGAGACTCACAGCTTTGCTTGGCGAGTTGACAGCTCAAACAATGAAGATGCAAACCTACACGGACGCCATAGAAAACCTTCTTTCACAATCTGTGATATTGCCATCTGAGTTTCTTGTTCAAATTGAAAGTTTCATAGAAGAGAATAGGCATTTGGGCTTTACAACAAGAGAGGAGTTTATTCGGGACGCTGTCAGGTGGAGGCTTCGCTTTCTGAAAGAGAGATATGAATATTTAGAAATTCCAAAAGAAGAGTATGAGAAACTGCAACAGGCAATAAAAGAGATGGAGATGCCATTCCTAAGCGTAGATGAATTCATAGAACAGCAAATAAAAAGCTTATTAGAAAAGCATGTTGAATGGACAAGGCAAAAGGAAGAATACGATAAAAGAAGCCGAAAAAGGTGAATGCAACAAAAAGCTGTGTGTGTTGTGTTTTTAGCCGAAAAACTGAAATTCTAATGTGTGCATAACCTGTGTTTAGTGATTTGTATGCCCTACTATATTCTGTTGTCTAGTTTGACGGATGAAGGATGGAAGACTGTCAGAGAAAAGCCTGAGAGGATAAGGGAGGTCAATAAGGAGCTTCAGGCTTTCGGCGTTCGGGTGATAAGTCAATATGCTGTTTTGGGACCTTACGACTTTGTGAACATTGTGGAGGCTGCTGACAACGAAACAATTGCTAGAGTTTCTATCGAGCTTGGCGCTAGAGGAACAATTAAAATGGTGAGCATGGCTGCGATTCCGATAGATGAGTTCATTGCCTCTGTAAAGAAACGCTGATTCCTTTTGCTGAAATTCCCCTCTTTTTTTTGTTCTGGTTGCTGAATGAGTTTATTCTTAGTGTTCTGGTGGTTCTCTTTTACTTCTTAGCTGAGCCCCCATTTTGAGAAATGCCTTTTTGATTACTGAAGAAATTGTTAGGCAAGTAAGCATTATTACTCCTGTTATGAGGGTGTATATGGCGAGGGCTACGAGTTGTTTTTTTAGGGTGTCGTCCAGTGTTTGGAGTGATAGGAATGTGAAATAGAAGGATAGGAATATGCAGATTGCGAGGATGACGGCTGTTATTGATTCTACTTTCAAATGGAACACGCCTGCAGTGTTGAATTCAAGATTCAAATTCGGATTTCAGTGTAGAAAGACTTTATGAATTTACAATTCTTAGTGAGCCTAAATTTTTGTGGGCGTAAACTAAAAGTGTAAGTTTCTCTATAATGTTGGATGTGAACTTGTTGTGAGTAGGCGTAGGCTTTTTGATAGGATTGAATGTAAAAACTGCATTTTTAAGGGTGGAAGCTACTGTTGGAATCAATGTCCATATAACATTTGGAGAAGACAAGAGTGAAAAATTGTGTTTAGAAGCCTATCACTAGTGTTTCTGTTGTTTGTATTCCGCTGACGCCTCTGATTTTGTCTGTTACAAGATTGCCTAAATCTTCAAGTGTTTTGGTTTCTACTTTGACGATTAGGTCGTGGCGTCCGAAGACTCCGTAGATTTCTTTGACGCCTTTTATTTTGCGGATTTCTTCTTTGACTGTTTTCATGAAGTTTAGGCTTTCGCTTGAGCCTACTCGGATGAGGAGAAAAGCTTCTACCATTTTGATTCACCTTTTTAATTGCATATTTGCTTTTAGCATATAACGATTTTGTTTTTGCCAGAAAACATAAATTGTGAAATTGCTCGATAGTTCACGTTATGCATGTCATAGTCGGTTATTTGGTATGGGATTGGAAGGTTGCGTGAAAAGGATGGTTGAGTTGAAGGGAGAAAATCAGATTAGGAAGTTTAGGCGGGTTGCTGATGGGCTTGTTTCAAAGATTTCTTCATTTGAAGGTGTTGCTGGGATTGTGTTTATTGGCGGTTTGGTGAGGGGTTTTGCGGACAAGTTTTCAGACGTTGACATCATAGTTTTCCTGAGTAGAAGGGATGAGCGGCTTAGAAGGAGAATTCGTGGTTTAGGGTTAGATGAGCAAAGACGTCTTGGCGTTGACGTAGATTTGGAGGTTCATTTTCTGGCGGATTTTAGGCGGTGGAAGTGGGATGAGGTGGATAAGTGGGAGTTTTCTAGGGCGGAGATTGTTTTTGACCCGAAAGGCGAGGTAAAGAAGGTGTTTTGGGAGAAGTTTAGGGTTAGCAAGGGTTTTTGGGTTAAGCGTATTGTGATTTGTGGTGAGTATCTTAAATGGTATTGCTGTCCGCCGAAGAAGGATGTGGGTACTGTTGCTGAGTGTTGGGTTGAGAGGGGCGATTTAGTTTCTGCACATTACTGTCTGAATTATGCTATTGAATTGTTAGTTAGGGTGATATATACTTTGAATAGGGAGTTTTTGCCTGCGCCGAAATGGAGAATCTTTTATTCTTATGGGTTAAAGTGGCTGCCAGTAGGCTACAAGAGGCTTGTAGGTGAAGCGTTGCTTGTTAAGAGTTTTTCAGTGAAAGATTTTAAACGAAGGCTTGGGGCTGTGAGAGAATTGTGGTGTGGATTGTTGCCTAAAATTAGGGAGGAGACAGGATTAACAACAGAGCTTATATCAAAATACTACGTTGAAAAAGTGCTCCACCAAACCTAATGCCCATAACAACAAAAAAGAAGAAGTGCCTTGTTGTTTCGTCGGTGTGTAAGCTTAGCAAACGATGAACCAGATGGACATATGGAAAGAGAATAGCCGTTGGAACATGGATTAACGAAGAAGCAACATTACCAGCTCAATACTACGAAACGAAAAACAAACATGGAAACTAAGAATAGTAAGGTTTGACACTTTCGATACTACCCCTCAAGTTCACACATTTTCAAGAGAGCTTGTAGCAGTCGCTTACATCTTCTAATTCAATAAGCAAGCTTCTGGAAAATCGCGTGCGCTCATTTCAGTAGACGATTATTAATTGCACTTATCCATCTATCATTCAGAATTTTCATTCGCACAGCAATATCAGTGAGAGTGCCCACAGCTAAGGAAGCCCCCAGCGCTTGAGTGTCACTCAGTTTTAATTGCAAATCAATAGACTCTCCATTCTTCATTCTTTCTTCTTCATTATTTCCTCAAAAATAGCAAGCGTGCCGTCCTTCCTTGCTTTTTCTTTAACAGCTCTAATGTTAACCCTTGTGAATTTCAAAATCGCTTTTACATCCTCCTCATCCTTTAACCCTCTTTCACGCGGCACAGTCGCCTTAATCATCCGTAGCTTCGCCAAAATCAGTTCTTCAGGCGTCTGATAAAAGCAGGGCAATCCCGCAACCGTTCCAGCCCTCTTCACAAGCTTCCCATCCGAAAATATCACATCAACGCTATACGCCGTTTTGCCGTCCCTAAACGTAGCTATCCTATAACCAGACTCCAGCGCCCTATCAACCTCCCTCTCACTCACAACCAGCCCGGCAAGCTTCAAAGCCTCAACAAGCCTAACCCTCTGCTTCACTTCAGCAACCGCAACAACAACATCAACATCCACTGTAGTCCGCGGAACACCATAAAAACTCACAGCCAAAGCACCAGTAAACACATAATCAATTTCCATCTTTTCAAAACTCTTCACAATACGCTTAACAACATCATAAAAAACTTCCAACACCCTAAACACCACGCTTTCGCCATCTTTTGCTCCATTCTATCCTTTCCCTCAACTTCTCAATTAGCTCTTTTTCCGTTATGCCTGGGTTCTGCGCCTTAATGCCCTCCGCACATATGCGAACAACAGCATCTGACATGTCCAACGCCATGTTCACTTTCTCCTCTGGCTTAAGCCGCCCCAACCGCAACCAACGCACCTCATCTAACTCCACGCCAAACACGCACCACTAAACAATACGATATGCACAGCAGAGCCTTAAGAAACATTCCCCCAAAATTTTAGGTTTATTAAAAACGTCTTATACTATAACATTGACAAAATCGAAACGTGGCTAAAACATGGCAAACAAAAAGATCCAAATGAAAGTATTCAACGAAGTCCTTAGGAAACACGATCAAGTTTTCGGCGAACTAAACAGCGGATCCAAAAAACAGAAAAAATAACCATTTAGAACGTTTTCGAGAAGTCATCATACACTTTCCGTCTATGCCCAACAAACAATACAACCACCCTACTTTCGTCTCTGTAAATCTCATAAATAGCCCGATAATCACCCACCCTCAAACTCCAAAAATCAGAAAACCTCAAACGCTTCCCAACCCTCTCAGGACCAACTCTCAGCTCCCTCAACCTTTCAACAATCCTCAACCTGACAGGCTCTTCAATCCTCTCCAAAGCCTTAGCCGCCTTCGAATGCAAAACCACGCTAAAAACCAAACTAAAACTCCTCTAAAGAAACAAGAGCCTCGGGATGCTTCCTCGCCTCTTCACTCCGCCTCATCAGCATCCTAAAAAACTCGCGCGTCCTCTCCCTCTCCTCATAAAAACTAATAATACTCCTTACAGCGTCGCTTCGACTCTTAAACCGCCCCTCCGCTACCCACCTATCTATCTCCTCAAGCACCTTCTCAGGCAACCTAAGCTGAACTTGAGCCATCAAACTCACTGTAAACAGTACTGTTTACAAAACACTTAAACATTTCCCTCTACCAAAAATCTCTTCATCCAACAATCGACGCACTAATCAACGTAACATCTTCCAAAGGCTTATCATCCGCATCCACAGCCACATCGCCAATGGCATCAACAACATCCATCCCCGCAACAACCCTTCCAAAAACAACATAATTACTATCCAAACCCGCACTGTTATCCACCAAATTAATGTAAAACTGACTCGTCGCAGAATCCGGCTCACTCGTCTTCGCCATCGCCACCGAACCACGAACATTACTATGCTTATTCGGCAACTCATTCTCAATCGTAGCAACATCAATCCCCTTCGCACTAACGTCCCCACCCTGAACCACAAAACCAGCAACAACCCTGTGAAAAATCGTCCCATCATAAGCGCCAACACTCACCAAATTCTCAAAATTCCCACTCGTAATTGGCATGTCACCATACAACTCAATAGTAAAGTTACCCATACTCGTAACCAAAAGAACCCTCGTCACACCGCTATTCCCACCTGAACCACCCCTACCAACCACCATATAAGCAGCCACAACAACGACAACAACCAAAACAACCACAATAAAAGCCACGACCTTACCACTGAAAAAACCAGACTTCCTCCTCTTCGATCTAGATTTAACAGGCAAGCCTCAAACACAACCCAAGCAGCAGTCAAAACCAACAAAAACATTGCCCCTCCTAATAAAACTTGCCAACCCTTCCAACACTCTCCTCAAAAAAAGAACAAGCCAACTCACCTTTACACTATTGTTATTGGCTATAAACTTGAAATTTGTCATTATTGTAAAAGCAAAGAATTCAAGGACTTAACATTCTAAGATGCAGATAGAATCACAATAAGGCTTAAATAATGTATACGCTATTAACGTAGTTCTTAAATCTTGGATTTAATTGGAGTGAAGATGCATGGTTAACGAAGGAAGAGGACGAATTTTCAGAAGAAAAGACGGCAAATACCTGATTTATCTACCATTGGACTTGGCTGAAGACAGCATGTTCCCATTTAAAGGCTCAGACTCGATACTTGTGAAAGTGAGCTTCAAACTTGGAGACAACAAACTGCTCATTGAGAAATGGCAAGAACCAAAACAACAATAATACAATCAAGGCATAAACGCTGAAAATGCATGGGAAAAAAGGTTTTTACATCATCGCTTTTTTATGCCATTATCCATTAAAGTAGCACTATAAGCAGTCGCGGCTTACAGAAAAAAGGCGTGCCGCTGTTTTTGGGAGTTGTTGTCAAGTTTTTGCTTGGTAAATTAATTTTCTTTTGCGAAGCAGCATCGCTAGTAGTGTAACTGTGGCAAGTAGTGGAAGAACGATTTGTGGTGAAAATTCTGGGATTACATGATATTTGTATAGGTGTCCCATTTCTGCGGTTGTGATGGTGTTGTTGAAGTTGTCTTCCGCTATGATTACGTATGTTACGTTTGTGCAGTATGGTAATCTTGGGATTGTGCCGTTGTAGATGTCCAGTTCAAGAGGATCCATGACAAGGGTTCCGTGCCATGTTCCTGTGCTATTAGTCCAAGTGTAGTTCAGAATGACTTGTTTCACTCCGCTCAGGCCGTCGGTGACGTTGGCAAAAACCATCACGTCGTCTTCTGGCTGAACAGTGGTGTTGGTCGGTTGCTGATATACGTCCTTTATTAAAGGCGGCATTGTATCTGTTATCGTTTTGAACACGTAAAGGCTGTCCCAACCTGGACCTGCAACAGCGGTTATGAGACCGTTTCCAGAAATCGAAACCAATGGGTTGTATTGAGGCAAGTCAAAGCTGGCTATCATGTTGCCGTCAGATTTGAAGAAGTAAGCTGTGTAGTTCTGATCTATTGTTTGAGCAGATGCAGCTATTATTCCGCCGTTATCGCTCATTGCCACGTCCCATATAGTTTCGCCTTCAGTTCTGTTCCAGTTTTCAACTTGCTCGGGACCAGAACGTTCCCTAGCATCAGCCCAGAAGTGCAAGCCGCATGGAAACAGAGGGGCGGTGCCAGCTATAACTTCGTCGCCATCAGCACTCATGTCCACGCAATTGAATATCCAACTATTAGTCCATGTAGCGTTGGGGTCTCCTGAAAGAGCAGTGGCATTTGCCCAATAGTAAAGAGTGGAGGGGATGGGACCCTCGTCTATTGCAACAACAGAATAACCATCATCAGACAACGCCAAATCTATTATGCGACTGTTTATTGAACTCCAAGAAACCCAACTTGGTTCGTATGGGTCTGTGGCTCCACTTGCGTTATTGTAGAAAATAACGAAACCTGTATAGGAAGAATTAGTTCCTCCTGCAGCCACATATTTGCCGTCTGATGATATGTGTACTGCGAGAAAGTCGCTTATGCCGAAAATTTTCTGCCAAGTGGGACTTTCATCAAAACTTGATCTTGATGTGCATCCAGCAAAGTAATACAAACCCACGCCTGTTCCACCTACAACAACGTATTCTCCATCATCAGACATGTCTAATGTACCTCTTTCAACTGGTCCCCAAAGATCTATAGTCATCCACGTTGGATAATCGCGCTCACCAGTTGTTGCCTGTGAATCATTGAAGTAGTATATGTGTCCGTCGTTGTCGCCTGCAACTACGTATTCTCCATCAGCCGAAATTGCAACAGAAAGAAACGTAGTTTGCCACAGACACCACCATTTTGGAGTCGAATTGTCTGATGCAAAATAGAATACGCCCGTGTAATTCACAGCGGCTATGTAGTTACTGTCTTTCGACACTGCCACATCATACACGCTCATGGAATTGTTCCACAGCATCTCTATTCCATAAATTTTTGACGGGTCTATATCACCCGAGGCTTTCACTTCAACAGTATTGAACCTAACAGATAGCATAGTAGACAGCAATGCAAATATGCTTAGAATTAACACAAATTTTCTTTTCATAGTACATCGCCCATTATTTCTTCTGTTTCAGTTTTTATAACTTGTGGAACATCCTTCTGATTCTGAAAAAAAAGAGAAGAAAAAAGAGCTTTGTTATGGCTTCGCTGTGTCAACCAGTTTCGTAAGCCAAACAGTTATCGCCGTCGGACCCACAAGCGCCGTATAAACATCAAAAGTCATACCCGCCATATCCAACCCCAACGCTGAGAAAGCGCCAATAGCCACTGTACGCAGAAACTTTTTCCAACTGAAAGCTTTATCTTGCGCTGCATAGCCCAAGAAAGCATAAACCAAAGCCGCACAAACTCCCAAACCAACATTCAACAAATCCATTTCTCATTTTCACCTCCTACCAGCGCATTTCCCGCCTCCAAGGAAAGTGCATATAGCTTTTGACGAGAGGAGAAAGGAAAAATCAAAAAGGAATTCAAATTCTAAATTTTTATTCCGTGTCTTTTATTACTCATTTTTGACGTCCGTAAAAAATTTTTTCTTTCAACTATTCTTAAAAACTTTTTAATGCGACGTAACTATCTTTTGTTTATGAACAAGAATGTTGAATCATGTCACAAAGTGATTATATGCGAAAGAGCTAAGCCTAATAAGGGAAAGGATGCACAACACAAGCAATCAATCTTTTGAGGTTAAAGGATAAAAGTTTCTCACTGTACTGTTTTTAAATGGGCTCCGATTCGAATTTCGGCTCAAAACCAGCGTGATTAAGGATAAAATTTAAAAATTCACAAGCAAGTTATTTATAGAACCATTAGCT
This sequence comes from uncultured Candidatus Bathyarchaeia archaeon, assembly GCA_964450845.1. Taxonomy (GTDB): domain Archaea; phylum Thermoproteota; class Bathyarchaeia; order Bathyarchaeales; family Bathycorpusculaceae; genus CAVZKK01. The sequence goes on along the minus strand of CAYVGZ010000015.1, from coordinate 13,893 downwards.
AGACTCCAGAACAGCTCCTCATGAAGGAATCCAAAGATTGACAAGAAAAAGAAAAGTCTTCGAGAACCTTTTAATTGAAGCCGTGGATGAAGGTTTGGCTTCACTTGGAGAATCAGCTAAGCAAGCAATCTACTTTCACCTCGAAGACAAATTTAAAATAGCAAAAAACGACATTCCCTACCATCTTGAGGACTTTACAGACGGACTTGAAAAGATTTTTGGTTTAGGAGCCCATTTTATAGAGATTTTAATAATGAAAAGTTTATTCGAAAAGATTGGGCAGCCTCTTGAATGGAATCAAAACAAAAGACTTGTTTTTGTTGAATATGTGGCAGCAGCCAAACGAAGTTTCTTGAAGAGAGAGAAGGAAGCTAAAGCAATAGAAATCTAAGCCCTTTGCACTTCCCTAAAGTGCTGAGCTTAACAATCAATATTTGAAGTTCACAAAGGATTTATCAAGGCTCCATAGAGTTTCATTCTAAAACTTGATTCAATCCTCGAGGGTTACGTTTGCCTCAAAATGACTTTAGCCAAATTCTTTTAGCAGCAGTTGAAGAAAGCTTATCGTCTCTAGGGGATTCACCCAAACAGGCTATACTCTTCCATTTAGAAGCCTCCTTTAAGCTAAAGAAAGAGCGCATTCCAGAAAACATAACAGAATTTGCAAAGGCTTTGGAAAAAATTTTTGGACCTGGGGCTTTATACCTTGAAAAGCTCATTGTGAAATGTCTTTATGAAAAGCTGGGCTTGGAGTTTGAAGATGTAGAAAGTAGAGGCTTTTTAGAGTGTGTGGATAGCGTGAAGAAACGCTTGCCGCCTAAAGGGGGATATGTGACAGTATGAAGAAAGTGAAAAGTTACAGTATAATCGGAGAACAGTTAAAAAAAGAGTTGGAGAGACTACGTGTTCTCACTGACGGAATAGATGAAATAATTTACGTTATAGACCCAGACAGTTATGAAATACTCTTTGCCAACAAGAAAGCCAAGGAGCTCTTCGGCAAAAAAATCCTAGGCAAGAAATGCTACGAAGTATTTCACAGCTTAAATCGACCATGCCCCTTCTGCACCAACAAACACCTCTTAAGAGAAAAAGAAAAAACTCGCATCAGAGGACTTCAAAATCAAAAGAACAAACGCTGGTACAAATGCATAGACAAAGCCATAAAACAGCCTGGAGGCAAATATGTCCAATTTGGAATAGCCATCGACGTTACCGAACAAAAGGAAATGGAAGAGGCATTACGTGAGAGCGAACAGCTTTTCCGCTCCGTTGTGGACAACTCCCACGATTGCATCTTAATCATAGATGACAACTTCCGAATTGTTTATGCTAATGATGAAGCAGTACGTTTGAGTGGATGTTCGAAAGAGAAAATGGTTGGGCATGACTTCAGAAAGTTTCTCGATGAAAACAGCAAAGCTATGGTTGAAGATAGATACATCCGCAGACAGAGGAGAGAAAGTGTACCTTCTCAATACAAGTTCAAAATAGTCCGAAAGGACGGCGAGAAAAGAGATGTTGAGATCAAATCCACAACCATACGAGACAGACACGGTAAAACATGCACTATAGCTCAGTTACTTGACATAAGCGAAAACAAAAGAATAGAAGACGAAAGGAAACGTTTCGAAGAGCAGCTCTCTGCACTGAACATGTATGGCCAAAGCTTGAATAGAGCAAAGAACATGGAAGAAGTTTATAAACTGACATTAGACGCCATGGAAAAAACATTAGGATTCGAATATGCCTCTTTCTTCATGATAGAAGGGAAAATACTCCACTTAACAGCCCACCGTAAATATCCAAAGAAACTAAAAGTTGACTTGCCATTAGACGAAGCGAAAGGTGTAACTGTTAGAGCAGCAAAAACAGGCAAGCCCGTTTATGTTCCAGACATTAGAAAGGAGAAAGCCTACGTTAGGGCTGGCGTAAGAGGCATGCTCTCTGAACTTGCAGTGCCAATCAAAATAGGAAACAAAGTCTTAGGCGTTTTAAACGTGGAAAGCAAAAGACTTTCAGCCTTTGATGAAAATGATAGGGGACTACTAGAAACATTGGCTTCACATGCCGCAATTGCCATAACCAACCTAAAGAGACAAGAAAGACTTTCTGCGCTAAATGAATATGGCAAGAAATTAAACATGGCGGAGAACATGGAAGAAGTTTATAAACTGACATTAGACGCCATGGAAAAAACATTAGGATTCGAATATGCCTCTTTCTTCATGATAGAAGGGAAAATACTCCACTTAACAGCCCACCGTAAATATCCAAAGAAACTAAAAGTTGACTTGCCATTAGACGAAGCGAAAGGTGTAACTGTTAGAGCAGCAAAAACAGGCAAGCCCGTTTATGTTCCAGACATTAGAAAGGAGAAAGCCTACGTTAGGGCTGGCGTAAGAGGCATGCTCTCTGAACTTGCAGTGCCAATCAAAATAGGAAACAAAGTCTTAGGCGTTTTAAACGTGGAAAGCAAAAGACTTTCAGCCTTCGACAAAGAAGATAAAAAACTTCTCGAAATATTGGCCTCTCACGCTGCCACTGCGATTGGAGATCTAAAAAGGCAAGAGAAGCTGAGAATAATCTCCAAAAAACTAACAAATCTTATGAAAAGCTCGACAGGAATTATGAATGCCAAAGACATGCGTAAAAGGCTAAAAGTAATCGCGAAAGCCATCTTGAAATTTGGATGGAGAAGGGTTGTAATCTCCCTCAGAGACGAAAATTTGGAAGGAATAGAACTGGTCACAGCGGGTCTTACAAAAGAAGAAACAAGACTTTTGCTACGAAGAAAAGCAACGGGACATGTCTGGCGGGAACGATTAGGCCCGAAATTTGAACGATTCAAGATAAACGGGTTCTACTATCTCCCGTGGAGTGACCCATGGATTCGAGAAAAGGTTCATGGTGCCCCACCTGGAACACCGCTTGATGAAGCAACAACTTATGCAGGAGTTCCAAGTAAACTTTCTTTGAAAGAAATGGTTGATTGGCACCCACAGGACATGCTTTATGCTCCCCTACGCACACTCGAAGGAAGAATCGTGGGCATCTTAAGCATGGACGATCCAGTAGACGGTCGAAAGCCAACAAAAGACTCCCTTACTCCTTTGGAACTATTCTTGCACCAAGCTGCCATAACTATTGAAAATGCACAGCTCATCGAAAGCTTGAGAGAAGCGAGGAAGCAACTTGAAGAGTATGCCGGGCAACTTGAACAAAAAGTGGAAGAGAGAACCCGCGAGCTGAAGAAATCCCAAGAACAGTTACTTAAAGCTCAAAGACTTGCAGTTATAGGCGAACTGGCAGGTATGGTTGGGCATGACTTACGTAATCCTTTAACAAGCATTTCAGGCGCTGAATACTACCTGAAAAAACGGTTGAGTCCAGAGGTTGACAGTAAAATAAAGGAGATGTTGGCGCTGATAGAAGGAAACATAGCTTACTCAAACAAAATCATAAACGACCTTTTGGATTACTCAAAGGAGATAGAGCTTGAACTGACGGAAAGCAATTTCAAATTAATAGTAAAAGAAGCTATGTCTCTCGTGGAGATTCCTAAAAACGTAAGGATAGTAGACCTAACCGAGAATAAACTAAAGATAAATGTTGACGTTGGAAAAATAAAGAGGGTCTTCGTGAACATCATCAAAAACGCAGTTGAAGCCATGCCTAAAGGTGGCACATTGACAATAAAAAGCAAAAGACTAGATGGCAACTTGGAAATAGTTTTCTCAGACACGGGAAGTGGCATGTCAAAAGCAACATTAGAGAAGCTTTGGACGCCGCTTTTTACAACAAAAGCAAAGGGAATGGGATTTGGCTTACCAATCTGCAAACGCTTCATAGAAGTCCATGGAGGCACTATTTCTGCAGAAAGCGCCCACAGAAAGGGCACAACCTTTAGGGTTACGCTTCCAATCGAACCGAAAATAGAAAAAGGAGGTGAAAAAGTATGGGTGAAACCGCTAGAATCCTCATTGTTGACGATGATGAAAACATAAGGAAAGTATTGACAACAATCCTTGAAGACGAAGGATACAATATTGAGTCAGTAGACACTGCCAAAAAAGCAATAGAAAGAACAAGAAGAAAATTCTACAACCTAGCCCTAATTGATATTCGCCTACCGGACATGGAAGGAATAGAGCTTCTAACAAGAATGAAAAACACAACACCAAAAATAAGAAAAATAATCATTACAGGCTACCCAACACTCCAAAACGCAGTAGAAGCCGTAAACCGAGGTGCAGATGCTTACATATTGAAGCCATTCGACATGGAAAAGGTTCTCGCAGAAATAAAAGAACAGCTGAAAAAACAATATGAAGAGAAGAAATACAGCCAAGAGAAAGTTGCAGAATTCATCGAAACAAGAGTGAGAGAACTAGACATAGAGAAGGAGGTGGCTAACAAAAAGAAACTTTAAACACTTTTGTTATCAACATTTTCAAACTTTTCTCCATAATTATCTTCTAGATTATGAAGATTTCGAACTTTACATGATAATTGGGTTAGCACTTTTGAGCTAGGTTTTTGCGCATGAATTTCCAGTGATGCCCAGCTTTAAAACCGAGTTTTCGTAAAAGAGTTAAAGAAGCAATGAATGTTTAAGCGGTGCATAACTCAGCATGTTTAATGAATGAAAAAATGTATGGCGGTAAAGCAATCAAAAAGTGTTTATTCCTAGCTACAACAATCAATGATGGCGGGTGAATGATGTGAAATGGGTTACTCGTGGATATGTGCATGTGGATAGGACAGCATGTCCGTGGCTTATCAAAAAGTTCATAGACCCAAAAGCAGAATTCATCTTCGTGTCCACGGAGAAGATTGAAGAAGTTGAAAAAACGCAGAAAGCAATACCTTTCGACGCGCCAGAAGTTAAGTTCGGACACAGAGATGGAAAATGCAGCTTCGAAAGCATAATAGAAGAATATCACCTCAAAGACCCCGTGCTTACTGAACTCGCCAAAATAGTGCATTCTGCAGACACAAGTGACAGAGGGCTAGCGCCTGAAGGAATAGGGTTAGATGCAATAATGACGGGTGCAAGGTTTAATGCAAAAGACGATTTTGAAGCTGTAGAGAAGGCAAAATACGTTTACGATGCGCTTTACAGTTATTGCAAATTTAAACTGCTCCGAGAAAAATACGAAAATGAATAGAAAACAACAGAACGAGTTCTTGCGAAAGAAAATGAAAGAGAAGACAATATTCTAAAAGCCCTCTATTTCCCTACTTTTTAATTCGCATTTAACCAATAATTTTAGATTAGCAAACCATGAATACTGAAATGGGTAAACATGAAAAAGTTTCTGATGGTGGTTATGATTTGTCTGCTTGCAATAAGCGCTACAATTACCAATTTGTGCGCCGTCGAGACTATGCGTAAAGATATGAGTGCTGTAGGTTGGCTAACTATTCCGTTAGACCACCCGGAAAACATGGCTTGGGGAAATACCTCAGAACAGTCGAGTTATAATCAGAAGTTAATATCCATGGACGTGAGGGGGCATATAGGTGATAGAGATTACGGTGAAATCTTTTGGAAGGATTATGCCTTACAGGAGGCAAATCTTGTTGAACCAAGCCCATCAATTAACTGGAGTGCATGGAGAATATTCCTTTACGATTACTCAACAAATAATTTTACTATGTTAAACATTAAAACTCATAAAGACTCGGTTTCATTTGGTAATCCAACCTTTACAGTCTTAACTTCTCCGAACGCCAAAAAATGCATAGTAGTCACCTACTTCTTGTTTAGTCAAGGAGCCGGAATTGATGAGGCAGGAGAATTGATTTTTTACAAAGAAATCGAAGGCGAAAATTTGACAACACGGGAACTAATAGAGGTTTTTGAGAACGTAACTAACGCATCGGCTTACCGTTACAATTCCGAAGACGATCAGAACTGCAGATTAGATACAATAAAGATAATAGACAACCCTGAAGGAGGCTACTTAGGTGTATATCACTCTCTTGTCAACCAAGATTTCCAAGTCAGACTTGCAACTTCCACAGATATGCTTAATTGGATGTTCACTAGAACAATCGAGAACTCAGCTTCTCAACCTACGATTGCCGAAGCTCCGAACGGTGCATATATTGTTGCATTCGAGGAACATCTTCCAAATGAAAGACACCTGAAATTCCACTACTATCCCAATTTACAATCTTTGCTTACAGGTATTGGATATTCAGAACAGTCTGCGGAATTAATGTTAGGTAAAAAGACCAAGCTTGAGGGAACACCTAACATTTACAATGTTACGATAAACGACTCGGAAATGCTGGTTTGCGTAGGCTTTCACTATAACTGTCTAAAGGAAATCTGCAACTCAATTCCTGTTCTTATAGCCATTGTAATTATTGCAACCTTAATAATTGCGTTAATCATCCTCATTATAATCCTCATCATAAAAATAAGGGACAAGAAGAAACATGTCGGAGACGAAGATGATGATATTCAATAAACTTTAAGGTGATTTTTGATGCCCTCGCAGTCAAGAAATGTTGGAAACAGTGTATTTTTGACACTTTGTATTATGGGATTTTTCGCAATTCTAAGCTCAACAATGTCTAAGAGCCCAGTTCTGAAACCCTTCTCGTTGAGTCTCGGAACTCCCACGGATTGGTCAGGTTTTGTTGCTGCAGCCTCAACCATTCCAGGAATCTTGATTAGTTTGCCTGCTGCTTCGCTTTCAGACATTTTTGGAAGAAAGAAATTCTTGTTAATAGCGGGATTTGTATTTGCTTCTGCCCCTTTCCTGTATCTTCTAATAACCGTTTGGTGGCAACTAATCCTAGTCAGGTTTTACCATGGATTTGCAACGGCAATTTTTGTCCCAGTCGCCGAAGCCTCAATAGCAGAATTGTTTCCATCCAAGCGGGGAGAACGCATATCGCTTTTCTCTTCAGTAACATATGTTGGAAGAGTTATTGCGCCCACTTTAGGCGGATACATATTGTTCGCTACAAACGACAATTTTCACACGCTTTACTTAGCTGTAGCTGTGGCGGGCATTACAGCGCTGATTATGGCTTTGCCCTTCTTGATGGAAAGAAAACAGCCCAAAATTACTCAACAAATAGATATGAAAGAAACAGTTAAAAGAGTGTTTCGTGGGTGGCGAACGGTCGCTTGGAGTCATGGAGTTTTAGTGGTGAGTTTTGTCCAAGCCTGCCAATACTATGCTTATGGTGCTGTGGAATTCTTCCTCGCGGGTTATCTGCCCGAAGTCGCTCACTTGGACAAGTTCTTGACAGGCATCATTATTACAAGCATAATAGGCGTTGCAATTTTCGCTAGACCCTATATGGGCAGAGTGTCAGACAAGATTGGAAGGCGAATTCCAATAGTCTTGGGGTGCATAGTTTCTGGTCTTCCGTTGCTGGCGATCCCATTTGTTGCTGACTTTTGGATCATCCTTCTTCTTGTTATGGTTTACGGGTTTGGTTTTGCAACAGTAACGGCTTCCACTCCAGCATTAATAAGCGAGCTTACGCCAAAAGAATTGGTTGGCACATCCATGAGTTTTCTCGACACAATAATGGATGTTGGACAAACACTTGGACCCATAATTAGCGGATTTATCCTCGCAACAAATCTCCAATACTACGGAGTCTTTCCTTCACTTACACTCGTACTATTAATTGCTTGCACAGTTTACCTTGTTCTCAGTCCTAAAGAAAAAGCCAAAACTAATCAGTGATCTTCATCTTCTTTAGCGATTGGCATTCATTTTAGAAAAAGATTTGATCAGTACAATGCGATTTTGACAGAGAAAATTTTAAGCATTTTTTACGTGGCTGTAAATTGAAGCGCTTTCCTCCAAAAACGCTTATTTCGCTTTATTTGTTTTCCGTGATTATGTGTATGTTGCACATATTTTCTCAAGATGTTTAGCTAAGTATTTCATCATTGTTGTGGAAAGAATTTAAATAACTAAACTCTACATTTAGCGTCTACTTTGGTTATAAAACACTAAGGATTGTGAAACGTGATAGTGATTTCATGAATTGTCCATATTGCGGGTCTGAAAATCTTAAAACCCTTGAAACTAGGGATTCGCCAGATAACACTGTTCGAAGGCGTAAGGAATGTGTTGACTGTGGAAAACGCTTCACAACTTACGAGTACATTGAAACTGTAGAGCTTATGGTTAAGAAAAAAGATGGTAGACCTGAACGCTTCGACCTCAACAAGATTATAAGAGGTCTTCAGAAAGCATGCGAAAAAAGACCCATAACAATGGAGCAAATTCACGGATTAGCGGAACATGTAAGACAAGACTTGATGCTTGGCGGCAAAGATGAAGTTTTGTCCCAAGAGATTGGAGACTTGGTCATGAAGTATTTGAAAAAGCTTGATCGTATCGCGTATATCCGTTTTGCCTCGGTTTATCGACGGTTTGAGGAACCGGAAGATTTTAAGCGTGTACTTTTAGAGGTGAAAAAATGAAAATTGTTAGAAAGCGTGATGGAAGATTAGAACCGTTCGATCAGGAACGTATAACAAAAGCCATTTGGAAAGCCGCTAAGGCTGTGGGCGGAAAAGACCGTGAACAGGCAAAAAAACTGAGCGACCAGATTGTGGCTGAGCTTAAGAAGCGTTTCGGAGAAGACGGCGTTCCAACAGTTGAGGAAATTCAAGACATTGTTGAAAAAATGCTTATAGAAAACGGGCATGCGAGAACAGCAAAGGCATACATTCTTTACAGGAAGCAACATCAAGACCTAAGAGAGTTAGCTGCACTTCTAAGCTCAGCAGACTTGGTGGACCAATACTTGGACATTGAGGACTGGCGTGTTCGCGAGAATTCGAACATGAGCTATTCGCTGCAGGGCTTAAACAATTACCTTTCATCTACTGTGATAGCAAAGTATTGGATTACAAGGATTTATCCGTCTAACATCGCTGAAGCGCACTTTTCTGGAGACATACACATCCACAACTTGGGTGTTTTGGGACCTTACTGTGTTGGCTGGGACTTGAGGGATTTATTATTTTCAGGATTCGGCGGCGTCTCGGGAAAAATCGAAAGCAAACCCGCAAAACACTTCAGAACAGCACTGGGACAAATAGTCAACTTTTTCTACACCCTTCAAGGCGAAGCCGCTGGAGCTCAAGCCTTCAGCAACTTTGACAGCTACTTAGCGCCATTCATACGCTATGATGGATTAAACCAGAAAGAAGTGGAACAGGCACTTCAAGAATTCTTCTTCAACATGAATGTGCCCACGCGTGTAGGCTTTCAGACCCCTTTCACAAATGTGACTTTGGACTTGACGGTTCCAGAATTTATGAAAAATGAGCCGATTGTTTTCGGCGGAAAAATGACTGATGCCACTTATTGCGATATGCAAGCTGAAATGGAAATGTTCAACATAGCTTTTGCAGACGTAATGAGTCAAGGCGACTCAAAAGGAAGAGTTTTCACTTTTCCAATACCAACATACAACATAACAAAAGATTTTAACTGGGACTCACCAATAGCTCAAAAAATCTTCGACGTGACAGCAAAATACGGCGTTCCCTACTTCTCCAACTTCGTAAACACAGACATGAAACCTGAAGACGTTAGAAGCATGTGTTGCCGCCTAAGAATAGACAACAGAGAACTACGTAAACGTGGCGGAGGACTCTTTGGAGCAAACCCGTTAACGGGCTCCATAGGTGTCGCAACATTAAACATGCCTAGAATTGGCTATTTGGCGAAGGATGAAGCTGAATTTTTCGAACGTTTAGAAACGCTTATGGAAATCGCTAAAGATAGTTTGGAAATAAAGCGGAAAGGACTTGAAAGCTTTACAGAGAACGGGTTATATCCATACTCTAGGCGTTATCTCCGCAATGTCAAAGAGGGTTTTGGAAAATATTGGAAGAATCACTTTTCAACAATAGGCTTGATAGGCATGAATGAGGCGATATTGAACCTGTTAGGATGCAACATAGCCTCGCCCGATGGAAAAGATTTCGCCGTAAAAGCACTTAGCTTTATGCGAGAGAAGCTTGCAGACTTCCAAGAAGAAACGGGAAACATTTACAACCTAGAGGCAACACCAGCTGAGGGAACGTCTTACAGGCTTGCTCGCCTTGACAAAGCAAGATATCCGGACATAATTGTGGCTAATCAGAAAAACGTCCAAAAAAATGCTGAACCTTTCTATACAAATTCTTCGCAGTTGCCTGTAGACCATGATGGAGACTTGTTTGAAGCATTAGAGCATCAAGAGAGCCTTCAAACCCTCTACACAGGCGGAACAGTCTTCCACATTTACTTGGGCGAAAGACTTTATTCATGGGAATCTGCAGCCGAAATCATTAAGAAAGTGGCTTGGAACTCGCGGCTACCCTATTTTACGCTTACACCTACGTTCAGCATATGTCAAACCCACGGCTACATAAACGGCGAACACAAACAATGTCCAACTTGCGGAGCACAGTGCGAAGTTTATTCGCGAGTTGTTGGCTACTTGAGGCCAGTTGATCAGTGGAACGATGGGAAACAGTCGGAATTCGCTATGCGCAGAACCTTCGACAAGTCGGTAGTTATGTCTTCATCTACGCCAATACCAGCTTAAGTGAAAAGTCAATGAAGTTCAGCGGCATCCAAAAAACAAGCCTGATAGATTTCCCAAACAGAATAGCCTCAGTGCTCTTCACGCCTGGATGCAATTTGCGTTGTCCATTCTGTCATAATTGGCGGATAGTTGTCGATCCGAAACAGCCGTTTCTACAAGAGGAAGCTGCGCTTAGGATTCTTGAAAGTCGCAAGAAATATGTTGATTCTGTTGCTATAACAGGAGGAGAGCCAACGATGCACAAGGAAATTCCATTTTTTTTGAGGAAACTGCAGGAAAAAGGCTTCCACGTTAAGCTTGACACGAACGGTTTTTATCCTCAAGTGCTGGAAGAATGCCTACAATACGTGGATTATGTCGCTTTAGACGTGAAAACTTCTTTAGAAAAGTATGCTCGATTAGGAGCAAAAGACACAACTCCACTTCTGCGCACCATTGAAATTTTAAAGACTGGAAAAGTGGATTATGAGTTTAGAGCGACGGTTGTTCCAGGCTTTGTTGACGCTGAAGACATACCCCAAATAGGCGAACTTGTGAAAGGCTCAAAAACTTCTTTTGCTTTTCAACAATTCATTCCAGAAGACACGTTAGATAAAGGCTTTAGAACGGTTAAACCCTATTCTCCGGAAACCATTGCTCAATTCGCTGATACCATGAAAAAATACGCTGAAACAATAGTACTGCACATTTGAAGATTCTGAAAGTAATTCTTATCGCTATTGCCTGGAGTTCGCCTATTGGAAGGGTCTAAAGTTTGAACGTTTTGAAAGAGGATATGTTGAAGTGCCGAATCAAAGCCATGGCGCTCTGTCTTATTTCTCTTCAATAATGTGCCTCATAATTGGTCGTGTCTCTGAACGACGAGCAACTTCCACAAATCCAGCCTTCCGAAATGCAGAAGCTAAGCCCGTATAGGCAAAAGCGTCGGGAATTCGACCTTTTTTAGGTTCCACAGGATATCCTTCAACTATTTTGCCGCCTTGTTTTTCAACATACCCAATGGCAGCGCTTAACAATTTCCCTGCCACCCCTTTGCCCCTAAACGGTTTGGCAACAAAGAAGCAAACAATCGACCAAACAGGTTTGTCATCAACCCGTTTCAGCGTTCGAGATCGCCCCAAACCTGAATAGGCTTCTCTTGGAGCAACTGAACACCATCCTATTGGTTGATCCTTAGCATAAGCAAGAATTCCAGGGATTTCGCCAGAATCAACTATTCTTTTCATAGCCCTTCTGTTGCCCTCACCTTTCTGACGCTCAAATTCGGAGCGTTTCAGTCTCCACCACATACACCAGCAACCTCCACAAGCTCCATGTTTGCCAAACAACTTTTCGAAATCTGCCCATCGCTCTGGGGTCAACGGATAAAACTCTAAATCTGAATCATCCACTTGTACCATATTTTGCCACCGTTTAATCAAACTATCACTGAACATTTAAATATAAAGCGTAAAGTTTAAAGGGCTAATGTTTCGTTTAGGTTTCGAATGTTCTCGGAATTAGAGGTTTATGGTTTGAGCAAAAAAGAGGAAACTTTGGAAGAACGGAAAGCCGAAGTTTTGATCAAACTGAGAGAATACAAGCTTATCAAGAAAGAGAAACATAAAGACGCCATCAGTTATGTTGTTAACGTTCCAAAAGAGAAACAAAAGGCACTTATATGGTGCATACCAGATGAAAGCACCGTGGGCATAGCATCCATTAACCGCCTGCAGAAAGTCATGACAGAAGCAAACATGAAAAGGGCAATAATAGTCACAAGTGGAAGATACACGCACGCAGTTAAACAGAGTGCCAAAAAGAAGGGCATAGAGCTTTTACCCAGAACTTTTCCGGTTTTTGACCTTTTTGAACATAAGCTCGTTCCAAAACATGAAATATTAACCCAGAAAGAAGTAGAACAGCTACTGGCGGAGTATAGGGTTCAGCCCTACCAGTTGCCCCAAATTAAGGCTTCAGACCCATCCGTTAAAGCGATAGACGCCAACCCTGGAGACGTACTGCGGGTTATTAGAAAAAGCCCCACTGCTGGAATACACATAGCCTACCGATACGTTGTCGAATAGCTCGTAACCTCATTTTTTAATGTTTTTGCATAAATAAAAAAATAAAGAAAAAAAGGGTTGTTCTTGCCAGCATTTTAAGGCGGAGTTTTTGGCTTTCCTGGGAATCGCAGAAAGATAAGCAGCAGTATTATGATCAAGACCACAAGTCCTATGATGCCTACGCCAAGTGTTGCCATTTCTGCTGGGAATGGTGCAGATTCGGGTTTAACTTCGAAGAAGCCTATGTCAGCAGTTGTCGATGCGCCTTCGGCGTCTTCTATCGTTACCTCTACTTGATAAATGCCTTCGGGTTTATCTGTGCTGTTGAATACGGCATTGGCAACGGCGACATTGGTGAAGTTGTAGCTCTGACTTGAGCCCTCTGGATCAATTATGCGCAACGTGATTTTGGCTGGAGTAATATCTTCAGCATCTTTGCCGTTTACTGTTATGAATACGACTTCACCTGCAACAACTTTGCTCGGCGAGATGGTAGCTGACACAATTTCTGGCGGCATGTTGACAGCGTTGACTGTTCCAATAAGCATTGTTGTTGTGGCTTCATAGTAGTCTGCTGCAATTACATAAACGTCGTATTCGCCTTCTACATCCGTCGTGAAGCTTCTGAGCCAATGACCGCCCACTGAAGGCACCGTTGCATTGTTCCATGTGTCGTCAGGCTTTTGAACAGCGATCGTTACATTGAAGCTGTCGTCTTCTGGATCGTGGGCAACTATGTCAACGTTTACTGTGTCTCCAAGCTTTGTTGTTGTGGGCGTGACGTCAAAGTAGTCGATTGTCGGCGGTTCGTTGGCGAATTGTGGATCTATCCATTCAAGCATGTTGACTGCAACCTTGTATGTGTCAACTCTTGACACTACTTCTCCTTTTCCAGTATATGCCCATGTGTAATACCAGACCATGAAATCTGCGTATTCTAAACATTCGAACGTGTTGCTGTCAGACATAGTTACCATTCTAGAGGTTAAATGCGGAGTTGCGTGCATCTCGTTTACAGCCACTGTGAAGCCGCTTGCCCATCCAACACCCCAGTCATCTGTCCCTGTGGCAATGCCTGAAGTAACTGAATCAGCGTCTTCTGAAGGCTCAACCGTCAATAATGGTCCATCGTACAATGTGAAGTTTTGCACGCCGTTGAAGATAGGATGCGTTTTGTCAAGTCCAGTGATTACCAAGTCATAGACCCAAGACCCTGACGTGCTGATACCGTAGTAGCTGATGAATGAAGACAATG
>CAYVGZ010000014.1:0-23225 GCA_964450845.1 uncultured Candidatus Bathyarchaeia archaeon | reverse complement strand
CAACTCTTAACTCAAGCGTAAATATATCTAACTGAACCCTACAATTAAACTATATGAGCAAAAGTGAACGCAAAACTGACCACTTCTAACCAGATTTTTTGGGCGAATCCGAAAGTTTTGCCTCCAGACGAACCGAAATACTGCATGAATATTTCACTGTTCCTTTGAAAATGTATCCTTTGCCTATAATCACATCTTTTCAAGACACATTGCCACAGCAAACATTTTCCCCTCAGGCTCTTCTCAAAAACTTATTTGTAAAACGTTTTCAGCTTCTCAGCAATTTCCGTCGGAAATTTTGTGGCTTTTCCAGTTTGTTTATCTGCTACCACAACCACCGTGTAGCCGTTCGCCAACAACGTGGCTGATTCTTTATTGAAGATTTTGAAGCCGTATTTTATGGATTTTTCCCTTAAATCCTCTATGGTCAATTCTACTTCAAGCAAGTCGTTGAATCTGGCTGGTTTCTGGAATTGGCAGAAGGCTTCAACCCGTGGAAACCATAATCCTCTGTCATGAACATCTTTGAACGTAAAACCTAAGTGCCTGTAAAATTCCTCTTCTGTTTTCTCGAAAAATCTGAAATAGTTAGAGAAGTGTACCACTTGGGCAGCGTCGGTGTCTGCCCATGAAACTCTAAACGAAGTCCTAAAGGCAGCTGACAACATGATTTTCACTATGCGAGAAAGCCTAAACTTTTTTGTATAAATAAATTGTGTGAGAGGGGTATCCTAACGTTGGATTTTCACAGAAATTCTCAACTTTGACGGGTTTCCACCCAATAATTTCATAGTCGTGGGAAACCACGCGAACTCCAGATTTAAGTTCAGTTTCAAGTTTGGGCTTAACTTTTTCATTCGCGCTTGTGGTTAGATATAGGAAGATGACGTCTGCCGATGTTAAGTCTACGTTAAAAATGTCCCCGTTCACTATTGTCACTCTATCTTGGAGGCTATTCTCATAGACTGTGCTTAACGCCTTTTTCACGAGGTCTTCTCGCAATTCTACGCCCACGGCTCTTGCGCCGAAATCTTTTGCAGCCATTATAACTGCTCTGCCGTCGCCTGCGCCTAAGTCGAAGAAAACTTCTCTAGGTTTTAATTGGGCTAGAATGAGTATTTGGCGGACTACTTGCGGTGGGCTTGGAACATATGGTGCTATATACATTTATGAACCCTCGTTTGAATGTGACTTATCTGCTTGTTCTGGTTTATCCAATGTCTCGGCTCTTTTAAAGATTTTACGCATTTCTAGGCAACATATGTGGCTTTTTTAGGCGTTGGCTTTTTGGCTTCTCCACATTTCATGCAGCTTTGAGCGCATAATTCAAGGTATTTTTTTTCATCTCCTGCACCAATGGCTTCAGAGGCTTTGCCGCATATGTCGCTTGCTTCTTGACATCCAAATTCTTTGCAAAGCTTCGATACGGAGAGGCAGATTTTCTGCACATCTTCAGGCTGTAATACGGCTCTGTTCGTACGGACAAGTAGGCAGATTTCCCGTGCCAAAACACAGTTTTGGATGTATTTGATTCTTTCAAGAACTTCGTCACGAAGCTTTTTCCGACTTATTTCCAAACTGGTTTTCTCCTTACAAGAAGAGATAAGGTGTTTAAGGCACAATATAATAGGCTTTCATTTAAAAGTTGTTGTAAGTCTCAGCTGTTACCAAAATCTTTTGCTCATAGCTTTGCGTTCAACTTCAAGAATGTGTTCATAAAATTCGTCGCTGAGCCTAGAGTGCTTCTCTAGAACTTCCCTAACATCTGGTGGCTGAATTTTTCTGGCGCATAACGCCAATGCTGCCACTTTTCCATATTTTTCTATTAACTGAGCTGTTTGCAATGCCTGTCTATGCAGTTTTTCCTCGCTTTTAGTTAGTTTTTCACCTTTCTTTTCAATAATTGGAAGCGCTTTTTCTTCCTCCACTCTTAGAAGCCCTACGGCTGAGGAACCGCATCTAGGACATTTAGGCTTGTCCGATAAATCTTTAACACGCATCATTTCCACGTAACTCCAACAGTTTGTACATACAAAAGTACATGTTTCGTTCAGCAATCGCGCTTTTACAGATTCTATTAGGACGGCTCGCATCCTTTCTGGAGGAATCAAATCGGTTTTCATGCTTACTCGTTCGATGCCAACGCGGGCAACAGGTGTTACATTTCCGCCAGTTTCGACTTTTTGTAATTGAATTTCGCCTTCTCGAATTTTCCCGAGAACAAAAACAAGCTTTTCCAAGTCCAAGTCCTTTGTGAATACTTCTTTTAAAGCTTCCTCGTAAATTGGGGTGCCCTCAAAACTTTTTATCAGCCTCTGCAAACTTACGTTGCTAAAGTCAGCCCACTTCTTTAAAGCTCCGAAACGCCGTGCCACATGAATCATTCTCCTCTTGAAAAGTCCAGTTTTCACAGTTGCCATCGTCAGAGTGTCTCTGACTGCTTGATCTGGCATAGCCCGCATTTCATCAAACAACGTAACTATATAGCTCCCGTTTGTAGCACCCATTGTTTGCACGAAAATACGGTATGGGTCATGTTGAACCACAACGCTGAATCCAATTTTCTCGGAAAGCAATTGACCCAACAATTGAGCTAAGGCTCTGTTCGTAAGAGACCCGAAGTTGGCGTGAAGTATGACGAATTCTTCCCAGTCTTCGATGACTATTCGTTTATCCGTAGGAACTTGGAATCCAGCCACTACCTGCTCTATTGTTTCAGCCAAGGCACGCAAAACGGTGTCCTTGTCAGACGGATACTGCTCACTTATCTTAGCAGCTATTTCCTCTTGTGAAATTCCCTTGCGCATTTGTTCTTCAACAAAGCCTCTAATTGAGCCTACTTCCTGCGCAATTTCGAACGGAACTGGAATTTCTTCACCTATCCAGCTTGGAATAGCCCCTGTAGGGTCGTCAACTGGTTTCACATGGACTTTTTCTTCGGAAACGTGCAATATCAGCCATGGGCTTCCTCTGATGATGAATTTTGTTCCTGGTTTGCCATATTCAGCCATGAAGGCTTCGTCTAAAACTCCTACTGCAGAGTCGCTTAATTCGTCAATCACTAAAAATTGTTTTTCTTCTGGTATCATTGATAAGTTTTCAAAGTAATATTCAAAGAGAGCTTTTGTTCTTCGCGGTTTCAGAACCACTTTGTCTTCAAAGGAAACCCATGCTAAACGTGGAAAACGTTGATGCATGTACCTAAGAATTTTTTCAACGTCCTCTATTGTTAAATCCTCGTAGGGATAAGCGTTTTTGAACATTTCCAAAATTTCGCCAAATTCTAATCTTCTGTTCTTAAGCAGTAAACCTGCAATTTGATGGGCTAAGACGTCATAGGGCTTAGGCGGAATTTCTACTGGTTCAAGTTCTTCTTTTAAAGCTCTTCTGGCTATTGCGAGAGCTTCAAGTGTATCGTCAGAATCCATTGTAACAACTATTCCATCGGCAATGCGTCCAATTCTGTGACCGCTTCTGCCGACCCGCTGTATGAGCCTCGTAACTTGTCTTGGGCTCATGTACTGTATGACCAGGTCTATTCTGCCTACGTCGATGCCTAATTCGAGGCTGCTTGTGCAAACAAGTCCTTTCAATTCGCCGTTTTTCAAGCCCCTTTCAGCAGCTATTCGAGATGGTTTGGCAAGGGAGCCATGATGTATCGAAACTGGAAAATCTATGTCCCAGACTTTGAATCTGCTTGCTAAAACTTCTGATATTGCCCGTGTGTTGGTGAATAATAGCACAGATTTATGCCCGCTTATGTAGTCGCGGATTATCCGAAGTCTCGCTGCAACTTCTGGGTGCGTGTAAAGTTGTGAAGAAAGCTTGACATCTTCGTCGTCGGGCTCTGGAAAAACTATTTTTAATTGCATCATTCTGGCAACTGGCACGTGGACAATTTCCACATTTCGTCCTTTACCCACGAGGAACTGAGCAACCTTTTCTGGGCTTCCGATTGTAGCGGATAAACCTATTGTTTGAAATTCTTTACCAACCATTATCCTCAATCTTTCCAACGCCAAGGAGAGCTGGCTTCCCCGTTTGCTGTCAGCCATCTCATGCACTTCGTCGATTATTACCCAGCGCACCCGTTGGAGATGCTGACGCATAATCCATCCCGGCAATATCGCCTGCAAAGTCTCAGGAGTTGTGATTAAAATGTCTGGAGGGCTTCTAGACTGCCTCACTCGTTCTTTTGTTTCCGTGTCTCCGTGCCTAACAGCCAATTTTATGTCTAGGTTATTGCACCACCATTCAAGCCTCTCTAACATGTCTCGGTTCAAAGCCCGCAAAGGCGTGATATACAAAACTTTGATGCCCGGAACTTGCGGTTCTTGGAGAAGCATGTTTAAAACTGGGAGAAAAGCAGCTTCGGTTTTGCCAGTAGCCGTGGGCGAAATGAGTAGCACATTTTTTCCTTCAAGAATTTTTGGTATAGTTTTCTCCTGTGGTTCTGTTGGTTTTGAGAATCCCTTCTGCTCGACAAGTCTTCGAACGGGCTTAACAAGTAAATCAAAAACGTTTTTCGGAGGCTCTTTCAAGTTTGGTTAAACCTCAAATGCTAAAGAATAAGCGGAAAACCATAGGTAAAAGCATTTTGGAAGCTTTTCAAAAAGCCTAGACAATGAAGCCTATGTCACCGAGTTTAACGGAACGAATGATATGTTGGTTTTAGCATCTTCAACTCAATCTCAGCCGTTTCTCCTATGTCTTTTTTGTTTAAATCTGTTTTTTGAAGATAAGGAGTCATACATCAATAATGAACATGCGGATGCATCTAATGGTCACCAATGATGGATTTATGCTGAAACTTCCCATCAAAAACCATCGTAAGCTATAAAAAAGAAGCAATATTCTTTCCCCATAGCCTCTTTCACTCAATAATGTAGCGCTTTTAGGCTTTAACTTAAAAGTTTTTGAAGAAATGTTTCATTCTTTTGTAAAAAACATGTTTAAATTTGATGTTGTGATGGAGTTATTCTATTCGAAAACAATGGAAAGTTTTTTATGTATCATCATATGAAACCATGGATATCGAGAATGTTGGAGGAAATCAAATGGCTAAATGTCCAAAATGTGGAACCTTTGTTTCGGCACCTAAAAAGAAGTGGACAATGGCTGGACGCCCAGACAAGTCAGGGAAAAGAATGCAGCTGGAAATCGGACTTTTCGACTGTCCAAAATGCAAGAAACCCTTCAGAGAAGTGCTGAGCAAAAAGAAGATTTAAAAATTCAATAAAATCTAGAGAGAAAACCAAGGTAAACACAAAAGTCATAGAACTTTAAGCTTACCTGTCTTTCCCCTATTTTTTCAGTTTAAAAGCGTTAAGTTTTAAAACATGAAAGCCTAATTCAACAAGAACGCTTCATCTAAAAGAAGGCAGAACATTGGCAGTAGCAACACTTAAACAAGTATGGAAAAACGAGTATTTCCAAACAGCGATAATGATTATCTTAATGGTAACACTAGTTTTTGGTTTCTGGTATGGCTCGCAACTAGTGCTAAACACACAATACCCAGCGTTAGCCGTGGTTTCTACAAGCATGTTGCCAACATTAAACGTAGGCGACGTGATAATAGTTCAAGGAGTGTCTGCAGCTCAAATAAACGCCAACTACACAACAGGGGATATCATTGTTTACAGAAAGCCATCCCATCCGGATGAACGTATCGTCCATAGAGCGGTTGAAAAGGTACTAAAAGGCAACTATTACGAGTTTACTACAAAGGGCGACAACAACGCAGGGTCGGATCTACCATTTAATGAGAGCTACCTTGTTGGGAAAGTAATAGCAAGAATCCCATATGTAGGTAACTTTCCTTTGTTCGTCAATGCGCTGGGGAATTTTTACTACTTCATTATTGTAATAATTATTGTGATTAACATCTTATTATCACTACTTTTCGACAGTGATGAAGAGAAGAAATCTGTTAATGAGGAGCCGCATGAAAAAAGGAAACTATTTGGAAAACTGGGCATCGAGACAATTTTTTTCCTAATTTTAGATGTGCTTCTCGTAGGTTTCTTGATTTTTAGTCTATTTGGGAGTTTTACCTTTTGGCAAATAGGCGCTGAACCACCACAGAACGTAACCATCCGCGGCATGTATTCTGATTTGCAGTATCAAGCAAACTATGGATATGTTAGTGAGGCATTTCTGTCTCAAGGTTTCTTGACATACCAAATTGATTGTTTGGTAAATGGGGCTGTACGACTAGGTGTTCCAACGCTCTCGTGGATACAAGTTTCAATTTTGATTCTCGTATTCCTCAACCTTTGGATGGCAAATAAATATTTACAGCTTGTTAAGAAACTTAAACAAGCGTTGAAACTTAATTCTATATATAAGTAAATGCCAATTTTAAAATATGCAACTTTTATCTCAAAAACCAAAGTTTAAACAAGTCGATAAGAAATCACGGGAAAAAATCTTGAAAGTTCTTATGCTTTTAACGGCAATTGTCATAGGATTTCTGGGTTTTTGGTTTGCTTCAAAGGTTATGTTAAACACTGAATATCCGATGTTACCAGTTTCCTCAAGTAACATGTGTGTTTTCCAATCTAGCTGTGATAGTTTGGTGCATCCTTTTGAACCTACGTTGCATGTGGGGGATTTAATAATAGTTCAAGGAGTCGATTCTAGGGATGTTAAATTTTCATATCCCAAAAGTGACATTCTGGTTTTTCATTCTCCGAAGCCTAATTCTTACGATAGCAGTGGATTAGTCATAACCAGAGTAGTGGCGAAAGAAGAAAAAAGTGGCACAGTCTATTTTAGAACGAAAGGCGATGGAGTAGGAACTAGCATTGGGTCTGAGATGCCGAGCGCATCTGAATGTGACCGATGGAATGATTATCGCGAAAATTACACGTTGAATGGTATGATTTCTGAGAAGCTTTTGGTTGGCAAGGTTGTTTTTCGGGTTCCTTGGATTGGGTACCTTGCGCTTTTTGTGCAGAACTCTTCTGGAATGTTCATATTAGTCGTTCTAACAATCATTATAATATTAATCGCCAACTTTGCTATTTCCGCATCTGCAAGCAAAAAAGCCAAAGCTGACTCTAAAACAAATTTTTTGAGTGCTCAGAAATCTGCACAAATTATATTAGCGTTCTCTGGCGATAGCTTATTTCATGAACTATAAAGAAAGACAAGAAATAATTGCTCGTTCACCTATTTCCTTCGCTTATCTTAAGCGTTTCAATACTGCTGCAGGGGTTCTGCACCTAATACAAGGAATCATAATGCTGATTCTGGGTTTTTTACTAACATGGTCTAGAGATATTTACACGTTCTATCTGAAGCTGGGTGGCTCAGCGCCCAATTTCTTTGCAGTTCCAAACCCCCAAGTTCTCTTTACACTCAGTAATCTTGGGGTGATTCTTGCGTCTTTTCCTCTGATTTCAGCAATTGCACATTTTGCGATTGCGTATCCCAAAAACAATAGCTACAATGAGAAACTGAAGAAAGGGATGAATCCATACCGATGGTATGAGTATGCCTTCTCGAGCTCTATAATGATCTTTTTGATTTCAACTTTTGTTGGCATCTGGGACTTTTGGTCGCTAGTCATGATTTTTGTGTTGAACATGATGATGATAATGTTCGGATATTTGATGGAGCTGGTGAATCAGAAAACTGAGAAAATTGATTGGTCCGCATTTTACTTTGGTTGCGTTTCTGGGGGTCTCCCATGGGTTGTGCTTTTTGCCTATTTCGCGGCTGCTGTGAATTCCGTTGATGTCAGTCCTCCTACGTTTGTCTACATGATACTGTTCATCTATTTCATTCTGTTCATGAGCTTCGCGGTTAACATGGTTCTGCAATACAAAGGCGTCGGACGATGGAAGGATTACTTGTATGGCGAAAGAGTCTACATCATTCTCAGTTTTGTAGCGAAGACACTCTTAGCTTGGCTTGTGTTCGCTGGAGTATTTGCACCATTCTGAGCATACCTACAAAACCACCGAAGAAGCCTATCAGCGCATAGAAGCAGACTTCAGATGTTCAACAAGAGAATACAGCGACTACGGCAAAATCTTCAGAAAGAGAAAACAGAAGGTTGCATCTTACAGCAGAAAGCTACAACCTAAGGCTTTAGCCTACTAAATTGGAGATGTCTCTCGCACAGTCACTTTTTTCTGCTTCTGAAATAGTATGCATTACTTTCTAACATGTTTATCCAGTATAGTATCAAACAACTGTGCTACTTGGACACCCACCGGAAGCCCAAAAAGCAAGCTCTTGAGACTGACCGCAAAATAATAAGCGATCGTAGGGTCAAGATTTTTGGTTTCTTCCAGCCAAGTACGAAAGCTCTTGACTTCTCTTTCAACTTCATTAAGCAGTTGTCTTTTGGTCGTAAATCCAGCCTTTTCAAAGTTTTCTCTACGCCCTCTAATTGTGTCAGCAATAGGTCTTTGGGTATACTCCTCGTATAGTTGAAAGCTTCTCAGATGATGCTCTTCAATATCATATGCTTCAAGTTCAGCCAGAAAATCGTCTGTTTTGGATTGCATGAGCGAAACTTTCTAATCTCAATGTTATCTCGTTTATGAATTCTCTATCCATACTCAGCTTTCATAACAAGAAAAGTTCATGGTGCCGAGGATCAGGTTTGAATCCAAGACAGATGGAGAAGTCTCCCGCAAATCCCGTGTTTCTTTCAAGCAACAAAGAAGTAAACAAGACCGCAACCTATGCCCTTATGACGAGTGCTCGAAACAGAGCATAAGTAGTATTAGAAATGCTCCACGTGCTGAAGACTCCCCTTCTAATGATTAAGCGTCAGAAGGTGACGGTTGTCAGCAGCAAGAAAGAGAGGCTCCTCATCTGTACTTGCAAAGCTCTATTTAAGAGAACAAACCTATATTCTGACCATGGAAGGTAAAGTGCTGAACGAGGAAACAAAAAGATTAATCCTGACTTCCCAAAAGAACGAAATCACTGAGCATCTTATTTACGAGAAGTTAGCTCAATCAACTAAAGATTCCCAAAATAGAAAGATTCTGCAGCGAATATCAAATGAAGAATTAGAGCACTACAATTTTTGGAGGAAATACACCAAAAAAGACATAAAACCAAACAAGTTTAAAGTATGGATATATTTCTTAACAGCCAAGATACTCGGAATAACATTTGGAATAAAACTGATGGAGAAGGGCGAAGAGAAAGCGCAAACAACATATGAAAAGATATCCGAGTCCGTGCCATCTGCCAAAGACATCGTGGAAGACGAAGACGAACATGAAAAAGAATTGATTGATCTGATAGACGAAGAACGTCTTAGATACGTTGGTTCCATGGTTCTTGGTTTGAATGATGCACTTGTGGAACTAACAGGCGCCCTAGCAGGCTTAACATTTGCTCTCCAAAACACACGTTTAACAGCGATGGTGGGTTTGATTATTGGGATTGCTGCGTCTCTATCAATGGCCACATCAGAATATTTGTCAACAAAATCTGAAGGCGGTTCAAAGAGCCCGTTTAAAGCAGCAGTTTACACTGGGACTGCCTATATTATCACGGTTCTGTTTCTGATATTCCCCTATTTTGTTTTTACAGATTCACTTCTATGCTTAGGCTTCACGCTTTCAAACGCGGTCATAGTGATTTTCATATTCACTTTCTACATTTCTGTTGCTAAAGAAATTTCATTCAAAAATAGATTTTCAGAGATGGTATCCATCAGCCTTGGAATAGCAGCTTTAACATTCATAATGGGGTTCATCATAAGGACATTTTTGAATGTAGAGCTATGAATCGTCAGAAAAAAGTAGATCTACGTCCTAACGCAAAAGTTTCCAACCTAAGGCTTTATAAAGGGTATTTAAGCATTCACTATATTAAGTGATGTTTCATGCCAAAGGCTAAAGCCATAGTAAACATCGAAAACGTTGTCGCCTCCGCAACCCTAAATCAAAAAGTTGACTTAAACGCCGTTGTGAAAGGTTATCCAGGCGTAGAATATCGTCCAGAACAGTTTCCTGGACTAGTATTTAGGCTTAAAAGACCGAAGACGGCTACTTTGATTTTTAACTCTGGGAAAATGGTTTGTACAGGTGCAAAGTCGGAAAAGGAAGCCCGCAGGGCAGTTATAAAAGTTATTAAAGAGCTGAAGAAAGGTGGGATAATCATCATTAGTAAGCCAGAGTTAAAGATACAAAACATAGTTGCTTCTGCAAGTCTAGGTGGCATGATAGACTTGGAAAAGTCAGCTGTTTCCCTTGGAAAAACAATGTACGAGCCCGAACAGTTCCCAGGCTTAATCTATAGAATGGATGAGCCCAAAGTCGTTATACTGTTGTTTGCTAGCGGGAAACTTGTTTGCACTGGGGCGAAGAAAGAACAGGACGTTTATGACGCGGTGCTTAAGCTCCACAAAATATTGGAAGAGCAAGAACTTATTTTCTATGAATAACTTACACCGTGCTTTATTTTACTTTTTTTAATCTGCTTCAGGATGGTTTTTAACTGCTGTTCGTCTATTGCTCCTATTTCATATAGCTTGTTGACTATCTCGCTAACATTAAGCAGTGCGTAAAGCTTTATTCCGCTCTTCTCAAGTTTTTCTTTTCCACCCTCTTCTCTGTCTAGAAGTGCAACAGCATCAGTCACCACTCCACCTTCTGCCATTATGGCTTTTGCCGCCTTTCTCAGGGATAAACCAGTTGTGATTAGGTCGTCAACTAGTAAAACACGGTCTCCGGATGCAAGGATCCCTTCTATTCTTCTTTGTCTTCCATGGAGACGGGCACCTTTGCGGACGTATAGAAATGGTTTTTGTAGATTATAGGCAATTAGGGATGCAAATGGTATGCCGGCGACTGGAATTCCGGCTATCCTCTCAAAATTTTTGTCGCCTATTTTGTTTTTTATGAAGCTTACGTAGAAATCGCAGGCTTTTTTAAAAGCGTCTGGGAAGCTTGGAACTATTCTTAAGTCTATGTAATAGGGGCTTATTTTTCCGCTTGTGAGTTTGAAGGCTCCGAATTGCAGGGCACCTATTTTGTTTAGGATTTTGCAGATTTCAACTTTTATTGTTTCGCCACTCTTTTCGATAGGCAATGTTTCACGTCCGTTTAGAAACTTGGTAGATTTTTCCTATTTCAGGTATTAAACATGTGACTTTTGGCATTTCCTTCTTTAGAATTTCACCGAACTTCTTCAAGTCTTCTGTTGAGCCAGTATGGTAGGGAACCGCCACCTTCGGTTTTGTCAATTTTGCAATATCAACGCCTGTTTCTGGTGATGTGCCAGGCGCAACTCCAACTGTGCAGAAAACAACATCAAGTTTTTCCCTTTCGCCAATGTCTGCCATCTCTGGAAATGGTAGGCTATCTGCTGTGTGGAAAACTTTGACGCCATCTTCACTTGTTATTACAAAAGATACAGGCGTGGCTGCTAGATGGTTACATTTTTCAGCCTTCACAAGGACTTCTCCAATCTTCACTTCTGAACCTTGCCGAACTTCATCCAACTTTTCTGGAGGAATTACGTTTTGCAATCTTTTTGCGCATGTTGGGTCAGCTACAACCACGCATAGTGTTTGTTTATGGATTTCTGAAACAAGGGATTGGTCAAAATGGTCATAATGTTCGTGCGTAATCAAAATTGCGTCAATATTTTTGAAGTCTCGAGGTTTTACATCTACTGGGTCTACTACGAGTGTTTTTGAGGGGGTTTTGATGGTTACTCCAGCATAATGGTTAAACCATACAAACAGGATTTCGTTTTTTTCAGGAGATTTTTTGATTGACATGTTCGGTTCCTCACAGATTGATAATTATCGCTTTTGGGTTTAAAAGAACTTGTGCTGTTGCTGGATAATTTAAAGAAAAACGCATTGTAGAAGCATATAGAATTAGCATGGTTTTTTCTTGTTTTGTTAAGACTTAATTACGTGGGTTGATTAAAATTTCGTCAAGGATGGATTAAAAATTGAAAGCAGACGAATTGTTCGAAAAGTTAAGCCAGCAAATGCTGAACAAGTTTCTAGAGAAAAACCCTGACTTCGCTACGTGGCTTGGATTACACGAACCTTACGATTACCTTTTGCCAAATGGTTCTACTGAAAGGCTTATTGAAAATCTTCGCTTTATGGAAGAATGGATTAAAAGGTTAAGTGAAACTGTAAACCGTGAAGAACTAAGCGATGAACATAAAATAGACTGGGAAGTAATTGAAAAAGCCTACGAACGCTGGAAGTTTGACTTCTATGAGCGGCGAGTGCACGAGTTAAATCCAGACGCTTCAGAAGAAGTGGGCGGACTGATTTTTATGATGTTTAGCCGAGACTATGCGCCTCTAGAAAAAAGATTAGATGCTATAGCAGCCCGCATCGAGAAAATCCCCCAATTCTTGGAAGAATTTCGCTCCAGATTTGCAAACTCGCAGCCGGTAAAACTTTGGACTGAGACAGCCATAGAAAAAACCCAACAAATAGGCGGCTTATTCCAATTTATACTGTATGCAACGAAAGGTAAAGTTTCAGATAAAGTCTACGAAAGGTTAGGCAAAGCTGTTGAAAATCTTCAACCTGCGTTAAAAACACAAATGGAGTGGCTTCGTGGTTTGCTTTCTAAAACCAAGGAAGAATGGGCTATCGGCAGAGAGAAATTCGAAAGGCTCATTCAACTACGCGATTTGGGGATGAATTCAGATGAAATCTATCAGTTAGGTGTAAAATACTTAGAAGAATTAAAAACTAAAAGAGAACTGTTGGCACAACAGATAGCTCCTGGGAAATCTGTAGAAGAAGTTATCAAGATTGTGGAGAGTAAAGCTCCCAAGACTTTTGAGGAAGCGTTGGAATTTACGAGGAAAACCATGGAAGAGGCTAGAAGTTTTGTTCACGAGAAGAACCTTGCAACAGTCTATCCAGAAGACGTAATGTTAGTTGAGGAGACGCCGGGTTTTCTTGTACCTATTATTCCCTTTGCGGCTATGATGATGCCCGCCAAATTTGATAATCCACAAATAGGCGTTTACATCGTAACAAGACCCAAAGATTTGGCAAACTTAGGCAAACATTTAAACTATTCTTCGATAAAAAACACGGCTGTTCATGAAGCTTTTCCTGGACATTTCTTGCAGGGTTCTATATCAAACCGTGGAAGCGTTATTCGTTTATTGGCGGAAGGAAGTGAAACTGTTGAGGGTTGGGCGCACTATTGCGAGGAATTGATGGCTCAGAAAGGTTTCATAACGGACTTGGAGACACATCTTATACAAGTTAATGATATGATTTGGCGTGCTGTCCGCATAATTGTGGATGTCAAACTTTCCAGGGGTGAAATGAGCTTTGAAGAAGCTGTTGAAATGCTTGTGAAGGAAACGGGTATGTCTAGAGAAGGCGCCACTGCTGAGGTCATGCGTTATACACAGACACCAGGCTATCCTTTGTCTTATCTGCTGGGAAAACAGCTCATCTTAAAGCTGAAAGAAGAATTAAAACAAAAAATGGGAGAAAAATTCGACGAAAAATTCTTCCATGATACCATAACCGCCAACGGATACCTACCCGTATCAATGCTACGCAAAGTATTTGACCAAAAAATTAGTAAACTCTAACTTTCTTCTTAAAATACCCTTTTTATCCTAATTGAAATAATCCCTGTTTTTCATTCTTTAGCTTCGTGAATCAGAAACAGAACTATGAGGAACGCTGGGATAAGCAATCCGAGAGCTACGTAGAAGGGCATTTGCGGAATTAAGCTTACGTATAGATAGTTGCCCAATAGCATACCTAAGCCCATAAAGATGTAGCCCACAAAATTTCTAAACCCGACCACCTTGCCCCTGTTCACTGGATCTACAAGATCTGTTGAAAGTGCCATGGCTGCGGACATTACGAGCATTTGACCAATTCCGAATAGAGACATCGAAATCATAAGGGTGAGTAGGTTACCAAAGACAAAAATCACTGTAGCTGCGCTGAAGACAAATAGACCTAAAATCAGTGGGATTTTTCTTCCGATCTTGTCAACCATTTTGCCGATTGGAATTGACATTGCAACCATTGTTAGTAAAAGCGGGATGAAGGTAAGCCACCATTGTTCTTCTGGTATTCCAAGCACGTCTGTTGCGTATATAGCGTTCATTACTTGAGTAAGTGACATTCCGAATGTTACAAGAGTTTGGACAACGAATAGCCATAATACTGATCGTGGCACTGCTTTCCAGACGTTAAAGGACTCTTTTACAGCCTTCGGGTATGAGGAAATAAAATATCTGAAACGGATCGGTTCACTATTCGTTAGTGTTTCCTTCAATTTGAGCCGCCAAATTGCTGCTATGACAAAAAGGATTGTCACGATTACATAGATGATTCTCATGCTTGGAACTAATCCAAACATTAGCAAGAGTATGCCTGCAATTACGGGACCTGGAGTGTTGAAGGTGCCGTGAATAAGTTGTATGATGGAGGAACCCATTCCTCTGCGTTCTGGAGGAAGCGAATCTTGAACCATTGCAAACAATGCAGGCTGGTAAATAAGGCAGAGGCTGTGGACAATTGTTCCTATTAGAATGAAGTGCCATGTTGGGGCAAAGGCGAAGAGCAAGTTTGATAAAGCCATTATAAAAGTCATTGTTGTAATGAGCCAGCGTCGACCATATTTGTCTGCAAGGTAACCTCCTGGGAATGCTACAATTGCCATTGCTACCCAATTAGCAAAACCTATTATTCCAAGAGCTAACCCTGTTCCACCTAAGGCTTGTACGTAATACTGAAAGTTTGGAACGGGCATTTCCATGGCTAAGTCCATTATGATCCAGCTTATGACGAGAACTTGATAGTTGCCCGTGATGAAATAGAATTCTCGCCTAAGGATATCGAGTAGCCCCATTGGCTTCACTTATCTTTGCATGAACGAGCGGGCTTGCAAATATAAGGGTTGGCTTCTGTTGGCGGATTCAGTACTCATGATTTGGTGTTAATCGCACTTTCATATTTTTGGTAATGCTTAATAGTTGCTGTCTGCGTGTTTTCATATTTACAGTGATGGTTCATGGTTGATGTTTGGGTTCCCTACGGAAAAACAGAGGTCTGCGTTAGGGTTCCAACACAAAATTTTCTGGGTTCAATAGAACCTAAAGAGAAAACTGGCGTACCAGATGCTAGGGCTGAAATTGAAAGGGCTTTAAGAGAGCCTATTGGTTCTAAACGATTGAGCGAAATTGTTAAGCCTGAACATAAAGTGGCGATAGTTGTTGATGATGCGACTAGGTCTGCTCCAAGCCATCTGTTGGTTCCGCCAATACTTGATGAACTAAACACGGATGGTGTTAAAAACGAAAATATAACAATAATCTTTGGTTGTGGAACACATAAGGCTGTTAAAAATGACGACGCTGTTAGGCTTTTGGGTGAAGCCGTTCTTAACCATGTGAAAGCCATAAGCCATGACTGCAACGCGCAGGACCTAGTTTACGTAGGTACAACTCAGAAACATGGAACAAAAGTCTACTTAAACCGCACTTTCGCCGAGGCAGACGTAAAAATTCTCACAGGAGACGTTTGTTTTCACTATTACGCAGGCTATGGTGGTGGAAGGAAAAGTGTTTTGCCAGCAGTTTCGGGCGAGGAAACAATAAAGCATAATCATGCTATGCTTCTGCATCCAAAAGCAAAAACAGGAGTTTTGGAGGAAAATCCAGTTCATGAAGACATGATTGAAGCTGCAAGACTGGCTAAGGTAGACTTCATTTTAAACGTTGTAACTAACAGTAAAGGCGAGGTTGTCAAAGCCTTCGCGGGCGATTTAGAACAAGCCTTCTACGAGGGCGTTAAAGTTGTTGACGAAATGTACCGTATACAGGTAGACCGTAAAGCAGACATAGTTGTTGTTAGTCCAGGTGGGTATCCAGCAGATGTAAATCTTTTCCAAGCCTACAAGAGTGTTGACAGCGCCCTTGAAGTCGTCAAGCGTGGCGGCGTGATAGTTTTGTTGGCTGAATGTTCACAAGGGCATGGAAGCCAGGTTTTTTATGATTGGATGGTTAAGTTTAGCGATGTGAAGGCTGTTGAAAGGGAAATTAAGCGTAATTTTGTTTTGGGCGGGCACAAAGCCTATTATTTGTTGAGAGCATTGCAGAACCATCAGATTATTTTGGTTTCTCTGATGCCAGACTATTATGGCACAAACATTTTCAAGTTGAAAACGGCAAGGGCAGTAAATGACGCCTTAAATGAAGCTTTTAAAACTGCTGGCAAAAACGCTAAGGTTTGGGCGATGCCTTATGGAAACTTTACACTGCCAGAAGTCAGAACAAGTGAAGAGTAAAACATATCAAAAGCGGTTAAATAGGAAAACTGATTAATCCCTCTAAGCTGTGTTGGAGAAGAAATCTTGCAAAAGACTTTCAAACTGCGGAAATTTGCTCAGAATGATCTGCGAAGCGTAGTGCATATTAACAATAGTTGTCTGCCAGAAAACTACACTGACTATTTTTTCATTGATTTGTATCAGAGATTTCCCGAAACTTTCATCGTTGCTGAGGAAAACGGGGAAATTATTGGTTACATAATGTGCAGAGTAGAACTGGGTCTATCAAATTTAGGTTTTAGTGGCATAATCAAGAAGGGGCACATTGTTTCGGTGGCTGTTCTGCCTCAATATAGACGCAAAGGCGTAGGAAAAGCGTTAATTACCGAAGCCATGGAAGGCATGCGCTTATACAATGCAAAACAATGCTTTCTAGAAGTAAGAATAACCAACACGCCAGCAGTTGACCTTTACAAGAAGTTGGGATTTCAAGTCACCCGCACAATCCACGGCTACTATGCTGACGGAGAAGACGCATACGTGATGAGTTGTGATCTCCGATTAAATCATAAGTGAGATTAGATAGGTGTGTATTCTGCTTTTTCGTTCATGTAATTCACTGCTTGGAGCACAGATTTTGCAAGTCCCAACAAACCGAGGAGCGTAGCAATCGCCAAGAACAATCGAAGATCAATCATCAAACTTACGTTTTCGAATGTTAAGCCAAATATTCCACCGTTCAACGAGAAGATCAAATAACCAATCACAAACAAGGCTTTGGCTACATTGAAACAGTATTGAAAGATCGTTCCAGAAGTAAGTTCTCCAATAATTATAAAAACGATGTAAACAATGACAAAAGTTTCAACCATCTGCTGAAAACCAGGGACAATTTCCCCAATTGGAGCCAGAAACATCCATAGAACAAAGTAGATTCCGTAGAAAAGAACACCCTTTACAGTTGCTTTTAAGGCTTTAAACGTAAAGTTTCGAACTCTTTTCTTGGAGTCGGTATTTGTGTCAGCCATAAGGAATCACCAAAATTCTTCCGTAATTGAAAAACGGGGTTTGAAAGTAGACTTCAAAACGTCCACTTTCGGTAACCCCTGTTATTGGAACATAAAGCTCCAAATATCCATTGTAAGGAGAATTATGATAGGCTTCTATGTCTATTTGTCCATCGCCAACAACTTCTTCAGCGCTGTTGTACATTCGTGTTTGGATGTTTCCAACAACATCGAAGAACGCGTGATTTTCGAAGCTTATTGGAATGACTGCTCTAAAGTGGGTTAGATTATGTGCTGCATATTCAGCTTCTCCCAAAGTGAAATTGTATAATGGTGCACCCCAAGGCACTGAAAAATTTGTGGAAGCCTGAATTGGAATCATGTCCGCAATTCTCATGCTTACTGCTTCATAGATTTTCAATTCAGTATCATTGAACAAAAAAAAGTTTTGGTCTCGCTCCAACAAATCATTAACATCCGTCGTCATGTTGTGAGTTACGGTCACGGAGTCGTTTTTGGTTATAACGGGTATAAACGTGGATCCACGCGTAATGATGAAGCCTTCTTTATCTGAAACCTCAGTTGTCATGTTAAAAGCACCTATGTCGTAGAAACCCCTGTTTGTAATTGACACTGGCAGAGAGAAAACTAGTTTGTTGTCTGAAGTTAAACCCATTTGCGGGTCGCCAAAATCGAAATGAACATCTTTAACAGAATAAACTGCAGAAATGAAAAAAGCAATTAGGAATATCCAGAAAAACGTTGTAGCTAGGCCTATCATTCGAATTGGTACTCGCATGGTTGCCCCTTTTCCAGCGTCTAACGCGTTAGTTTATTGATTGGGTGATTGCGGTGGAGAATCGTTTTTCTGCGGTTCTTTTGGTTCTGGTTGTGGTTGCGGAACTTGCTCTGGAGGTATAACCACAATCTCTGGTTCTGGCTGTTTAGCTTCAGGCTTAGCTTCTGGCTTGGTTTCTGGCTTAGCTTCTTCTGGTAGTTTTTCTGCTTTTGCCTTCTGAGGCAATGGTAAGGGTTTTTGCTGAGGTGGAATTGGCTTTTGCGGAGCAACAGTCGGCATCTGTGGTGTATGGGCGATTAGTGTTACTCCCCTTATTGTTAATAGCGAGCCTATCCAACCCATTACTCCAAGATACATTATGCGTATGCAGGTTGCAATCAAAGGCGCCAATGCTTCACCGAATGTTTGCACCAAATCTTGAGAAGCAATTATCGATAGGCTTTGGGTTAGGAATCCGTAGGCGCTTACGAAAGTGCCTATCAGAAGGGCTACACCTATCATCAGCACCGTGATTCCGGAAAGGGCTATTTTGTCTCTAAAGTTTTTGAACATGACGTCTGCCTCTTGGTTAATGGGATGTAATGATTGTATATTAAATCTTCCGAAACATTAAACAGAATCTAAACTAGCTATCAATAATCAAAAACAAAAATAAACAGAAAAATAATGGTTAAAACTATGGGGACAAGCCAAGTTTCTGGTAAATCTTTTGCTTGTTCTCTTCAGCCTTCTTTTGGATGTCCATGAAAACGTTGTTTCCATGCGAGTCAATAGCAACAGCCAACGGACCAAACTCCTCAACTTCAAAGATCCATAGGGCTTCTGGCATTCCAAGATCAAGCCACTCAGCACTTCTGACGTTTTTTATGGCTTTTGCAGCCAATATTGCGGCTCCACCAGTGAAAGCGCCATAAACAGCACCATATTTAGCCATAGCATCCGTCGTCTTCTTCCCCATTCCACCCTTGCCAATTACCACTCGAACTTTGAAGTTTTTGATGAACTCATCCTCGAAAATGTCCATCCGCGTGCTCGTTGTTGGACCTGCAGCCACGGCAATCCATTTTTCTCCTTCCTTACTCATGACTGGACCGCAGTGAAAAACGGCTAGTCCTTCAAGGTTTATGGGCAAGGGTTTTCCCTGTTTAAAGTAGTCTAAAGCTCTCTTATGCGCTTGGTCTCGTGCGGTTACCATTGTTCCAGTTATGTAGAGCACATCGTTTACTTTGAGTTTGCGAATGTCTTCTTCCGATATTGGTGTTTTAAATTTGTAAACCGTCATTCTTTTTCACCTCACAATTTTATCTTATGCGTCAAATATTCAACCGTTCCATCCACGTTAATTCTCGCAGAAGCTCTTCTAGCAGCCCAACAATTGAAAGCAACAGCTGCAGGAAAAGATGCTGGATGCCTAAAAGCATAATCCACGTGTACGCCTAAAACCGTGGTTTTTCCGCCTAGCCCCATTGGACCGATTCCAGTCATGTTGACAGCTTTAAATATTTCTTTTTCAAGTTTGGCAATTTCTGGGTTTTCATTGGGTTCATGTAAAGGCTTTAGCAACGCTTTTTTAGCTAGTTTTATCGCTATGTCGGTTCCGCCGCCCATTGCTATGCCTAAAATGTTTGGTGGGCACGGTTGAGCGCCAGCTTTTAGAACAGCGTCAACGACGAACTTTTTCAATCCGTTTATTCCTTCTCCAGGCACGAGCATTCCTGTTACGCAAACGTTTTCTGAGCCTCCGCCTTTTGGCATGACGGTTAGTTCTATGCTGTCTCCGGGCACGATTTCCCAGTGTAGGAATGGTATGTATCTTCCAGTGTTGTCTCCGCTGTTCTTCTGGGTGAATGGGTTAACTGAATTTGGTCTTAGAGGGATTTCTTTTGAGGCTTTTCGGGTGGCATTTATCAACGCTTCTTCAATTTTTTCGAGGTTTTTTGCTTTGGCGCCAGCCTTGATGTAAAATATGATTGTTCCTGTGTCTTGACATATGGGCGCCTGATATTTTTCGGCAAGTTCAATGTTGTCCAGAATTGCTTTTAATTGCGTTTTGCCTGTTTCGCTTGTTTCTTCGGCATATGCCTGTGTCAATGCTTGTTTAACGTCTTCTGGCAAGTAAATTACTGCTTGTTTTAAAATGTTAAAGGCAACGTTTTCCACAATTTTTGCTGTTTCCAACGTTTTCCCTCTTTTGTTTGTCGGTTTTATGAATAATTCATGTACTTATATCTTGTCTTGTATTATCACCAAATTTTAGATAGTTCTCAGTGACTAATGCTTATAAACAGCAAGAGGCTGTGGATGTTAAACCTTTTTGTCTTATCACTTTAACTTATCTCTCCACAGATTAAGTGATATTATGTTTCCGTGTGTTTTAAATATGGCTT
Organism: uncultured Candidatus Bathyarchaeia archaeon; assembly: GCA_964450845.1. Classification (GTDB taxonomy): domain Archaea; phylum Thermoproteota; class Bathyarchaeia; order Bathyarchaeales; family Bathycorpusculaceae; genus CAVZKK01. The sequence continues at coordinate 2,761 of CAYVGZ010000014.1, read as the reverse complement.
GACCTAACTCTTTCATAAGTTATGAGAGGAGAAATGATTAATGGCTGAGGAAGAGCGGGTAGAAGACGCTATAAAGAAGAAATACGAGCTTTTGGAGGACCTTCCAGGAATTGGTCCAGCCACTGCTCAGAAACTGCAGGAACTGGGATTTCACACGGTTGAATCATTGGCTATGGCTACTGCCAAAGAGTTGGAGCCTGCAGGCATCAGCGAGAAAAAAGCCTTCGCTATTATCGAGGCTGCACGTTCTTCAATCAGTGTTGCTTTTGTTCGGGCGGATGAGCTTCTCAAGATGCGTCAAAGCGTTTTGCGTTTAACAACTAGCAGCAAACCCCTAGACAGAATGCTTGATGGCGGATTAGAAACGCAGACTATAACCGAGTTCTACGGCGAGTATGGCAGCGGGAAAAGCCAGCTTTGCCATCAGCTATGCGTAAATGTTCAGTTGCCTCCTGAAAGGGGTGGACTCAGCGGCGCTGCATTGTACGTTGATACCGAGAATACTTTTAGAACAGAGCGGATTGTGCAGATGTCTAGGCATTTAGGGCTTGACCCAGAGCAAATTGTTAAAAACATCATCTATGCTGAAGCGTATACTTCCGATCATCAAATGTTTCTTCTTGATAATGCTGATGAAGTGATTAAAGCGAATAATGTGAAGCTCATTATTGTCGATTCCTTGACTGCACATTTTAGAAGCGAGTATCTTGGGCGTGAAATGTTAGCTTCTAGGCAACAGAAGCTGAATAAACACATGCATAGGCTCATTCGTCTGGCTAGGGCTTTTAACGCTGTAGCAGTTGTGACGAATCAGGTTATGGCTAAGCCAGACGTGTTTTTCGGAGATGCGATTTATCCTATTGGCGGTCACATTGTTGGGCATACAAGCCACACGCGTGTTTATCTGCGGCGAGCTTCTCATGGTCCTGTGCGGATTGCCCGTTTAGTTTCGAGTCCATACTTGCCCGAGGGTGAGGAAATATTTAAAATAACTGAGAACGGCATAGAAGATGTTTCCGAAGAAGAGAAAACAAAGTCACGTGGGCGTTGAAGATGCCTGTCCCCTCAGCTTTGGTAACGCGTTACTTTCAACTTTTAGTCAATAGACAGTTTGCTGAAGCTGAGCGTGAATTGGAGAGGCTTAAGCAGAAAATGCATAAAACGGAGTGGAACAGGGGTTATTTTAGGGCTTTGTATGGGATGCTGCTTGCACGGCGATCGAACAATAATGACTCATACGCCTTTTTCTCGAAGATGGATTTAAGTGATAAAGAGGCTTTGCATGGTTATAGGCGAGAGTTTTTGGATCACGTAAAGAATAGGCTTCATGGCGATTTTGATCGGGGATTTTTCTCGGCTTGGGCTGATTGTATGCGTGTGCTCAGCAGAATGGACATTGTGAAAGGCTTGAACGCTCCTGTTTCAAGTGTGCCTAGTGCAGTTTTAGCAGCATCTGAGAGGGAAAAGCCTGAAACTTTGAAGGATGACAAGAGCCAAGTAACAATTGAAGATTTTCTTAAAGAATAAGACTAAGCTACCACAATTATTGTGTATAAGAGGATCCAGAAGACTATCCACGAAATGAAGTATATGCCTATTCCAGTTGTTGCGAGTTTTGATGGTTTCTCCACCTGAAGCAAAAATTTGCTTTTTATAACGTAGAAGGATACTAAGTAGACTGCCAACGCTATGGTTATGCCATTCATTAAAAAGAAATAGTCTCCTGGAAACGGTTTTTGTGCGACTATGGCGTAGCCTGTGCATACAAATGCTGCAACTATACCTAAGGCTACTCTTAGCCAATATATTTTTGTTAGAGGTTGCAATTCTTTTAGCGCCTTTTTCACTTTATATTTTTGAGTATGATTTAAAGTTGCCTATTTATAATCTTATGGTGGTTCAGTTTTTAGATTAGTTTTGGAGGTGGGTAGGTGTTTGCGTGAGAGAGAGTAGCCTAGAGTCTAATTATAGAAGGGATTACTGGAAAATTTTAAATAAGGTTGGTGTTACATTTAAAGTGTCAAGTGATGGTTGACATGAGTTTTAAACTCTTTCTCATCTTTCTGTTTTCATCTTCACTTTCTACATTTCTGTTGCTAAAGAAATTTCATTCAAAAATAGATTTTCAGAGATGGTACTTATCAGTTTTGGAATAGCAGCTTTAACATTAATAATGGGTTTCATCATAAAAACATTTCAATGAAATAGAAGTGGCGTCTATAAGTTTAGTCTAGAACTAGTCTGAAAATTTCGTAAAAGATAAATAGATTGAAACCCTAATTCATCTCCTGGTTTACGTTATGATTCGCCTAGCCGGGTTTTTCGGCTCAATGCTGGTTCTCTCACTCATGTGCAGTTATGTTTTTTTGAGTATGCCTAAAGCCTACAGTACACTTCAATTTGAAAATGGCAAAATCAAAATCGACGTTTACGTTATAGCTCTGGATGGTGTTGAAGTTAGAGACGTAGATAACGTGACGAAGGTTTTGGATGGTGCGAGAGAAGCTGTGGAAACAGTGAATGAGAACAATTTTACGGTGGTGCTTCCTTTTGCGAGGATATGGGTGAATGTTTCGTCGCATTTCTTCAGAAGAGGTGCATTTCTTTTCGATACGTGGTTCGTTGATTTTCACCTTCCAGTTAACGCTTCTTTTCACGTGATCACTGAATGGGACGTTTATAAGAGTGTTGTGGAGTCAAGCCGTGAGTGTGTAGTTGTCAATGCGCATGGTGCGGTTGTTCCAATTCCAGAGGGCTATGC
>CAYVGZ010000013.1:0-23268 GCA_964450845.1 uncultured Candidatus Bathyarchaeia archaeon | reverse complement strand
TTACAAGCCATTTAAGCGGTCTCCTTTACAGAACAAGCAACCTTGTGGAAATGGGCATAAAACCAATCTATGTCTTCGATGGAACACCACCCGCGCTTAAGGAGGTTGAAATAAAGAGGCGCGTGAAAGCAAAAGAAGAAGCCCTAGTAAGGTATGAACGCGCTTTGAAAGAGGGCAAAATCGAAGAAGCCCGCGTGTACGCGCAGGCCACATCACGTTTGAAGGATTACATGGCAGAGGATAGTAAAAAACTTCTGGATTTGATGGGCATTCCATGGGTTCAGGCACCCAGCGAAGGGGAAGCCCAAGCAGCCCACCTAGCAAAACGTGGCGATGCAGATTACTGCGCAAGCCAAGACTATGACAGCTTGCTTTTTGGCGCACCAAGACTTGTAAGAAATGTGACAATTTCAGGACGACGGAAACTTCCCAGCAAGAACATTTTCATCGAGGTGGTGCCGGAAATTGTTGAGCTTCAGAATGTTCTGAGAGAATGCGGAATAACATATGAACAGTTAGTGGATGTGGGTATATTGATTGGAACAGACTTCAATCCAGACGGAATAAAGGGTTTAGGACCGAAAACAGCCTTAAAACTGATAAAGGAGCATGGAACCATAGACAATGCTCTGCCACACCTGAAAAATGCAGAGTTTCCGGTTGAACACCAAAGAATTAGGGAGATATTCCTGAAACCGACAGTAACAGACAACTATAAGATAGAGTCGAAGGAACCAGACATCGAAGATGTGGTAAACTTCATCTGCAGAGAAAGAGACTTCTCAGAAGACCGCGTGAGAAAAGCAATAGAGAAAATGCAGAAAGGCATAACCAAACAGAAAGGAAAAACTACGCTAGAAAAATGGTTTGGATGAGACTAGCACGGCATAATAACACAGTTCAAATAGAAATCTTTAACTTGAAATCTTGTCAATAAGAAAAGTCTTTCAGAAAGGTGAAAATCATGGAGAAGAATCAAATAGCGTTACCAGTAGACGAGCTACCAACTAAATGGTATAACATCGCACCCGATTTACTTGAACCATTGCCGCCTCCAAAAGAACCCGAAACAGGTCCCTCACGCCTAGAATTTCTTGGAAAAACAATGACACATGAATGCTTAAAACAAGAAATGGCAACTGAGCGATGGATTCCAATTCCAGATGAAATAAGAGAGTTATATATTCAAGCTGGGCGTCCTCGCCCTCTCTACAGAGCAAGAAGACTAGAGAAGCACTTAGGATTAAAAAAAGTAAGGTTGTACTATAAACGTGAAGACTTGTCGCCTACGGGTTCGCATAAAGTCAATACTGCATTGGCTCAAGCTTACTATGCTGCCAAGGAAGGAAAAACAACTTTAGTAACCGAGACTGGGGCAGGTCAATGGGGCAGTGCTCTTTCGTATGCAGCCACAGTTATGGGACTCGACTGCGTGGTTTTTTGGGTGCGAGCTGTATATAACTGGAAGATGGATCGGCGCACATTGATGAAACTTATGGGAGCAGAAGTCTATGCTTCCCCAAGCAAAGAAACAAACATTGGACAAACACTTCTAGCCAAAAATTTGAATCATGAAGGATCTTTGGGCATAGCAGTTTCAGAAGGTTTGGAGTATACCGAGACCCATGATGGAAGCGTCTACTGCCTAGGTTCTGTTCTTAACCACGTTCTCATACACCAGTCAATCATAGGTTTAGAAACCATAAAACAGTTTGAACTCATTGAAGACTCTCCAAACTTGATTATAGGCTGTTTAGGTGGAGGTTCAAACTTCGGCGGGCTGGCTCTGCCCTTTGCAGGCGAAGTTCTACAGAAAAAACGAAAATGCGAGTTTTTAGCTGCACAGTCTGAAGCTGCGCCTAACCTTGTTAAGGGTGAATACCGTTACGACTTCGGCGACGTAGCCGAACATACACCTCTGCTCAAAATGTATACGCTTGGGCATAAAACTGAAATGGTGCCAATAAAGGCTGACGGCTTGCGCTATCATGCTGCTGCTCCACTAATTAGCGCTCTTCGGAATCACAACATCGTAAAAGCCGTAGCCTACCAAGCAAACGAAAAAGCAGTCTTTGAAGCCGCAAGAACTTTTCTGCAAACTGAAGGATGGCTTATAGCACCAGAATCCAGCTATGCAGTGCGAGCGGGAATAGATGAAGCATTAAAAGCAGAAAAAGCTGGCGAAGAAAAAGTAATATGCATGAACATAAGCGGACATGGCTTCTTAGACCTACAAGCCTACAGAGAAAAACTTTCAATAGAATAGACCTAAAAATTGTGCCCATAACGTCCAGTTAACGGGACAAAAGCTACTCCGCCGAGGTTTTCCTCCCTAGTTTTTCCGTTAACTCCTTTCGTAATTTTTATGAGACTTTGGAATAAGTGGGCACTTCCTACAGGGATCAGCATGATGCCGTTGGGTTTTAACTGTTCAATCAAAGGCTTGGGAACATCTGGCGCGGCGGCTGTTACAAGAATTCGGTCGTAAGGAGCCTTTTCAGCATATCCCATAGAACCGTCCGTACAGATTATTGTTACACGATCGCCATATCCAGCGTTCATAATATTCTTCCTAGCAAAATCAGCCAACCCTTGAACAATTTCCACAGTATATATGTGCCCCCATCCGCTTCTAGGCGTATCTTTAGGAGCAATGATCTCAGCTATTGTAGCCGCATGCCAGCCGCATCCAGCTCCAATTTCTAACACTTTGTGACCGACTTCTAATTGTAGGGCTTCGTTCATTATTGAAACCATGTTTCGCCTAGCCCAGCAACATTGTCTAGGCTATGTGGCGCCGAAACCGTCTGCCCCAAACCAATCGGAAGCGGCGTATCTACGGCACTATAGGATTGCATGTTCTTTGGAAGAAACTTTCCTCGCGGCACAGAGCGCATGGCTTTGATAATCATTGGCGAGCGGAGAATGTCTTCCTTTATTAGATTTTCAATGAGCCTTTCCCAATCATTTTTCTCCAAATCAAAGCACCAAATGAATAATTGTAGAATAGGCTTTTAACGTATTTGCCTTTTGAAAAAGTGGCTGAAATAAAATAGCTATTTTACGGTGACGGACTTTGCTAGATTCCTAGGCATATCTGGGTTGTAGCCTCTCTCAACAGCCATGTAATAGGCCAGAAGCTGCAACGGAACAACGAACGGTATAGGCGAAAGAACCTCAGGAATATCTTTAGGAACCTCGACATAGTCGTCAGCCAATTTCTTGATTTCCTCATCATCCTCCTCTATAACCGCAATTATTGCGGCGCCTCTGGCTTTCATCTCCATAATATTTCCAATCACTGTTTTGTGAGTCTCATCCTTCGGACAAATAAAAACGACAGGAAAGTCGGGTTCCACTAGGCTGATAGGCCCATGCTTGCTTTCCCCCGCTGGAAAGGCTATGGCTGGTACATAAGCTATTTCCATAAGTTTAAGCCTACCTTCATAAGCTGTGGCTGTGCTTATTCCACGCCCCAAGAAAAAGAAAGTCTTAGCATCCCTGTACTTCTTCGCAATCTGCTTCACCTTTTCTTCTTGTGTTTTAATTATTGTTTCAACAATGTCTGGAATTTTCTGTAACCTTTCCGCAAGAAAGTCCATCTCATCCTGCGAAACTTTACCTCTCTTCTTTGCTAGTCTTAGAGCTAATTGAGCTAATACGGAAAGCTGGGATGAGAAAGTTTTCGTTGCTGCCACTCCTATTTCTGGACCAGACTGCTGACCAATGTAAACCCGTGAAACCCGCGTCAAAGTTGAGCCGATAGCATTGGTTAATCCAAGTATTGTTGCTGCTCTTTGTCGGGCACAGTTTACCGCGGCTAAGGTGTCTGCTGTCTCGCCAGACTGGCTCACTGCCAAAATTGTGCTGTCAATATTTACAGATTTGCCATGCTGCTCAACAAACTCCGAAGCTATAACTGGATAAGTTCCCAGAAAAGCAAGTTTAGAAAACATGTAGGAAGCAGCCAAACACGCATGATAGGATGCCCCACAAGCCACTAAGAAGACTTCACGCGCACGATCTGGGAAAGTTGCCATCAAGTCAAGGTAATGCTCTTGCAATCTAAGCGTGTTCCGGAGACAAGCGGGTTGCTCATGAATCTCCTTCAGCATAAAATGTGGATAACCCTGTTTAACAGCCATTTCAGGCGTCCAATCAACGAGCTTCGGCTCCCGCGTCACAGAGCTTGAATCAACGATTTTCCTGATTTCAAATCCTTCCAGAGAAATTGTGACAAGTTCTCCATCGTTAACTATAACTGCCTTGTTAGTTAGGGGCAGAAATGCTGGAATATCCGATGCGCAATAAACTGCGTCTTCATTTACTCCTATGACTAGGGGGCTTTCATGTCTGGCGCATACTATTTTGTCTGGTTCCCTTGGCGAGATTACGGCAATTGCGTATGAGCCGTCAAGTCTCTTCACTGTTTCGAGGACAGCATCAGCAAGGCTTAAGGAATTATTAGCCTTCAAATTTTCCTCAATAAGATGGGATATTATCTCTGTGTCAGTTTTGGATTTGAAAACATGACCACGGTTCTCCAGCTCCAGTTTCAACTCAGCAAAGTTTTCTATGATACCATTATGGACAATGGCTATTTGCCCGCTGCAATCAACATGTGGATGCGCGTTAATCTGCAATGGCGCACCATGCGTAGCCCATCTTGTATGCCCAATACCGAGGCTTCCAGGTAAATCGTCTAGGTTGTGGATTTTGTGAACTTCGTCTATTTTTCCCTGATCCTTCTTTATGTAAAGCTTACCATCGTATAGTGTCGCTTCTCCAACTGAATCGTAGCCACGATATTCAAGCCTTTTCAAAGCCGCATGAATCACTGGCGCGGCGTTTCCATCCTTCAAAATGCAACCAAATATACCACACATTTCTAAGCCTCATTGCCCATTTTTGACTTCTACAAGTCTTATTCATGCTTTTTTGAATGTAATAAGCTTTTTTAGGAGAAAATTTCCACTTCTAAAAGATTTTTGAGAATATTCTCATGTTGTAATTTGAAATTTAGGCAAAAAGTTTTTCCATTTTCATAATGGCGTTAATAAAATTCTTACAATGGTTCTTTATTTCGATGTTTTTGGCTATTTCAAGTCTAAAGTCTTGATACTGTATAAATTCTCATGAATGCATCTTTCTCTATTAATAAAATTTTAATAACAGATCAGGTTTTATGTTTGTGAAAAGATATGGACAAAAAACTGCTGCTACACGAAGAAAACAAGACACAAAAGATAAAAGAAATTGCGGTAATTGAAGATCCGCAAAAGCTGAAAATGATTTTGAATAGGCTTAGCTGGAAGATTTTGGCGATGCTTTCTGAAAAGGAAATGTACCCATTAGAAATGGCAAGAAAACTGGGTATTCACGAACAGAAAGTCTATTATCACATAAGGAAGCTGGCAAAGGCAGGAGCTATAACTGTTGTCAGAGAAGAGGAGAAAAAAGGAGCAATAGCAAAATACTACAAAGCGGTTTCATCAGCGTTTGGAATAGAACTCCCACACGAATATAAAACAATACAGAGACTTTCGCTTATAGGCATGAATGAACAAATCCAAAAATTCTTCAAAGAATTCATAGGAAAAGACGGCACATTTGAAGGAAAGATAGTCGTGGGAAGCCCAACACCTCACGGACCCTTCAAAACAAGCGCCAGAGACGGTCACTACGCTTCTCATCTAACATTCTTCTTGGGACAGCTCGCTAAAATGTCGGAGGAATTTGCTATAAAGCTTGATGTTGACGTGAAAGCCGAGAAAGAAGAGAAAAACAACCTCATCCTCGTGGGTGGTCCGGGAACAAACTTGCTAACACAAGAGTTGAACGAGTATCTGCCGATAAGGTTTAACATGCAGCCTTCAGAGCAGGGCTTTTTATTCGGCGGTTTAGTTTCGAGAAAAACCTCTAATGTTTATACTGCGGATGTTGTTGGGTTAATAGCTAAAATTGTGAATCCATGGGACGACACTAAACGGATTATAGTTTTGGCTGGAAACAAGGCAGTGGGCACTAAGTCTTGTGTTTTAGCCTTGACAAACTTTTGGAAGAAAACCTTGAAGGGCTATAATGGCGAGGATACGTTTGCAAAGGTCATACAAGGGTTTGATTTGGACGGCGATGGAAAAGTCGACTCGATAGAAGTTTTAGAATAATCCTGCGCGGGGAAAATGTTTTGATAAAGATTCGAGTGGCCACTGCGAATGATCTGCCTCAAATCTTAGATTTAGAAAAAAGAAACGGTGTGATCACGAATGAGGATTTGCGCTCCTTATTCGAGATAGACAACCCTAACGAGAAGTACAGATTCTTAGTGGCGGAGGATGGCGGCAAAATTGTTGGTTATTCGCGAATACATCTTTACAAGTGGAACAATAGCGCTTACATCATAACGGTTCTTGTTGATGTGGGGCATCGTCGCAGAGGCATAGGAACTAGCTTGCTGAATACAATGGAAGATTTTGCAAGGAAAAGCAAAGTTAGAGTTCTAATGTTTGACACATCATCTGATAACACTCCAGCTTTACAGCTGTATTTCAAGAATGGCTTCAGGATCTGCGGATTTAACGACAGAAGCTACATAAATGGAAAAATCGCTCTTTACCTTGCCAAAGAGCTGTGAAGATTTTTTAGCTTGCACAGCAGTTTAGAGGGGATGCTATGGAAGTCACTGAAGTTATATTCGCTTGGGGACACAAAAACATCCAAGCCACACATAAGTCAACGCTTGAGATTACAAGGGAAGCTGAATTGTCGAAAAAAGGCGACTGCATCATTGCAGTGTCAGCAAACAAAGCCATCAATGATTTACATCCAGAATTTAAGAAAAAACTGAAAAACAAAAACGCCAAAATAACCATGATAATCGAGATTGAAGACATTGTGGAAGTAGTGAATGCTTCTGGGAGTGCGCGGCTGATTTTGACACATCCCACAGACATGGTTGTGAGAAAAAGCAATTACATATGCAACCGAACATTGGCAATTCAAGCGGATAAAGCTGCATGCGATTTATCAAGAAAGCTTGCAGAGAAACTGAAAAACCCAGAACAAAAAGTGAAAATTACGTTAACCGTCAAAGTCTAATTTAGTTCATAATTAATTCATATAACGCTAAGTAGGGTTAATGTTCAATGGATTTTTGCGTCTATAACTGCTTGCCACTCGTAAGGGGCTGTTGCACGAACAAGTCTAGAGAAAAATATTTTTTCCACTTTCCTCCCACATTTTTCAACTGCTTCTATGAAACGGAGTTGAATATTCTCTAATGAAACCTCGGCACTAACAAAACTGTAAAAATGCACTATGCCACCATCTGGCTTTAATGCCCTGCATGAGGCTTCCACAAATTCTATTGCTTTTTCTGGCAAATTCATAATCACGCGATCCGCAACTCCTGCAAGTCTCTCTTCAACAACTTGTTTCGCATCTGCCAAAATTGGATGGACTTTGCCTTCAACCCTGTTAAGTCTAATGTTTCTTTTGAGAAACTCGACTGCATTTGGGTTCACGTCTATGGCGTAAACTTTGACATCTTCATGAGTTTTTGCAATTTGTATAGCAAAAGGCCCAACACCAGCGAATAAGTCTATGACTGTTTCACCTTGTTTAACAAGGGACGCAACCCTGTTGTGCTCATATGAAAGACGTGGAGAAAAGTAGGCTTTTGCAACATCCAGATAATATTGGCAGCCGTGCTCTTTGTGGATTGTTTCGGTTTTAGGTTCTCCCGCGATTACGCTGAATTCTCTTAGTCTATAAGTTCCGCTGACGGCGCCTTTTTTGACAAGTACTGTGCGCACGTTTTTTTGTGTTTTCAGAATGGCTTCACCAATTATACGTTTGTATGCGTCAAGCTCTGGGGGAATTTCGATTATGGCTATGTCACCGATAAGGTCTATTGAGCGTGGCAGACTGGCTAATAAATGTGGAGAAAGCGTATCTTGAAGCATTTCGGCAAACGTTTTTACTTGCTTTTTTCTTTCTGGAAAAGTGTAAGTTAAAATTTCGTAATCTGGAATTTGTTTTTTAAGCGTGTTTAATTCGTTTGCTGATGGTTGATGGGTGAGTGGAATGTAGAGGAAATTCTTGTTTCTCTGGATTTCCAGTTCTCTTTTTGCAATTTCCAGTTTGTTAACTAAGATTATGGCTTTTTCGCCGTAAGTTTTCGGAACTTTAATACATAGGGACGTTGGATGCTCCAAGAACTCTTACTCCCTGCAAGTCATATCTGTCTAGTCAACCAACTTTCTCAACCTTGTAAAGTCCACTTACCTTTTCAACATTGAATTTCACGTTCAACATTTTTTCTGCAAGCCAAATGTTTGTTTCTAAATGTTCTGAAATTGTCCGTGTTAGATAAGCGGATCTTCCTTTTGCCAACGCTACGTAGGGGATTAGCATGTCAGCCAAATGTGCGTCAACGGTAGGTTTGGTGGAGATTTCTGTATAGAGCTTTTCGGCTGCTTCTCTTCCAACGGTTTCGCTTGTTTTTTTGAGTTCGCCGATTGCGTCAGCTCCCAAAATTGCACTTGTGTTTGCTTCAGTCCATAAGACAAGAGAGCTGCCTTTCTGTAGAGGATTTGATTTATCATTTATTATTTGAATGTCTGCTGTGTAACCCTTTTCTTTGAGGTAGTCATTTGCTGCTTTTGCTTGACGTTCAGCAACTCTTCTTTCGGCAAGGAACGTGCAAACTGAAACGCCCTTTATTGCTTGTATTTTGCCGAAATTTTCTAAACATAAAGGTTTTAGAGAATCGCATGGCTCCGTGGTCATTGTTACTTCTCCCATGCCTTTGGGGTAATAGCCATACTTGTGAACTGTTAATGCTGCACTGACTTCCATGCGCCTCAATGTTGGCAGAAGCACATGTCTTATGTAGTTGATGGTGGGGGAATTCTGGACATCTGTTCCGCCTTTTGAAACATGTAAATGCACAGGGTTTTCTGCAAAGACGCAGATGGGTAGAACTGTTATCAGAAGCATTGGAATGCTTCCAGCAGTGCCAATCTCAGCCTCAACTTTTCCACCTCTCACCTTTTTGGGTTTGAACCAGAGTTCATGCGAGTTAAGTTCTGCTCCTTCTAGTTCAGCATCACAAAGCTTCGCAGCTGTTAATGCTGCTTCTAAGTGTTGGGGTCTCAGACCTGATTGTGGTCTATTCTGTCTAATGTTGTAAATGTGCAAGGGCTGTCCCAATATCGCGGCTAGGGCAATAGACAATCTGAGAATTGTGCCGCTTCCACTTTTTTGGCTCCCATCGATCTCGATCACGTATTGTAGGCTCCTTTTGTTTAGTTTATTGCCATGTGCATAAATTACTGAAAGAGTCGCAAACAATTAATAAATGCGTTGAGTATTAAGGATTTGGAAGGAAGAAGGCGTATGAGTGAAGAACAGAAGAGCCTTGAAAGGCTTGTACAGAGAATTGATGAACTGCTCATGGTATTGAACCAAGTTGCAGAAGACCTTCGACAAGTGTCAATATCCCTAAAAGCGATTGCTGTTTCACAGCTTCCTCAGCCATTAGCTACTTCCCCAACACCTGCACCTGTGATGCAAAGGGCTCCTGAAAGGATGCAGTCAATAGAGGACATTAAAATGATGTTCCCAGAAGATTTGGAGAGTCTATTAAGTTTTGAGGAAAAGGAAGATTATATAATGATAAAGCCGCGTCAGTTTTTGGGTTCAGAAAACTTTGCCAAAATAGCTTCTGCAGTGCGTGGAATAGGTGGCGAGTACATAAGCGCTGGAAAGGCATCGCACTTCAGAGTGCCCAGAAAAAGAGCATAGATCGACGAGAGAATTTTTCAGTTTAGCGCTCTCAGAGCCTATTACCCCCTTATATATAGGTTGAACCAAAACTTCAAGAAGTCGACCTAGTGGAATTAGAAGCGGTATCCGTACTTTACTTCAAAATTTCTAAACTTGCCTGTGTAATTCTCCCATGTTATGTCTACGTTTGTGACTCTTGCTCCTGACGGTCCCCGCCTGCAGAATTCTATGATCTCTTTTACATTTTTCTCTTCGCCTTCAAAAACGGCTTCAACCCTGCCATCAGGGACATTGCAGATCCATCCATTTACATCATGTTTTTTGGCTTCGTGTCTCGTTTCTGATCTGAAGAAAACACCTTGCACCATGCCACTTATGAATACATGGGCTCTAACCATCATATGATTCACCGCTTGCGCTGGATGTGCCTAAAATTTTATAGTCTGAGGTTTATCAAGTTTCACTTTCACTCATCTCTCTGTGCAGTCTAGGCATGTCGTTTTAACGCTTGTTTTAAAAATGCTTACACAATGTTGGTTTTTTGGTGACTGACAAATTGGAGAACCCCAATAGAAAGTTAGTTATTTATGCTTCAAGTTTCACGTCACATGAAAAGCGGCTTAAATCTGTGAGTATGGCAACTGAAAAGATGGCTAAGCTACTGAAGTTGAGTTTTGAAATCGTTACGTTTGGGGAGAAAATCACGCCAATCTATGTTTATTATAAAAATGGCGACGAAGAACCCATCCCAATCTATTGCGATAAAAGCGAAAAAACCAGCATACAAGAGATCTATACCGCTTTAAGAAACATGATGTTTGTGTTGTCTTTCCATCCGAAACATTCAGCATTAAGGCAAATAAGAAATGGGATTATGCAGTTTTCCTAAACCGTATCGTTTGGTTTTCCAGCATTATCTCATAAGTTTGGTTTACATCAAACTCTATGCCTAAGCTTTCATACTCCTGTTCCGTTAGGAACAAAATTATTTTTGGAACAGCCAATTCTGCCCTTCCTGGAAACATGGGCAACTGCTGCTGCAACGCTTGCATTACGTCTTGCACAACCTTTGCTTCCTCTGTCTGCGGTCTAACCACAAAACGTGAAATCTGTCTATCCTCGATTAACTCTATACGCTTTCCAAGATTGCCATCCAAATCCCGAATGGATTCGATTTTATGCACCCTAACACGAAACATGATTCTTCATCAAAGTAAACTGTAAGAGGCTTTATTACCTTTCCTAATCAAGCTATTCCATTTCAATGGTTGCTGGTGGTTTTGGAGTGACATCATAATAAACTGCTGAGACATCAGGGCATTCTTGAACTATCTCTTCTGCAACCTTACTCAGTGTTGCCCAAGGTATTTCCGAAACCGTTGCCATTAAGAAATCTTTTGTTTGCACAGATCGCACGCCTATAACAAATGGTTTTTTCTCCGCCAAATCCTTAATAGCATAGAAAACCCTCGCAAATGCTGGTCTTTCAGTAACTATTTTTGCTTGAAGCGAAACCATGTTCTGAATTGCTGTTTGATGAACTTTTCCGTTCACAGTTTGGACTTTTAAGCCAACTATTTCGCCGTAGCGTCTTTTTCCACCCTCCACTCCAGTAGCCTTGTCCGCAAAAATTCTTACATGAACATTTCTTGAGGGAACATTAAAAAGTCGTGCCGCAGTTTCTTGGATGTAAGAGATTCCAGACTGCTGAACACCTTCTTCATTATCAATGACTATAGCGAAGTATTGGCTGGGCTTATGTTGAGCCAACTCGCGTTCCACGATGGCAGTTGCCTTCTTTACTGTTTCTAGCTTATCGGGGCGAATTTCTCCAACCACACGAACAGACAAGCCTGGTCCTGGAAACGGTTGCCGTTCAGAAAATTCGCTTGGCAATTCAAGGTATCTCGCTACCATTCTAACTTGTTCCTTGAATAGTGTCACAAGGGGTTCAACGACTTTGAAACCGTAGCGCTCCAAAGGATTTATGCCCATCTGCGCCAAAACATTATGTTGTGTTTTTACGCCACCTACAGTTTCTAAAATGTCTGCACGAATCGTACCCTGCACAAGAATTTTGCAATCTTCTTTTCTGGCTGTTTCGCTTAAAACGCGATAGAAAGTTTCACGGAACATTTTACGTTTTTCTTCAGCGTTTCTTAAGCCCTTCATGGCTTGTAAAAAACGTTCACGAACGTTGACTATTTTCATAGGAACGTTGAAAGGCGGCTTGGAGAGGATTTCAGCTACGTGTTCAGGTTCACCCTCGCGCATGAAAGCGTCGTCCAAAATTACGCAAACAAGATTTTCGCCTATCGCCCTATGCGTTAGCACGGCGCATGCTGTGCTGTCAACACCGCCAGAAACAGCGACCAACGCCTTTTCGTTGCCGATGCTCTCTCTTATTTTCTCAACTTCGGCTTCAACAAAAATTTTCGGGTCAAATGCTTCCAACATCGCCACTACTCCTCTTAAACTTTTAACTGATTTGCTGTTTCACAATTTATGTATTTGCTCGGCAGATATAATTGATAGGCTATATAGGTCAACAGATAAAAATTTTAGGCAAAATTCCATCTCCTATAACCCGCAACATTTCCACTAAACAATAAAATCACTAGAGCCAGAATTGTAAATTTACAAATCATCTTTTAAAAACTGAGTGATACTATAGAAAAGAGAGCGTTAACTGGGAACATTTTAGGAATTAAAGTTTTTCTGCTTCGGCATTTCTATATTAAAGAAGGTTCGTGTGATTCAAATGAAGACCAACGACATGAAAGCTAAGGTTGACGCCCTAAAAGAGTTAAACGAAAGCTATGTAGATTTAATACAAGCAATGAAGGGAACAATTAAAGAAGTCAAAACAACAAGACAACTGTGGCAAGATGGAAAAAAGTCTAAGCTCATAAAACTGGGTTTAGCATTAATAGTGTTTCCCGAGCCCACTCCAATAAGCGAAACAATAGGTATATTTTTAGTAGCCGCTGGAGCAGTTCAAACTGGAATTCGTCGTCGCAACATTTACGTTGAGGACGTATACAAATCGTTTAGGGATACTCTGAAAGAGATGCACACCATTAAAGATAGCCTCTAAGGATCAGAAAGGTTTGGTCAAGTTTTATATTTGCAGCATATTATATGCATAACATGTTTGAGGGAAATTAGCATGAAACTCGTGACAGTTTTGTTGCCTGAGGCTTATTTAGAAGGGTTAGATGAGCTTGTCAGGGCGAACATGTATCCGAGCAGAAGTGCAGCCATAAGATCGTCAGTTAGAGACTTGCTGAAAAAAGAGCTTTGGGAAAGACGCGAAAGATAAAACTCTCTTAATCCTATTTTTCGATTCACATCTATTCTAACTTGGCGAAATTTCTAATTTCCCTCGCTGATTCCTCAGGGTTTTCTGCAAGCGTTATGGCTCTTCCCACAATAAGATAATGGGCTCCAGCCTTCAGAGCGGATTTTATTTCTCCGCCTTGAGCACCTATTCCAGGCGAGTATATTCGAGTTTTTTCGCCAAGTATTTCATGGACTTCCCTTATTTTTTCCGGATATGTAGCGCCGACAACAGCCCCGTCAGCTTCCAGTTTTAAGGCTTTTTTCGCAAAGGAAACATACTGCGATGTCTTTTGTCCAGATTCAACGTCATAGATCGTTTGTCCATAGCCTTCACTTGCCCCTTTATGACTCATGTAAACAAGGAGAATCACACCCCGTTGTAACCTATGCGCAACTTTGAAAATTGGTTCTAAACCTTCTTCCCACCCTATGAACGGGTTAGCTATGAGAGCGTCGAAGCCAGCTGTATAATAATACTCTGCAATAACCTGATTTGTCGATCCAATATCGTTCACTTTGCAGTCCATTATTGCCATAAGCCCCAAACTATGGGCTTTTTTCACAAGTTTTTGAACACCATCAAACGCGCCAAGAGGAAGAACCAGATGATGATTGAACTTCACAGCACAAATATACGGATGCACGGCATCCAAAACATGTTCTGCCTTAGAGAAAAGGTTGCCTCGATTTTCTGGTTTTTCAAAGGGAAAGTCTAACGCTAAAACAATTTTGGATTCTTTACTTCTCGCAATCTGCTCTATTCTATCGCGGAAAGACACTTTAAACACCACTCTCTACTTATGTGCTGAACTAAAAACTTTTATCATTTCAGTTTCTTGAAAATGCAGAGAAAAACGTTGGCTGCACCAATTTTCATTAGTTAGTAAAGCGAAGGTTTCATACTGCTTAGTATAGTTTTTATAGTGCATCATGTTCTAAAGGAAAACTTGGCGGACTGAAAAAGGTAGCGTCAACATGTCTGTGTCTCCAAGCGTTCGCGAAGTTCTCGCAAGAAGAATTGCTGGCGAGATAATTCTTTCAAGCAAGCCAGGGGCAACCATGCGAAAATGGCGTGAACTCTTCGCTGTTTCACAGATGAACCTTTCAGACAAGATGGTGCTTTCATCCTCCGTCATCAGCGACTATGAAAGTGGGAGACGAAAAAGTCCTGGTACAAAGTTTGTTAGAAGATTTGTGTGGGCTCTATTGAAAATTGACGAGGAACGTGGGAGCCGATTTATCCGTGAGTTCGCCAAGTTGACAAGCTCACCAAGCATGGCTGTAATAGACCTTCGCGAGTTTCCAATACCAGTTCGCGTTGAATACCTATGCAAAGCCATTAAAGGCGAAATCGTGGCATGCTCCAACAGCTACGTTAAGGAAGTTTATGGCTATACGGTTGTGGACGGAAAAAAGGCTGTTGAAACCCTTTCTGGGTTAGAGTATTCTCAGCTTTTTGGTGCAACAACTGAAAGGGCATTAATTTTCACAAATATAAGAATGGAAAATTCACCAATGATGATTGTACGCATAAACAGCTTAAAACCGCGAGTGGTGGTTTTCTACGGCGTCAAACCTGACGAAAACTCGATAAAGTTGGCGGAATATGACAGAATCCCCCTCATATATTCCAGTTTACCTAGTGTTGAGCAACTAATAAAATCTCTTAGGAAACTTTATCGCATTGCACTTCGCAGAAAACTCGGCAAGCCAGTCCGCCCACCACCAAAAATAAGCGCGTGAAGGGCAAAGGAGGTGCAATCTGAAATTCCTAAGGACTATATTTGGATAAATAAGCGACACTGGGATGCTATAGCTAAGCGTGAGCGGGTTAACAAGGTGGATATGTTTAGGCAAATTAGAGATGGTGCTCCCTATCTTGAAAAGTGGGAACCAAAATTAGGACCCTATCTGAAGCATATTAAGGGAAAGAGAATCATTGTGCCTCAGTTTGGTGATGGTCTAGTGATGCTGGCTTGCGCGAAGAAAGGCGCAGTTGTTACTGGTGTTGACTTTTCAAGTGAGCAGATTCAGTTTGCAAGAGAGGCTGCTGCATATTGTGGTGTTGACGTGAATTTGGTTGAGGCAGATTGGCAAAATCTTCCTAAGAGTATCCCCGATAATCACTTTGATTTGGCTGTCACCGAATGCGGCATTTTCATCTGGATAGCAGACTTGGATGTTTGGATGAGGAATGCATATAGAGTTTTGAAAAGGGATGGCAAGCTCATTGTTTCGGATTTTCATCCACTCTCGATCATCACAGATGAGAAGGATGGGAAGGTGACCTTTAGGCGAAGCTATTTTGACCAGCGTCCTGAAATTTGCCAAACAGAAGGAGATACGCCGCCGTCCGTTGAGTTTCGTTGGAAGCTCAGTGACATCATTAATGCGGCAATTCGAGGTGAGTTCCGTATTGATTGTGTAGAGGAATACTATGTGGAACAAGAAAAAAAGCGGTTTCCTCTCTTACCAACCGACTTCCTTCTAGTTGCGACAAAAGGGTGACTTTACATGATTAGGGTTGGGTGTTGCGGTTTTCCAACCTCTATGAAGAGATATTTTGAAGATTTCAGCCTAGTGGAGCTGAACAGCACCTTTTACCAGTATCCGCGGGAGAAGACGGTTGAGGGCTGGCGTACGAAAGCTTCAGAAAATTTCGAGTTTACTGTTAAAGCGCATAAAGACATAAGCCACAAAGCAAAAATGAACGTTGAGGAAGCAAGCCTTCAAGCCTTTGAACTTATGAAGCAAATCTGTAAGGCTTTAAACTCAAAGATACTGCTTATCCAAACGCCAGGCTCTTTTGGACCGGATAGGCTTGGAGAAGCTGAAAAGTTTTTCAGAGAAGTAAACCGTGAAGGTTTGGTTTTGGTTTGGGAGACCCGTGGACAGGCTTGGGAAACCAATGAAGCCTACAAAAGGCTTGGACAGGTTCTGGAAAAATTGGATGTTACGCATGTTACTGACCCGTTTAGGATTACGCCAGCCTACACAGGCGAAATAGCCTACATTAGGCTTCACGGTTTAGGGAAAAAAATGTATTATTATCAATACAGTGATGCAGAACTGCAAAGGCTAAAGGAGCTTGTTACGCCTTATGAGAAGGGCGGAAAACGCGTTTATGTTCTCTTTAACAATCTTTCAATGTTTGAAGATGCAAAGCGGTTTATGGAATATTTGTCTAAGGGAGTTTTTCCCAGAATCACAGATGCTATAGGATTAGCTTCTATGAGGGAAGTTGTTGCGAAAACACAGTATCCGGCTTCCAAAAATATGCTAATTAAAAAGGTTGGTTGGAGACTTGTAGAGGTTGCTGAAGGAAAACAAGCTAGACTTGACACGTTTTTGACTGATTTAGCTTCAAAAGTCTACGAAAGCGCCGAAGAACTCCTAAAAGATATAAAATCTGTTAAGAAAATTGCTGCTTAACAATCCCTCTTTTTGCGAGTTCGTCTCTTAAAAGCTGAAAATCTTTTGCTATTTGTTCTCTATATTTTGCGCTGTAGAGGGCTGCGGCTGGGTGAAATGTTGGAAAGATTGCTATTTGCATGTCTAAAATGCTTGATTCATAAAATTTTCCACGGGCACGCGTTATGCCGTTAAAGGCTAGATTAGCTTTTGAGAAGATGTAGGCTGTTGAATAATTTCCAAGGGTGATGATGAATTTTGGCTTTATGATTTTTATTTGTCTGTCTAAATAGGGTGCGCATGTTTGAATTTCGTTAGGCATGGGTTCACGGTTTCTAGGCGGTCTGCACTTGACGATGTTGCATATGAATACGTCGTTTCTTGATAAGCCGATTTCGGAAAGCAGTGTTTCAAGGAATTTTCCAGCAGCGCCCACGAAGGGTTTCCCTTCGAAGTCTTCCGATTGCCCCGGCGCTTCACCGATAAACATAATTTGACTTTCTGGACTGCCTTCACCTGGGACTGCCTTCTTGCGATTTTTCCAAAGCGGGCATTTAACACAAATTACTACTTCTTTGGCGACGGCATCTAAAAGCTCCTTCTTAGACAAAACAACATCCTTCCTTCGCAGAAACTCAAGTTGAACCTATATATAAGGGGGCTAGAGCTACACGAAGAGAAAGTCCCTTTAAAACATATGCTTTAACGCTTCAGTCCCTTTCATTCCAACTTCTACGCCAAAACTCTTCGCTTTACTAGTTAGGGCTTTAACTTGCGCCTCCAGCACATCATCAAAGGTTTTAACTCCGCTAACCATCGCAGTCGCTATTCCAAGTCTCTCAGCGGCTTCAACATTCAAAAAACCACACATAACAAACCCTTTCTCCGCAATTATAAGGAGCAACGGAGGCGAATCGGGAAGCTCAACCCTCACTCCCAAACAAGCTTTGCCGTCAACCTTCAGGGAAGTAATGCTAATCATGCTAAACACCTTTCATAGCAAACTTATCATTACACATCCAACTTAAATAACAATTGCTAACATAAAATTGAGAGAAAACCCCATGCTGACAAAACTTAAGGAAAAAGTTCAGCAAACGCTTACAACAGAAGCAAAAGCAGCCCACAAAATAGGATTAACACCCAACGCTATCAGCGCAATAGGCATAATCTTAGCTTTTTTATCAGCCCTAACATATGCAGAATGGCAAAACCGTCCCTATTATCTTCTGATTGCAGCCGCTTTGCTCCTACTATCTGGGTTCTGTGACGCCCTAGACGGCGTACTAGCAAGACTCTATCAACAAACAACAACGTTCGGCGGTTTTCTAGACTCTCTAGGGGATAGGTACGCAGACGCTGTTGTTTACATGGGCGTGATTGTGGGTGGATTGTGCAATGCATTGTGGGGTTTGATAGCCTTAACTGGTTCTTTGCTGGTGAGCTATAGCCGTGCTAGAGCAGAAGCAGCAGGAGTAAAAATGGAGTCAATAGGGCTAGCGGAAAGAGCAGAACGCATGATCATACTAGCCGTAGCAAGCCTCGTAGCATTTTTTTGGCAACCAGAAACAGCAATTAACGCAGGAATAATCTTGCTCGCGATACTTTCAAACCTAACAGTCCTACAAAGGGGCTTATACGCGTATAAAAAACTAAAGAAACAGGGAAATTAACTGAAAACTAAAATCTCCGTCTTGGACGCGTACGCCTTTCGTCTCGAGCCCTAACCTTCACAATACCCCTGTGCACAGCACACGAAACACAATAATATTTTGTGTCAACCCAAGAAGACAAATAAGTGCCTTTCTGACGAAGCTCCTTGGCTAGCTGTGGATCAACGAGCGATTTTCTACTAGTAACCTTTTTAGCCTTATCCCGAGGCACCAACTGCCCGCACATAGCACACTGAACAACGCCGCTGCTGCCCTTACTGCCTTTTGACCTTCCACGACTTTTCCGCTTAAACGGCACGACAATTAACTCCTTTAAATCTAACACCAAATAGTGCAACCGCTACCTTATATATCTGCTCTTAACTTCAGGATTAAAGCAATATTGGCTTTAACTGACCGAAGTTAACAAGATTTCACTTGGTTTAGCGAAGTATTGTATTTCATGGACATAACAAGTTTTAAATGTCGGGTGTTTCTTTTGAGTTGAGTAAAGTAAAACCTAACGAGGTATATATCTTTCAAGTGGTTGAGACAATGTCAGACATTGGATTAAGATCGTCTAGATTGCTGGTTAAAGATGTTATGAGTAGCCCAGTCATAACTACCCAAGAAACCGCACCAGCAAACACCGTTGCAGAACTCATGGACAAACACGGTCTTGGCTGCATAATAGTAACAGGAAAAGGCGCAAAACCCCTTGGAATCATCACAGAAAGAGACCTGGTTGGAAGAGTCCTAGCCAAAAATGTCAAACCAGATGCACTTAAAGCCAAAGAAGTAATGACATCGCCCCTAATCACAGTAGAACCTGACGAAACAATAAGCGAAGCCGCCAGAAGAATGAGCAGGTTAAACATCAGAAGGCTTGGAGTCACATACAAAGGTCAACTCATCGGATTGCTCTCAAGCAAAGACATTCTGGCAGTCATGCCAGAACTGCTTGAAACCATCCAAGAGAACGCCCTCATAGAGGGGGAAAACAGGGCTCAAGAGGCAACGGAAGAATCAGCACCCACAACAGGATACTGCGACCGTTGCGGAAGTTGGTCTGACGACTTGAAAGAAGTTAATGGAGAATTTCTCTGCGAAGATTGCAGCAGCGAGTTAGAAGTTGAAGAATGAGAGGCGGTTGTTTGCGTGTTAAGGAGATTACGAATCAAAAGCACCCGTTTATCTATGAGGATGAGCTTGCAACAAAAGCTCGAGCAATAATACGTGATTTCTCTTTAAGAATTCTTCCAGTAGTAGACGGAAACAAAAAAGTTTTAGGCACAGTTTCCCGCGGCAATGTAATGATTATTTCCTCTTCTGTATCGCCAATAAGAGTCAAAGGCATAATGGTGAACCCAAAACATATAGCAGTGATAGATGATGAAGCTACTTCAACAGTCAAAGAGATGATTCGACTAGACGAATGGTACATACCAGTCGTAAACTCTCATCAAGAAAGAATTTACATGGGAGTTTTGGGCTTAGAAAACTTTATTGACGCTTCGATTAAAACAAACTCGGGAAAACTTGCGAAACCAGTCTCAGAAATAATGTCCAAGAACGTTGAGGTGTGTTCTCCCGAAGACGAAGTTGATAACATTTGGCGTCTAATGCAGACTAAATCCATCGCCGGACTACCAGTCGTAAAAAAAGATAGGCTAGTAGGCATGGTCACACAGAAAGACCTTCTTGAAAGCGGAGCTACGTTGCCAACATTCGAATCTGCAAAGGGACGTTTTCGGGCTTCCTCCAAAATTTCTTCAATAATGAAGACAGAAGTAATAGCGGTGGAACCATCTACAAAAGTAAGCGAAGTTGCCAAAATCATGGTTTCAAAAAATATTGGAAGAATCCCCGTTAAAAATGAAAAACGCAGGTTAGTTGGCATAGTTGACCGGGAAGATATTGTCAGATTGCTTGTTAAATGAGGGAAAAATATGAGTAGGGAAACATTTAGAAGGACATTAAAGGGAAAGGGTCAGCTTTCTCTGAAAGTTCATCCTTCGAAGAAACGTGAAGGCGAAATAATTCAGATTGCAAAAGCCTCTGTTGTAACAATGGCGCCCACCACACCCATTTATGATGCAATACAAATAATGGCTAAAGAAGGATTCCGTCGAATACCAATTGCCAACCCGGGAACGAAAGCACTAGAAGGAATCATAACAGCAACAGACATAATAGACTACCTTGGCGGTGGGAAAAAATTTGAAATAATTGAACAGAGATTTGGCGGAAACTTTTTCAAAGCCATAAACGAGCCTATCAGACTTGTAATGACCAAAAATGTTGTTTCAGTTAAGGTTTCTGCAAAAATAAGTGAAGCAATAGAGTTAATGAAAGTGAAAAATCTTGGCGGTTTGCCAGTAGTTGACGATGAAAACCGTGTAAGAGCAATAATCACAGAGAGGGACATTGCAAACCTTTTTGCAGACAGAATAAGCGGCATAAAGGTTTCTCAGGTAATGTCAGAAAAAGTAATCACAGCCTTATCCAAAACAACAATATTTGAAGCCGAAAGGACGATGACAACGCAGGGGTTCAGAAGATTGCCAATAATTTCTGACGGTAAAGTAATAGGCATAATAACAACTATGGATATTATACGGTTTTTCGGTTCTGGAAGTGTCTTCAAATATCTGCAGTCTGGAACCATAATTCAGGTTTTGAACACGCCTGCATTGGAAATAGCAACAAAGAATGTTTCAACAACAACTCCAAACGCAGACGTAGGTCAAGCAGCAAAAATAATGCATGACAAAAATATAGGCGCAGTACCTGTTATCGAAAAAGAAAAACTAGTGGGTATAATAACCGAGAGAGACTTCTTCAAGATAATAGAATAAACTTTTAACACATACTCAACGTTATTCCAGTAACAAGAGAGCGGCTAACTTGATTGTAGACTTGGTTCTGAATAACACGAAAGCCTACGTAAATAAAGAAATAGTAGACTGTAGCTTGGCAATCGATCAAGGCAAAATTTTTAAAATGGACAAAGAAGCAAGTATGCCCAAGGCAGACACAAAAATAGATTTAAAGAATCTTCTAGTCCTGCCGGGTTTAATAGACGCTCATGTGCATTTGCGAGATGAAGGAAAAGCCTACAAAGAGGACTTTTACAGTGGCACAGCAGCCGCAGCAGCAGGCGGAATAACGACAGTTTTGGACATGCCCAACAATGACCCTGTAACAATGAGCGCTGAAACCTTAGGAAATCGAATTGAAAATGCAAGAAAGAAAATTTTGGTTAACGTTGGCTTTTACTCTGAATTTCCAAATGGTATGAAAGAGATAAAGGATATTGTTGAAGAAGGCGCTGTGGCTTTTAAACTATTTATGACTGAACAGGTTGGCGGATTGAACATTGATGACGACCAAGCTTTGGTAGAAGCGTTCAACGTTTTGAGCGGAATGAAGATTTTAGTGGCTGTTCACGCAGAAGACAAAAAAATGTTGAAAAAAGCTGAAGACGAACTTAAAGGCGCTAACCACAACAACATTGAAGCGTTTTTAAAGGCACATTCAGAAAACGTCGAAGTTAAAGCTATAAAACGCCTACTTAACATAGCCGAGCAAACTAACGTGCATTTGCATTTTTGCCACGTGAGCACAGAAGATGGATTAAAAGCCATAGTTGATGGAAAAAAATCTGAGATGCCAATAACTTGTGAAGCGACACCTCATCACCTATTACTATCGGTCGACGACTTAGAAAAGACAGGAACATTAGCACTGACCATGCCGCCTGTTCGAGAAAAACATCATGCAGAAGCCCTCTGGGGCGGAGTAAGAAATGGCTGGATTGACGTTTTTTCTTCAGACCACGCACCTCACACCATAGAGGAGAAAAAGGCGAAAGTTGTTTGGGACGTTAAGGTTGGCATACCAAACTTGGAAACAACTCTTCCACTGATGCTGACAGAAGTTAAACGTGGACGTTTGTCAATTGCAGATGTTGTTAGACTGATGGCGGAAAAGCCTGCTGAAATTTTTAGGTTAAAGGGTAAAGGTTGCTTGAGAGAGGGAAACAGTGCAGACCTAACCATTGTGGATTTAAACAGAAAATACAAAATTGATGCTTTACAATTTCACTCGAAAGCGAAATACTCTCCTTTTGACCAGTGGACTGTTGAAGGAAAACCAGTTAAAACGTTCGTCAACGGTCAATTAATCATGAGCGATGGAGAAATAGTCGCTAAACATGGAAGCGGGAAAATAATTCGGAGAGAATAACTTTGAAGTTCATTGCCGATGGTATGCTTGGAAAACTGACACGCTGGCTTCGCATGTTAGGGCATGACATAGAATACTCAAATAAACTGGATGATGCCCAGCTAATCGCAATTGCAAAAAAAGAGCGAAGAATTTTGCTTACAAGGGATTTAGAGCTTTATCAGCAAGCAACAGCAAAAGGAGTCAACGCCTTTTACTTAGAGGGAAAAACGGAAGCAGAAAAACTTGCACACATTGCAAAAAGATTCAACATCAAATTGGACATAGATATGGCAACATCGAGATGCACAAAATGCAACAGTCGAGTAAAACCAACATCAAAAGAAAAGGTGGGGGACAAAGTTAAGAAAAGCACATTTTCAAACTACAACGAGTTTTGGGAGTGCCCAAAATGTGGGCAAATATACTGGCAAGGAGCTCACTGGACCAAAATCAGAAAAACACTTGAAGCGGCAAAGGAAAACTTGAGGAACATAAACAAGAAGTAAAAAACTAGCCTATTCTTCTTGCATAAGCCATTTCAAGGGAATATCTTGGTAGGTATCATCAGGCAACGTCCTTCTGATAGTCATCGGTAGAATCGCGGCATCAAGTTCCTTTAATGCTATATCTATTGGGCTTGAAAACCCTTCAGACACCTCAACAAGTATCGGGGCACCCATAGATATTTGAAGAGCCCTCGCTCCTACTATTCTTGCTTTTTCGAATCGGGTAAGCTTAGGCGGACCTATTGAAATTCTCTTCTCTTTTTCAGACGTATGCTAGTACTCTCCAGCACCTGGATACCCAGCGCCTGGCGGCATGCCTCCAGGCGGTGTTGGAGGAG
>CAYVGZ010000012.1:0-23759 GCA_964450845.1 uncultured Candidatus Bathyarchaeia archaeon | reverse complement strand
TCGTCCGCGTTGACGAAATCTCCGACCTATTCAACTGCGCCGAAGCCCTTGGAATGCAGCCCATGCCAAAAGGTCCAAACCTTGCCATAATTACGAATGCTGGCGGTCCAGGCGTCATGGCTACTGACGCGTTAATCGCTAAAGAAGGAAAACTGGCTAAATTAAGCCAGAAAACAATGAAAACTCTAAACAGCATTTTGCCGCATTATTGGAGCAAAGGCAATCCAATTGATATTCTGGGAGATGCCAAAGCTGATCGTTACAAAGCAGTAGTTGAAGCTTGCCTCAACGACGAAAACGTAGACGGCATACTAATCGTTTACACGCCTCAAGCTATAGCGGAACCAGTTGAAATCGCAAAAACAATTGTCGAATTATACAAAAACGAAGGTTATCATAATAAAACAATTTTAACCTCTTTCATGGGTCGCGATGCTGTGGAAGAGGCAAACCGTGTCTTCAACGAAAACAGCATTCCCACATACTCTACTCCAGAACAAGCAATCAAAACATACATCTACATGCACCAGTACAAACGCAACCTAGAACTAATTTATGAAACACCAGAAGAGCTTCCAGTTGACATTGCCCCGCCTAAGCGTCCAATTACGACAATATTGAGAAACGTTGTTCTGGAAAACCGTGAACTGCTCACCGAAGCAGAATCAAAGAAACTCTTAGAGTACTACAATTTTCCAGTAGCAAAGGTTTGCGTCGCCGCTACTGCAGATGAAGCCGTTGCCTACGCATCCCAGATAGGCTATCCCGTAGTACTCAAGATTCTGTCTCCTCAAATAGTCCACAAAACAGATGCAGGTGGCGTCGTTCTCGACATCAACACCAGCACTGAAGTTAGAGAAGCCTTTGAGCAAATCATAAGAAATGCAAAAAACTATAACCCAAACGCTTCGATTCAAGGCGTTACAGTTCAGCCCATGATCAAGAAACAAGGCTTTGAAGTTATAATTGGAGCCAAAACTGACCCACTGTTCGGTCCAGTAATTTTGTTTGGGATGGGCGGCGTTGAAGTAGAACTTTTTAAAGATTTCTCTCTTGGGCTTCCGCCATTAAACCAAACATTAGTCAGAAGAATGATGGAGGAAACAAAAGTTTACCAACTTCTAAAGGGCTACAGAAACGTGCCACCAGCAAACATCAAGCTACTCGAAGAGATAATTGTACGCTTTTCGCAGATGCTAGTTGATTTTCCGCAACTTAAAGAGGTTGACATTAACCCATTGCTTATAGATCAAAAAGAAGCTTATGCTATCGACGCGCGAATAGCAGTTGACAAGCAACGGGTATTCGAAAAATTTGAGCCTCACCAACATCTGGTCATAAGTCCATATCCCAAAAAATATGAAACTTTATGGAAACTCCGCGACGGACGAACAGTACTGCTAAGACCCATAAAACCTGAAGATGAACCATTATGGTTGGAAATGTTCCAAAACTTCTCAGAAGAATCAATACGCTACAGATTCTTCCAAATAATCAAAGACACGCCGCACGAAGTTCGAGTTCGCTACTGCAACATTGATTACGACAGAGAAATAGCTATTGTCCCAGAACTAAACGAAAACGGACAAAGAAAAATCTTGGGAGTTGTCCGAGTCAGCCTAGAACCAGACCGAAAAAACGGCGAAATAGCCTTCATAATCGCTGACCCATGGCAAGGACTGGGGTTAGGCACGAAAATGGTTGACCATACCATCGACATATGCAAGGACATGGGCGTCGAAACCCTATATGCTATAATGCTTTCAGACAACTATAGAGCTATAAACCTAACAAAGAAAATGGGCTTTACACTGAAATATCAGGAAGACGGCACAATTAGAGGCAATTTAAACCTAAAAGAGGAAATGCCTATGAAATGCGAGAAACAGCAAGGCTCTTTAAAAATTGAAGAAAAGACTATAGAAACACAACAGCAAAAGTCGCAAGAACAGGTAAAAAAGCAGGAAGAAGATAAAGAGGCTGAAGCCTTAAGCGAGCCATAAGGCTGGAAATTTATGGTTTTGTCTCATTCTATTACCTGTGTATTTACGATGCCTTTCAATCAACTAGTTTCGCAGAATTGTTTCTTTGAGAGTAAAAATGCTAATCTATAAGAATTTTCCCTTGTAGAACACTGTGGCTGGGCATCCTAGACATTTTTCAATTGGATAGCAAGGTTGTTCTGGGCAGACTTTTCCACAAGGAGCTTTTTCCTTCCTTTTATAATACATTTTGAGAGGAACTACCAAGTCTTTCACTGGAGTAACTACTACATTAAATTCTACGTCCACAACATTCGGGTTTTTCCTTAGGTTATGATTAGCGCAGCAGTCGATTGCTTGCAGCTTTTCGCTTACGAAAAAGAGGCACAGGTTATGTTTTCCAGAGGTAATAAATCCATTCACACACATAGGGCAGTTTTTGAAAAACTCTACAATTTTCCACGGATCTTTAGCTGTTATTTCTATTTTTGCTATATGTAGATTTGTCTTCTTCAGGTTTACGCCAACTAAGCTATTTATCATTTCACGGTTTTTTAATTGTCGTATCCTTGTATAGATAGCAGGCTGCGACAGCTTCAAATGACTTGCTATTTCGCTTTGTGACATGTCAGAGTTTTCCATAAGCAATGAAATAATTCTTTTATCTGTTTCATCAAATTTTTCCAAACTCTTCACCTAATAATTGCCGCTATTGGATTTTTAATTGATTGCGGACCACATAAATTATAAGGGTTTTGGTTTTTTAATTTATTATTAATAATAAAAACGTGAAATAGGATAAAAAGATATTTAACTTTCCTAGTTTATTGAGTTTTCTATAATTTGAGGATGAGGCTGATGACAGAAAAGCTGAAATTAGCCTTCTACTGGGCAGCTAGTTGCGGCGGCTGCGAAATAGCAGTTTTAGACATAAACGAAAAAATCCTAGACATTGTAGCAAAAGCGGACATAGTCTTCTGGCCAGTAGCCATCGACATCAAATACAAAGACGTTGAAGACATGCCCGACAAAAGCATAGACGCCTGCTTCTTCAACGGAGCCATAAGAACCTCAGAAAACGAGCACATGGCTAGACTTCTGAGGGCAAAATCAAAAATTCTCGTAGCCTTCGGATCCTGCGCCTGTGATGGATGCGTTAAAGGGCTAGCAAATCTCTGGAACAAAAAAACAATTTTTGAACGAGCCTACTTTGAAACTCCTTCAACTAAAAACTCTGAACAAGTAACCCCTAAAACCTCTGTTAAAGTCGAAGAAGGAGAACTTGAATTGCCTGAATTTTACGACACAGTAAAAACCTTAGCTCAAACTGTAGACGTGGACTATTTTCTCTCAGGCTGTCCACCACCGATTCCAAGCATAATCCAAGCCTTCGAAGCTATCATAAACAACAAGTTGCCTCCTAAAGGATCAAGCTTCCTACCAAACAAGTCAATCTGCGACGAATGCCCAAGAAAGAAAAAAGATCGAAAGCTTTCTGAAATAAAGAGAATTTACGAAATTGAAGACGACTTTGAAACATGTTTCTGGGATCAAGGAGTAATTTGCATGGGTCCTGCAACACGAGCAGGCTGCGGTGCACAATGTCCAAAAGTAAACATACCTTGCACTGGCTGCGACGGACCAGGTCCTCGCGTGGCTGATCAAGGCGCTGCCATTGTAAGTGCGCTTGCTTCTATTGCTACTGATTCAAGCGTCATCGAACAGGTTGTTGATCCAGTAGGAACTTTCTATAAGTATTCTCTTGCCAATTCCATTTTGCGGAGGAAAGTGATGAAATGAAAGAAGTAATCATAGACCCAATCACAAGGCTTGAAGGGCATGGAAAAATAACAATATTCTTGAATGATGAGGGAAATGTTGAAAACGCTTACCTTCAAGTTCCTGAACTCAGAGGGTTCGAAAAGTTCTGCGAAGGAAGAAGAGCCGAAGACCTGCCTATAATAACCACTAGAATCTGCGGCGTATGCCCAGTTGCACATCACATGGCAGGAGCAAAGGCTTTAGACGCGGCATTCAACGTAGAACCTACAGAAACCGCTAAAAAACTTAGAGAACTAATGTATTGTGGCTACTTTATCTATGACCATATACTTCACTTCTACTTTTTGGGCGGTCCCGACTTTGTCGTAGGACCAGATGCTCCGCCAGCGAAAAGAAACGTGCTTGGAGTGATAGAAAAGGCTGGTTTAGAAATTGGCAAGGAAGTAATAAAACATAGGGCTTATGGGCAGAAGATAACAGGCATACTTGGAGGGAGACCGACTCATCCTGTAAGTGCATGTATTCCTGGCGGAATTGCAAAGGCGTTGTCTGAGGAAGATAGGCAAGAAATCGAGAAAATGGTTAGAAGTTGTGTCGATTTCGCCAAGTTCTCTCTGAAACTCTTCGGCGATGTGGTTCTCAAAAACGTTGACTACGTAAACTTGATTAAAAGCGAGCCTTACGCTCTGAAAACCTATTACATGGGAACAGTTGACAAAAACAATAAAGTGAACTTCTACGACGGCAATGTGCGAGTGGTAAACCCCGAAGGAAAGGAGTTTTTGAAGTTTGCTCCTAAAGAATATTTGGATGTTATCGAAGAGCATGTTGAACCATGGACCTACGTCAAGTTGACCTACCTCAAAAAGGTTGGTTGGAAAGGCTTGGTTGATGGAGTTGACAGCGGCATTTACAGGGTAGGCCCGCTAGGAAGACTTAACGCTGCAGAAGGCATGGCAACGCCCATAGCACAAGAAGAATACACAAGAATGTATAAAACTTTAGGTGGAAAACCAGTCCACGCCACTTTAGCTTTCCACTGGGCGCGGCTTATAGAATTAATGTACGCAACTGAACGGGCACTAGAATTGATAACAGACCCAGAAATAACTAGAAAAGACATAAAAAACAAACCTGGAAAACCTGGTGAAGGAATTGGAATAGTCGAGGCTGCTAGGGGCACTTTAATTCACCATTATATACTTGATGAGAAAGCCTTAGCCAAAAAAGTTAACCTTATAGTAGCTACAACTCATAACGCTCCTGGCATTTGTATGTCGGTGAAAAATGCTGCAAAAGGCCTTATACACAACGGTAAAGTCAGTGATGGAATATTGAACATGGTGGAGATGGCTTTTAGGGCTTATGATCCATGCTTTGCTTGTGCTACTCACTTTGCTATTGGGGAAATGCCTTTAGAAGTGGAGATTTACGACAGCGAAAGGCAACTTGTAAAGAAGTTGAGAAGGTGAGGGGTTAAACATGGAAGAAGTTAAAGTTGGAGTATTTCTATCTGATTGCGGAAAACAGCTTTCTGAAATCTTGGACTTTGATGCCTTAACAAGCTACGTGAAAAAAGTTTCTGGTGTGGCTTTTGTTGCAAGAGGCAGCGAGTTTTGGCGAGACCCAGGACTACAGACCATCGTAGATGCCATTAAGAATGGAAAGCTAAGCAGGGTCGTCGTTGCAGAAAGTCTTCCAAAGCTAAGCGAAGTGAAAATCGTTCAAGCAGTTGAAAATGCAGGGCTCAATCCATATTTAGTGACGGTCTTAGACCTTAAAGATCACTGTGCATGGCCTCATCGAGACACGCCGTCGGAAGCTACTGAAAAAGCCAAAGCCATGCTTTTAGCTGCTATCGAACGCGCAAAGCTTCTTGAGCCCATAGAGAAACTCGAATTTCCAGCTTTGAAATCTGTCCTAGTGATAGGCGGAGGTATAGCTGGAATGCAGGCAGCTGAAGATTTGGCGGATTTAGGATTCAAAGTGCATCTGGTTGAAAAAGCGCCTTTTCTCGGAGGCTTGGCTGCTCGCGCAGGTCGATTCTTCCCTACTGATGACTGCGCCATTTGTATACAGTCTCCAGCTTCAGATGTCAAAACGATAACTCACACCTCCAGAAAGTGCGTGTACCGTTCAGGATTCACAGAGATTTCTAACTTAAATATACTGACCAATTCCAAAATCGTTGGCGTTGAGGGGGTTCCTGGAAACTATAAGGTCACAGTAGAGAAGAAACCACGATACGTCAATGAACTGAAATGCGTTGGCTGTGATCTTTGCACAACTGTTTGTCCCGTGGAAGTGCCAGATGAATACAATGCGAAGCTGAAAACTCGCAAGGCTATTTACATGAACATTCCTAACGTTTATCCGCCAGTCTACGTCATTGACGATAGTGTATGCAAATTTCAAGATTGCGCCAAATGCGTTGAAGTTTGCCCAACCAAAGCCATTGAATTAAACCAGAAAAGTAAGAAAACAACACTTAACGTAGGCAGCATAATAGTTGCTACTGGCTTCCAAGAATACGACCCCAGCGTGATAAAGGAGTATCACTATGGCGAGTATCCAGACATCATAACTAATCTCGAATTTGCAAGAATGATCGATGGCTTTGGCCCCACTGCTGGTGAGATTATTAGACCTTCAGATCGAAAGCCTGCTAAAAGAATCGTTATGATTCAATGTGTCGGTTCGCGCGATAGACGATGGAATCCTTGGTGCTCAGGCATTTGTTGCATGATTTCGCTAAAACATGCAATGTTAATTAAATCAGCCTATCCCGATGCAGACGTCACTATATGTTACATAGATGTAAGAACCACAGGAAGAGAGCATGAGTACTATTATGAAAAAGCCAGAGAGATGGGAATAAAATTCGTAAAAGGTAGACCAACCGAAATCGTGCATGACCCAGAAGTCAACTTGCTAATCGTCGATGTTGAGGATCAAATTTCGAGAAAATTCCTCGAGTTAGAAGCTGACTTAGTGGTGCTTGCGCCAGCCATGGTGCCAGCTGAAGGAACTAAGGAACTAGCCGAAATTCTCGGTATCGAGTTAGATGAAGATGGCTTCTTTAAAGAGTACAATGCCAAGTTAAGACCCACGGAGACCAAGCTTAGAGGAGTGTTTCTCTGTGGAGGCGCCACATTCCCGAAAGATGCACCGACGACTTCGCTTCATGCTCATTCAGCGGCTGTGAAGACTGCCAAGTTCTTGAACACGGGCAAGATAGTCAAAGATCAGAGAACTGCCGTGGTTAATGAAGAATATTGCGGCGACTGCGAATTCTGTCCTGTCACGTGTCCTTACGGAGCCATAAGTTTGGAGCCTAAGGATGAAGAGCATTTTGTTGCGAGGATATCCGATCTCCTATGTGAAGGCTGCGGCATTTGCGTAGGAACTTGTCCCGTCAACGCTATCGAACTTCGGCATTATAGGCCAGAACAGATGCAAGCTCAAATGACGGCTCTTATGTCCATAAATGGAACATCAAAACCCTTGGTTCTTGCTGTCTGCTGTTCAGAATGCGGAGGCACAGCCGTGGACTCTTCAGGCATGGCCAAGATGCAGTACCCTGCTAACGTTAGAGTTATGAAGGTTCCATGCACGGGCTTATTGCAAATCAACCAGTTTCTAAAAGCGTTCGAAGCTGGCGCCCAAGGAGTAATGGTTGTAGGCTGCAAGAGTGACGGTTGCCACTACGAAGTCGGCGTCAACAAGGCTGAAAAGAAAGTGGAACTTACAAAAGCGTTGCTGAAGGAATATGGCATAGAGCCAGAACGGTTGGAGATGTTCAATATGGTGTACATTGAAGGAGACAAGTTTGCCGAAGCCGCTCAAATGATGACTGAAAAATTAGAAAAGCTGGGTCCACTGCAGCTGATGAAAACCTAAACGGAGACAAGCTGGAATGGTGCAGAGAAAAGAAGAAAACATCAACGACCTGGCGTTTTCTAAGGAAATTACGAGTCGATTAGGCGGTGAAACTGTAACTCTATGCTACCAGTGTGGAACCTGCGCCAGCAGCTGTCCAGTGGCTAAAATTACAGAAAAGTTCAATCCAAGAGAAGTTATTAAACTGTCGCTTTGGGGAGAAAAGAAAGAGATTCTCTCTGGCGATGCAATATGGCTTTGCTGCTCATGCTACAACTGCCAAGAGCGATGCCCTCAAAAAGTTGAAATAGCCGATGTAATTTACGCGTTAAGAAACATAGCCATCAAAGAAGGCAATATCCCAAACATTTATTCAGAGTTTGCAGCTGGATTGTTGAGTGAAGGTCGCATAGTCCCAATTTCTAAATTCTTGGAAAAGAAAAGACCCGAAGTGGGTTTACCGCCTCTTAAGCCAGCAGGCGTAGATGGGTTGAGAAAGATACTTTCCGCCACTGGGTTTGATGAGTTGCAGAAGAAGGAAGAAGCATCATGACAAGTTATGCTCTATTTCTCGGTTGCACCATACCAGCTCGTCAGCCACACTACGAAGTGTCTGCAAGGAAAGCTTTAGCTAAGCTGGGAATAGAGCTTGTTGATCTAGACAACATGACATGCTGCGCTCCACCGCCGTTGCAGTCCATAGATTTGGAAACAAGCTTATCCATTGCCGCATACAACATCTGTCTGGCTGAAGAATCTGACCTAAATATTGTTACATTATGCACAGGCTGTTTTGAGTCTCTAGCTATGGCGAATGCTACGTTGAAAGAAAATGAAAAACTGCGGGCAAGAGTGAACCAAATTTTGTCTAATGCTGGAAAAGAATTCAAGGGCAACAAAGAAGTGAAACATTACCTACAAGTCTTGATGAATGATGTGGGCTTAGATCGCTTAAAGAAGAGTGTATCAAAAGATTTGGGCAAACTGAAAGTGGCATCGTTTTCAGGCTGTCACCTGCTTAGACCGAGTACACTTCTCAAATTCGATGACCCTGAGCGTCCCCACATCTTTGACGATCTGATCGGGGCATTAGGTGCAGAAAGCATTTGGTACCGAAACAAGTTGAAATGTTGCGGAGGGCTTCTGAGGGGTTACGCTGACGATGTCGCATTGGCGATCGCCCGTGAAAAAATCGTGAACACCACTAAAGCAGGCGCTGACTGTATAGCAACTCTCTGCCCTTTCTGTTTCTTAACACTAGACTTGGGGCAGATGCTGATAAAGTCAACATTTCACGAAGATTACAATATGCCAGTTCTCCATTATTCGGAACTTTTAAGCTTAGGCTTAGGAATAGACTCGAAGGAGCTTGTGCTTGATTTTCACAAAATAAAAGTGGACAATGTACTAAACAAAATCGGCTAATTCGTCTGCTTATGGCTTACGTTGACCTTGTTTTCGGAATGTTCACTTCGAAGACTGCATTGTTGCTACATTTTGCGGTCATGTTTCCAATTTCTAAATGTTCAACTGGCACGTTTAGTTTTTGGCATTTATCTATGCATACTTCAAGGCCTTCTGCGTTTGTGTGACATTCTTTTTTGCAGATTTCTACACCATCTGTGCTTGTGTGTACCGTAACTGGTTGGTCTTTGCAGCGACATTGCATCAAAACCTTAACGTGATTATTGTCTTCGAAAACGTCGATTAGAGGCTCTTCTGCTTGTGGAAGAGAAATCAAATGTTTAGGTGAAGAATTTGGCTCTGCTTGCGTGTCTATTATGTTTTTTCTGTAGAGTAACTCTTCTATTGGCTCCACAACAATGTTACCGTCTTCATTATCGGCAAGTTTCTTAACTAGGACTTTGCAGAAAACATCTATGTTTCGCAACGCTTCTTCAAAATCGTCCATGAGGTCGACCTCTTGCCTGTATTTATAGTATTTACTTCGGTGCTCTTAAGCGTTCTCACGTTACGCATAACGCAAGTATACGCTAATCAATATTACTTCTTACTCGTCGTCAATGGTAAAGTTCGCATGTGCTTCACTGTTCGAATAATGTTTTCCACTTCTTTGCTTGGTTTTTCCAGAGCTCTGTTTATCGCTATTTCTGCAATTGTTGCACCCATGTCTCCGATTTTGTTTAAACATGAAATGATTGCTCTCAGATATGGAATTTCAGGAAGCTCTCGCATAAGCTTATCAGATTCCATTTCCAGCACATTTTTCATTTCCAACAATCCATTCGCAACTTTAAGGTCTCGTGTGAAAATGCAGTCTAAGGCCTTCTGGAATATGACTTGTGCTAATTCGCTTAGATGATAAATTCTTTCAACCATATCTTTGGTCAATTTGCTTCTGCGAATATCAAGTGCAATGATTTTTTTGGCTATGTCTTCAGAAAAGTCTGCAATTAACTCTAAATATTGTAGTATCACACGGGTAGCCGGGATAAAAACAACGTCTGTTGCGCCTATTTGTTCTGCTACATCTGGTTTTAGCTGTGCAGAAAGAAGCAGACGCACTGCAAGATAGTAAATTGTGTCAGCTTCATCTTCACGGTTGATCGCTTCCTCTGCCAGAGATTTATTTTTTTCCAGAAAAGCCTGCATTGTTTCAGACAAAATTGTTGATGCAATTATAGATAATCGTCTAATTAACATGTCAAGTTTGAATTTGGCAGGATCAACCGAACATTGCAAAAGGATGTTTTTCGGAGTCTCTTCTAGAATGCCTAAACCAATTAGTTTGCGAACAATCTTTCTAACTTCATCAACATGTTCCTTTCCTATTCTGCGTGAGGATGTTACTCGTATAACATCGCGCCCAAGTATGTAGCTTCCAACAACTATTCTTTCAAGCATACCCTTCTCGTCGCATGCATCAGTGTTTATTATGTATTCTTCTGCTTCTTCTTTGTGTGCAATCTGGCTCGGCATAATTCTTAATGTGCCATCCTTTTCTGATGTGAGAAAAACAAGATCGCCAGGATTAATGTTGTTTTGTTTTACCCATTCACTTGGAAGCGACACAGTTATAGTTGAGTATCCTACTTTCTGTACTTTCCTGCTTTCCAAAAAAGTCACCGTTTTTACTAGTATTTACATTATTTGTTCTATATCCATTACCCGTATTTTTCCGTTTCTGTTATATATTAATCGGAATTTTGGAGAAAAACATGAGCATTGGAAACATTGGCAGCATACTACAGGACCTTGTGGATTTAGAAAGGGTTAATTATGCTTACGCACTGTCCAATAGAGAGTGTACGGCAAAGGAGATTAGAAATGGAAAAGCCCATTAGAAGTTTAGCAAAAGCAATTTCTTGGAGAATAGTTGCGTCTTTTACAACTATATTTTTGGTGTTTATTTTCACGGGAAACGTGGTTTTAAGTGGCACTATTGGATTCGCAGAACTCGTATTGAAACCTCTCATTTATTTTATACATGAACGTGTCTGGAATCTGTCAGATTTTGGCAGACAACAAAAGTGACACAATGTGCAGTGAGTGTGTTTAAAATAACGCCTTCAAAGAGAATTATGGCTTGCCGTTATTGTGTAATATAGTATATACTTCTATACATCGTATATGCATCAAGTATATATGTCAGGTTTGCGCTATATATCACTCAGATGAAAAAGGAGGGTGATGGAAAATGTCTGAATGGAAAACCGTGAGTATAAGACAAGAACTCATCAAAGAAATCGAAGAAGCCATTAGAACTGGTCGCTACCGAAGCATATCAGAATTCGTCTCCGAAGCCATCCGCCTGCGCTTGGAAGACCTTATGCGTGCTGAAGGAATCCCAGCAGAAAAGCGCAAAGAACTTTTGCTGACACCAGAGTTGATGTTATATACGCCTAAACACACTTGGGCTCAAGTAACACCTAAAGGAAACATCCGCGTCGGAGTTTCAGACTATGCGCAAAATCACCTAAAAGGTATAGCTCACGTAATGACTGATCCTGTTGGAAAAGAAATCAACAAAATGGAGCCTTTCGGCGTTGCTGAAACATGGATGTTCATGTTCGACCTATACGCACCAGTCACTGGTAAAATAGTCAAGGTTAACGAAAAACTGAAGAATGAGCCTCGCATAATCAATGAAGACCCATATAAAGAAGGATGGATCGTGGAGATCAAACCCAATAACTCTCTGGTCTTGGAACAGGAATTAGGGAACTTGCTAGGTGCCCGGGATTACAATAAGTGGGTAAGCAAATTAGAAGGCAGATTACGCGAATAATCCCTATCTTCCCTTTTTTTAAACGTGTTTTGTTCCACTCTCGTTATGTCACATTTGAATTATGTTTAACTTAGGTTGGTTAATATATTTTGCAGGGAACGAGTATTATTCTACACTCAGCTGGTTTAACAATGGCAAATAATAGCCACACAAACGTAAAGAAATTCCCTCCGTGCAGAGCTGCATGTCCGGCACATGTTAACGTTCAAGGGTACGTTTCTCTGATTCAGAGAGGAAAATTCAAGGAAGCTGTGGAACTTATACGAAAAGACATGCCTTTTCCAGCGATATGTGGAAGAGTTTGCTTCAGTCCCTGCGAAGATGCATGTGCAAGAACGAATGTTGATCAGGCAGTGGCTATTCGTGCTCTGAAAAGATTGGTTGCTGACATTGAGCGTGATCAAGGGCGCGTCAGACCAGAGCCTATACCAAAGAAGCATAGTGAAAAAGTTGCAATTATAGGTGCAGGTCCAGCAGGCTTAACTGCTGCATACGAGCTTGCAAAACTCGGTTATCCAGTAACAGTTTTCGAGCGAATGTCTGAAAACGGAGGCATGATGCGTTATTGCATTCCTGACTTTCGCCTCGAAAAATTTGTAGTTGCAAACGAGATAGCATACATCAAAGACTTAGGCGTAGAAATCAAAACAGGTGTGGAATTCGGAAAAGACATAACCCTTGAAAGCTTACGAAACGAAGGCTACAAAGCCATTTTCATAGCTATTGGGGCTCAGCAAGGCATGAAGTTAAACGTGTCAGGTGAAGATTTAGAAGGTTCAATAAACGCTGTTGACTTTTTAAAGGCTGTAGCGCTTGGTGAGCATGTTGATGTTGGAGAAAAAGTAGCGGTTGTTGGTGGCGGAAACAGCGCCATAGATGCTGCGAGAACGGCAAAAAGACTTGGTGCAAAACGAGTCATGATTCTATACAGGCGTTCGCGTGAAGAAATGCCAGCGCTACCGCATGAAATTGCAGAAGCTGAAAGAGACGGAATCAAATTCTATTTTCTAGTTGCACCAAAACAGATCATAGGTGAAAATGGCAAGGTTAAGGCTGTTGAATGTTTGCGCATGCGGTTGGGTGAACCTGATGCAAGCGGCAGAAGGCGCCCAATTCCAATAAGCTTCTCTGAACATCAATACGAGGTGGACATGGTAATTCCTGCCCTTGGACAAGTAGCAGAAATGTCATGCGTACCCGAGGAGCTTTGGGACAAGGAAGCAAAAGTTCCATCAATGCAAGTTGATCCAGTGACATTAGAAACTAGATTGCCAGGTGTATTTGCAGGAGGCGACATAGCCACAGGACCAGCAAGCATAATTGAAGCTGTCGGAGCAGGAAAAAGAGCAGCTGTTTCAATCAATCTCTACTTGACGGGGCAAGACTTGCGTGAAGGAAGGGAAGGAAACGTTGAAGAGACAACGTGGGTTAAAAACTGGGGGCACGTCGGAAAGAAAGAACGTAGGTATGAGTCTCCATTGGAGAAGCCACGGCTGAGTTTTGAAGAAGCAAAAGAGTATTTAAAAAAGATAGAACAGAAAGCAATGTTTGAAGCTTTTCGCTGCTTAGGCTGTGGCCCATGCGCAGAGTGCCTCGGAAACTTGGAATTATGTGAAGCTGACAAGGCTGTTGTGGATGAAGGTCTTTGCACAGGCTGTAATGTTTGTGCAGTTGTTTGCCCGTTTGGGGCGATTAAAAAGAATGAAAGAGAGGTTGCACAAGTGAATGAAGACCTTTGCAAGGGCTGTGGAATATGTGTAGCAAGGTGCCCTGAACAAGCCATAACAATGAAGAAAGTGTCTAACGAGCAAATAATGAGCCTTGCCTTAGCAACTGTGAAGGAGTGATAGATTATGGGTTCTCGTGAGCATAAGATTGTTTGTTTCATGTGCAACTGGACTTTTTGCCAGAGTGAAATGCATGTTCCATCCAACGTAAATGTCGTCCGTGTCATGTGCCTAGGAAGAATCGATCCAGTCATAGTCCTTGAGACGCTTGAAAAAGGCGCAGACGCTGTTATGATGGTTGGCTGCAAGCCGCCTGACTGCCACTTTATTGAAGGAAACGTTCAAGCAGAACGTGCAGTCAAAATGTTAAAGAAGCTTGTAGCGTTTACTGGCTTAGAGCCTGAACGTATAAAAACTTCTTCTGGTTTCGCCTTTAGAGGAGAAAAGCTTCAATTACTATGCAAAAGAATTTTCTAGTGAAATAGCCAAGCTCGGTTCTTCTCCTTTAAAAAGCGGGAAGCTGGAATCTGGATTAATGGTGAATGTTTTAGCGGCTAAGAATGCTGCTTCTGATTTTCGCTTGAGAGTTTTGCTTGGAAGAGAAAAAGAGTTGACAGAAGGCGTGAATGTTTATGGCGAGAAAATTCCTCAAGATGAGTTTGACGCATTGATGGATGAAATTGTTAAAGAAGAGTTCATTCGACATAAATTTTACCTATTAACGAAAACTAGGCCACTTTCGGTCAAAGATTTAGCAAAAACAGTTGAAATGAAACCATCAGACGTGCTTAGACAAATTGTGGACATGCGCAGAAGAAACATGATAGCATTAGACCATGTGGAAGGAACAACTCCATTTTACAAAGCATTGGAGGTTAAATAAATGGCTGAGCAAAAAGTTGGTGCGGTCCTTGTAGTCGGAGGAGGAGTTGCTGGGATACAAGCATCTTTAGACTTGGCAGATTCTGGGTTTAAAGTGTACTTAATTGATCAGGGAGCAAGTGTCGGCGGAGTGATGGCTCAGCTTGACAAGACATTTCCAACAAACGACTGTTCAATGTGCATTCTTTCGCCTAAACTTGTAGCAACTGGAAGACACCCGAACATTTCAATTTTGACCAACGCTGAAATAACTGGCTTAAACGGTGAAGCTGGAAACTTCGAAGTAAAAGTTCGAAAACGAAGTCGTTACATAATCGAAGACAAATGCAACGGATGCGGTTTATGCGCACAAAAATGCCCAATCGAAGCCGTAGACGTATATAATGAAGGGTTAAGCCGAAGAAGCGCAATTTACGTGGACTATCCCCAAGCAGTACCATTAAAGTATAAAATTGATCGTGAAAAATGCATTGGATGCGGAACGTGCCTTGAAATCTGCAAGGCAAAAGCAATAGAATACGACCAACAAGACAGCGAAGCCACATTAAACGTAGGCTCAATAATACTAGCACCAGGATTCGAAGCTTTCGATGCAAAATTGAAAAGCGAATATGGCTATGGACGCTATCTTAATGTTGTAACAAGCATAGAATTTGAACGCATTCTAAGCGCCTCTGGACCCTATGGCGGGCTTGTCTTAAGACCTTCAGACGGTGAAATTCCGAAGAAAATAGCCTTTATCCAATGCGTAGGTTCAAGGGATTTCCAGCTTGGAAATAACTATTGTTCTGCTGCATGTTGTATGTATGGAATAAAAGAGGCGGTAATCGCTAAAGAACACACGCCTACGAAGCTGGAACCCACAATTTTCTACATGGATTTGCGGGCTTACGGAAAAGAGTTTGACGCTTACTATAATCGAGCTAAAGGCGAGTGGGGAATAAGATTTGTGAGGTCAAGGGTTGCAAGCGTAACTGAAAATCCGTTAACAGCCAATCTTTTTGTTCACTATGTTGAGAATGAGACGCCTAAAACTGAAGAATTCGACATGGTTGTTCTGTCAATTGGAATGCAGCCACCAAAAAACGTGGAGAAACTAGCTAAAATTTTGGGGGTAGAGCTGAACAAATACAAGTTCTGTGAAACAAAATATTTTTCGCCATTGGAAACCTCAAAACCAGGCATATTCGTGTGCGGTGCGTTCAGTGCCCCAAAGGATATTCCAGAAAGCGTTGCACAGGCAAGCGGCGCAGCAGCTAAAGCTATGGGTACAATTGCAACTGAAAGAGGGAAACTTGTAACTGTTAAAGAGTACCCGCATGAAAGGGACATAAGCCAAGAAGAGCCACGCATAGGTGTTTTTGTATGTCACTGCGGAATAAACATAGGCGGAGTAGTAAATGTTCCAGAGGTCGTAGCGTATGCTAGAACCTTGCCCAACGTGGCTTATGCAGAAGCCAACCTTTACACATGCTCGCAAGATACACAAAAATTAATTAAAGAGAAAATTCAAGAGAACAATCTTAACCGTGTTGTTGTTGCTTCATGTACCCCGCGAACCCATGAGCCACTGTTTAGAGAAACAGTTCAAGAGGCTGGGCTGAACCCCTACTTATTCGAGATGGCAAACATTCGAGACCAATGCAGTTGGGTTCACATACATGAGCCAGAAAAGGCAACAGAAAAAGCCAAAGACCTAATCCGCTCAGTAGTGGCAAAAGCCAAACTTCTAAAACCATTGAAAAAACCTGTGATAAATGTCACACCAGTTGGCTTAATCATAGGCGGTGGTGTCTCCGGCATGACTGCAGCCCTAGAACTTGCAAATCAAGGATTTGAAGTTCATCTTGTTGAAAAAGAAAAAGAGTTAGGCGGACATTTACGTAAGATTCATTACTTGTTGGAGAATGAAGACCCAAAGCAAAAGTTAAACGCTCTAGCCAAAGCTGTTATGGAGAACGACAAGATACATGTTCACTTGGAAGCTGAAGTCGTCGATGTCACTGGTTTTGTTGGCAACTTCAAATCAAAAATAAAGCAGCGAGATGATGAAAAAGAGGTTGAACATGGCATAGTAATAGTAGCAACGGGCGCAGTTGAATATAAGCCCACGGAATACCTCTACGGCAAAGACCCGAGAGTAATAACCCAACGCGAGCTAGAAGAAAAAATCGCGAATGACCGTTTTAATGCAAAAAACGTTGTTATGATTCAATGTGTCGGAGCAAGAAATGAAAAACGACCAAACTGTGCAAGAATATGCTGTGGACAAGCAATAAAAAACGCACTGAAAATCAAAGAAAAGAGTCCAAAAACAGAAGTCTACATTTTGTACAAAGATATGCGAGCATATGGCTTTAAAGAAGACTATTACCGTGAAGCTGCACAAAAAGGGGTTCTATTCATAAATTATGACGATGAAAGAAAACCGCAAGTTGTAAACGAAGATGGAAAACTCAAATTATCCTTCTGGGAACCAGTAGTAAACGAAGAAGTTGAAATTGAGCCAGACCTCGTCGTTTTAAGCGTAGCTACAATTCCAAATCCAGACAACAAACGTGTGGCAGAACTGCTGAAAGTGCCATTAACAGAGGATGGCTTTTTCTTAGAAGCCCACATGAAACTTAGACCAGTAGATTTCGCAACAGAGGGCGTTTTCCTCTGCGGAATAGCTCACTCGCCAAAATACATAGACGAAAGCATTGCTCAAGCCTGTGCAGCAGCTTCACGGGCAACAACTATACTCTCAAAACTCACACTTGAGATGGAAGGAATAGTGGCAAACGTTAACGAAGATTTATGTAGCGGAT
The DNA here is from genome assembly GCA_964450845.1 of uncultured Candidatus Bathyarchaeia archaeon. Taxonomy (GTDB): domain Archaea; phylum Thermoproteota; class Bathyarchaeia; order Bathyarchaeales; family Bathycorpusculaceae; genus CAVZKK01. The sequence goes on along the minus strand of CAYVGZ010000012.1, from coordinate 6,448 downwards.
GTAAGATTTGTGAACATCTATGTCCATATAGTGCGATTGAAATGAAGGAAAAAGATGGGAAACCCATTGCGCATGTAATTGAAGCCCTATGCAAAGGCTGCGGAGTCTGCGGCACAGCATGCCCAACAAAAGCTATCATAATGGGGCACTTCACCACGGAAGAGATACTCGCCCAAGTTAAAGCCGCACTTGTGGAGGTACAAGCATGACCGAGAAAAACGGGTTTGAACCAAAAATTATTGGTTTCCTCTGCAACTGGTGTAGCTACGCGGGCGCAGACTTGGCTGGAGTTAGCAGAATTCAGTATCCACCGAACATTAGAATCATAAGCGTCATGTGTAGCGGCAGAATTGACCCCTCGTTTGTCCTCGAAGCTTTAAAGGATGGTGCAGATGGAGTGCTTATTGCTGGATGTCACCTGCCATCAGACTGCCATTACATTAGCGGAAACTTCAAAGCTTTAAGAAGGATAACTCTATTAAAGAAAGTTCTACAAGATTTCGGAATTGAACCAGAGCGTGTGCGGCTTGAATGGGTTTCCGCAAGCGAAGGAGACAAATTCGCTACAATCGTACGGGACATGGTTGAACAAATAAAAAAGCTTGGACCAAACCCGTTAAAAATGGGAGGAAAACAAAATGAGTGAAACACAAGAACATGTTCCAAGCGTTATAAAAGCTGAGGAAATAGACCCGAAATTCAAGTATGAAATTAGCAAGATGCATGGCGCAGAAAAACTTATGCTGTGCTTCCAATGCGGAACCTGCACTGCTGACTGCCCAATTTCCAAATTCAGTGACCTTTACAGACCAAGAAAAATCGCGCGTATGGTGCAGTTCGGATTGAAAGATAGACTCCTTTCAGATGATGCCCTTTGGCTGTGCTCCACCTGTTTCACATGCGTTGACCATTGCCCTCAGAATGTGGAGATCGCCAGCATTGTACGAGTCCTACGAAACCTAACTATAAAAGAAAGAGGCATTATGCCCCTTGTCTTCAAGGAATTAGCTTCTAACCTCTTAAAAACAGGCTACGTTTACGAAATCCCAGAATCACGACATAAAAAAAGAACAGAGCAGGGGCTTCCACAATTGCCAAAACCCAACCTAGAAGACGTCGCAAAAATCTTCGAGGTTACAGGTTCCTCAAAAATACTTGAGAATGTGAAAACCTTCGAAAAGGTGAAAAGTTAAAATGCCAGAATCAAAGTATTTACTGTTTTTAGGGTGCGTTATTCCCTACAGGCTTTCAAGCTACGAAATTTCTGCGAGAAAGGTTCTTGATAAACTCGGAGTAGAATTAGTTGAAATGCCCGAGTTTAACTGCTGCGGATTTCCGATGGATCCAATAAACCATGACTTGATGCTAACTTTGGCAGCGCGAAATCTTTGTTTAGCAGAAAAACAAAACTTGAACATTCTAACTTTATGCAACGGATGTTTCGGCATCTTAAATGAAACAAACAAGATGCTCAAAGAGGACAAAAAGCTGAGAGAAAAAGTTAACGGATACCTAAAGGAAATCGGCATGGAATTTAAGGGAACAATAGAGATCAAACACCTCGTCCACGTTTTAGTTGAAGACGTAGGCTTTGAGAAAATAAAGAACGCTGTCAAAAAGCCACTGACCAACCTTCGTGTCACTCAGCATACTGGATGCCACATAGTCCGTCCCAAGAAACTCATAGAAAAAGACGATCCTGAGAACCCAACATTTCTTAAAACCCTAATTAGGTTGACCGGTGCGGAGTGTTTGGACTACATGGATGAGGCTGAATGCTGTGGAAACCCAATAATTGGAGTCAACGAAACAATTCCATTTCAGATGGCGAAAGAAAAGTTTGACCACGTCATAGCCGTGGGAACCCAAGCGCTCATCACGGTTTGTCCATTCTGTCACATGATGTACGACTTAAACCAACCAAGAATAGAAAAAGCTTTCAACGCGAAGATTGGTATACCCGTTCTGCATTATCCACAGTTGCTGGGCTTAGCAATGGGTTTCACACCTGAAGAACTTGCTCTAAACGAGCTCAGGGTTAAACCAACAGAGCTTCTAGGTCAAATTCAAGGGTAGGATGATAAGAATGGCGAAAGAGAAACTGAAATTCGCGTTTTACTGGGCTGCAAGCTGCGGCGGTTGCGAAATCTCAGTCTTAGACATAAACGAGAAAATCTTGGAAGTTGTACAAGCAGCTGACATCGTTTTCTGGCCAGTAGCCATCGACATTAAATACAAAGACGTTGAAAACATGCCGGATAAACACATAGACGTCTGCTTCTTTAACGGAGCGGTAAGAACAGAAGAAAACGAGAAAATGGCGAAATTGCTGAGAAAGAAATCAAAAACTCTAATCGCATACGGGTCATGCTCGTACATGGGAGGGATACCTGGCTTAGCAAACGTCACAAACAGAAGAGAAGTGTTCGAAGAAGTTTATCTCAAAAATGTCTCCACACCCAATCCGAACGGTGTAGCTCCTAAAACTCGAGTCAAAGTTAAAGAAGGAGAACTGGAACTTCCAGAATTCTACGACACGGTTAAAACCTTAGCCCAAACAGTGGACGTTGACTATTATATTCCAGGATGTCCTCCACCAGTCGAGCTTACAATAAATGCTTTAGAAACCATAGCGAAAGGTAAACTTCCACCGAAGGGCTCAGTGCTCGCTCCGCCAAAATCGGTCTGCGATGAATGCCCATTGAACCCCTTGAAGAAAGGAAAGATGCAAATCACTGAAATACACCGCATATACGAAATTATCCCAGACCCCAACAAATGTCTTTTAGAACAAGGGATAATCTGCATGGGTCCGGCAACCCGCGGAGGATGCGATGCGAGATGTATACAGATAGGTATGCCATGCACTGGATGCGGGGGACCGTGTCCAAATTCGTCTGAGCAAGGAGCTGCGATGATGAGTGCGTTAGCGTCGCTGCTCGGCTTAGAAGAAGAGAAGCAAAAGTACACAGAAGCTGATGTTGAAAAGCTTATTGCTCAAATAAAAGACCCGCTGGGAACGTTTTACATGTATTCGCTTCCATCTTCAATTCTGAGAAGGAAAGTGATGAAGAAATGAGAGAAGTAACCATAAATCCTATTACTAGACTTGAAGGTCACGGAAAAATCACAATTTTTCTGAATGAGCAAGGAAATGTGGAGAATGCTTACCTTCAAATTCCAGAACTACGAGGCTTTGAAAGATTCTGTGTTGGAAGAAAAGCGGAGGACATGCCGCAACTGACGAGCAGAATATGCGGAGTCTGCCCAGTTGCTCATCATATGGCTGGTACAAAAACCTTAGACGCCGCGTTCAACGTTGAACCTCCATCTGTTGCGAAAAAACTTAGGGAACTCATGTACTGCGGCTACATGATCGAAGATCACACACTGCACTTCTTCTATCTGGGTGGCCCAGACTTTATAGTTGGACCAGATGCTCCGCCAGAGAAAAGAAACATTTTAGGAATAATTGAAAAGGCGGGGTTAGAAATAGGCAAAGAAGTCATAAAGCATAGGGCGTATGGACAAAGAATTGTAGAAATCATCGGTGGAAAAGCCATCCATCCCGCTTGCGGGTTACCTGGCGGAATCTCTAAACCGTTAAGAGAAGAAGACAGGCAAGAAATCGAAAAAATGGCTACTTCCTGCGTGGATTTCGTAAAGCGTTCGTTGAAGCTGTTTCACGACATTATTCTGGGAAACGAAAACTATGTTGAGATGATTAAAAGCGACGCTTACACGCTGAAAACCTACTATATGGGTTTGGTTGATGAGGATAACAAGGTTAACTTCTACGACGGCAAAGTTAGAGTTGTCGACCCGAACGGTAACGAGTTTCTAAAATTTGCGCCCAAAGACTATCTTAATCACATTAATGAACATGTGGAAGAATGGACTTACGTGAAAACGCCCTACCTTAAAAAAGTGGGATGGAAAGGATTCGTCGACGGCTCAGACAGCGGAGTTTACCGCGTTGGACCACTTGGAAGACTTAACGCCGCAGACGGCATGGCAACTCCCTCGGCACAAGAGGAATACGAAATTATGTACAAAACACTTGGCGGAAAACCCGTACACTCCACGCTGGCTTTTCACTGGGCTAGGCTTATTGAAATTCTTTACGCTGCTGAGCATGCTGTAGAACTAAGCAAGGACCCGGAGATAACAAGTAAAGAAGTTCGCAATCTACCGGGAAAGCCGGGAGAGGGTGTAGGAATAGTGGAGGCAGCCAGAGGCACATTGATTCATCATTATGTTTTGGATGAAAATGCGCTCATTAAAAATGTGAACTTGATTGTTGCAACGACTAACAATTATCCGGCAATTTGCATGTCGATTCGTGATGCCGCTAAAGGTTTAATTCACAGCGACAAAGTAAGCGAAGGAGTACTCAACAGGGTGGAGATGGCTTTCAGAGCCTACGACCCATGCTTCGCGTGCGCCTCACACTTCGCTATTGGACAGATGCCGTTAACAGTAGAAATCTATAACCACGAAAAGAAATTGCTCAAAACTGTGCATAGATAAGCCTTTTATTCCCTTCAGTTTCGGTTAGGTTCTATGGCGATTTCTAATGACTAACGAAAAATACAATATTCAAAAAGAGCTAGAAGAATGGCTCTCAAACGCTAAAAAAGTAGTTGTAGCAGGCATTGGAAATCCTATCCGCATGGATGATTTCGTCGGTATTAAGATAGTTCAAAATTTGCAGGGAAAAGTTTCTGAAAAAGTTTACTTAATCGAGTGCGAAACTGTCCCAGAGAACTTTATCCAACAAATCATAGATTTTAACCCGACACATCTTCTTCTGATAGATGCCGCAGTTTTAGGTTTAAAACCCGGAAATTCAAGGCTCATTAATCCAGAACGATTAGCAAATTTTCCTGCAATTTCAACACACATGCTTCCACTGCGCATTTTTTGTGAATATCTTGCCAAAACAGCAAATGCGAAGATTGCATTACTGCTAATAGAACCTGAAAAAACTGATTTTGGAGAAGGCATAACATCTGAAGTTGAAACTGCCGCAGATTTCCTAGTTAATTTTTTGCTTAAACTTCTTCCGTAGAAACTGCATTAAAAGTAAAAAGATGTGGAAATGGGAATTATTTTGTGGTTTTTAAGGCTTCTTGGAAGAGCTTTTTCACTGCTGTTATTCTAGCTTTCTGCGCTAGAACATCGCTTGTAACTAAGTCTAAGGCTTCTTCTGGACACCATTTAACGCATTGTGGTTCGCCTAGTTCTTTGCACAAGTCACAGACATACACAACCTTGTTTTCTGGGTGAAGCATGATAGCGCCGTAGTCGCATGCTTCAATGCACCATCCGCATCCGTTGCATTTGTCTTCGTCCACTTGTATTATACCCGTTTCCTCGGATTGCGTTAAGGCATCTCTTGGACAAGCAGCAACGCATGGCGGGTCTTCACAGAGCCTACAAGTGACTGCTAGGTTTATCAGCTGATTTATTCTGACAACTCTTATTCTGGATTTTAACGGGTTGAAACTTTTTCCTTTTGTCATTGAACAAATGTATTCGCAGACTTGGCATCCTACACATTTTTCTGGGTCCGCTGAAACAAATTTTCTCTCATGAATCTTTACCATTAGCTATTCCTCCGTCTCCGCTGTTTTTCCAATTTTACGTTCAACAATGGGAATCAGGTCTTCCATGCCTAACTCTTTGAGTTTTTCCACTGTTGGTATGCCTTCTCTCGTCCATCCACGCGACATGTAATAATCATCTAAAAGCAAATCAAGTTCTTCTTGTGAAACATATGCTCCTTTTGATGGTCCTTCGTCGGGTATTGGCATATGCATAACTTTGTAGGGTAACGTGTCGTCTTTTCTGCCTAAGCCTTCTCTGATGTTGAATAGTTTTGCTACATTGTTTATTCTCTCGCCACTTCGTTTCAGCTCTTCTGGTGTCATTTCGATTCCCGTCACCAAAGTGTAAAGCTTAGTCAAGTCTTCAAGTTCCTTGTAGTACGTGCCTCTTGAGAATTTGCAGACAATAAAGGAGTCGATGAGCGTGTAAACGTCTTCCATGTCTTTAACCATTTTGCCCCTTCCTTTTTCAGCGATTAGGCGGTTGACTTTTCCTTTAACGTCGAAAGCGTAAGCGCCATGTCTGTTGTGGTCTGCTCCTCGGAAGGAAACAGCAAAACCTAATGCTGCTGTTTTCAAAGCTCTAAGGTCGTAGCCCGTAACCTCCACTCCCTTAATGTGCTGCCCCAATTTTTCTGCTCCATTGCCTATTTTTTCTCCAGCGACTTTCACACCTTCGGCGAGGATGTCTCCTATACCTTCCCGTTTGCCAATTTTCTCGATAAGCTGAACTAAAGCTTCATGGTTGCCGAACCGCACATCTACTCCATCAAAATCCTTCTCTGTTAGAATGCCTTTTTCACAGCAGTCCATGGTAAATCCAACGATTACGCCTGTGC
>CAYVGZ010000011.1:0-24946 GCA_964450845.1 uncultured Candidatus Bathyarchaeia archaeon | reverse complement strand
CAACAACATCGCAGCCTAACCGCCTAAACATTTCAATTTCTGCAGGAGTTTCAAAACGTGGTCCTTCAGTACAAACCAGCACAGCCCTATCCCACAACCGCAGCCCAAGTTTTCTTGCAGCTTCACTAAGCAGCTTGCGTAATTCAGGGCAATAAGGCTGAGAAACATCGACATGCGTCACTGGGCTTTCGTCATAAAAGGTAGTACAGCGAAGTTTTGTGAAGTCAATAAAATCATGAGGAATAACAACATCGCCTGGTTTGAAATTGCGGTTTATGGCGCCAACCGCGTTTACAGCGATTATTCTTTCCACACCCATCGTATATAATACATAAACGTTTGCCCTATAGTTAATTCTATGCGGGGGAACAGAATGATTTGGACCGTGTCTCGGAAGAAAAACAACTTCTTTACCATCTATTCTCCCAATTAACAATGGTGGAGCAATTCCATAAGGTGTTCCCAAACGTAGTTGCTCAGCGTCATCAAACAAACCTTTGAAGCCCGTTCCACCAATAACTGCAACTTTAACCTTCTCCAAACTCTTCAACCCGCTCTTCAGTCTTCCTGAAAAATCCCCTAGCAGATCTGTAGATGACAAACACAACCAGAACTGAGGCGATGCCTATTAAGACGCCGACGATTACGGAGAAAATAAGTTTTTCATAGCTCATCCCTTGTGTAATTAATGCTTCGGCAGTTCCTGCAAGAATCCACCGAGACCACGCAACAGTAACCATCACAGCTGTATTACGCAGTAGCTTTATGTCATGTTCGAAATACCAACGTATAGCTCTTCCAAAAAGCACTACACAAACGCCCACAACTATGAGGTCCATGGAACCTTGGATGAAAAAACCGATGATCCGCGGAAAATCGCTGATCCAACTGGCAATGTCTGTTGGTATTGGAATTTTTGTTGTTCCCAAGTAAATGCCAACTATAATGCATAAGAACCCTGCAACTGTAGAGTAATTTGAAATCTGAACTGGAAGGGGTGGCGGAGAATATTCTTTCATCCATTTAATGAAGTTTTCAACTGTCTTGTCAACTCCAAAGCCTTTCACGAGCATGAATGCGCTAAAGACGAAAATGAAGGCTATCCAATAATAATAAAGCAAATTGAAAATTGAGAGAACTCCTAAAATCAAGAAGAGTAATCCAGGTAAACCCAGCGCTATGCGGGAGTAACGCGGGTTCTCCATAATCATTTTCAAGTATCGCGTGAAGAGGGCGGCTGTTTCCTCAATTGATTGACTGTGTCTCACTACTATTCTTCTAACCGATGAAACTGGTACTCTAGACTCTACAAGGGGCAAAACTGCCTCATCTGAATAACCATCCGTAACTAGAATAACTTCATTTGCGGGAAAAGAACCCAATAATTCGTTTAGCTCAGCAACTATTTTTCTGTCTGCTTCAACCCAGCCAAGTTCAGAGCCAGATATAGTCGCTATTTTAAAAACTTCTTCTGATTTGCCTTCGCCTAGTAGGCGGTCATATATGCGTACTGCCTCGAAAATCGCATTTGCATCTGGCTCTTCTGGATCCCGTAAAGCTAGGGCTACTGCGGCGTTTAAATTTTCTTCTCTTCCAACGATAGGGGTTTTAACTCCTGCTTTTGCTCCTAAATCATCATCCCTGTCTACACATAAAATAAAGATTCGCTTTTGTTTCTTCTTTGCGGGTTCTTCCTTAGCCATTTGGCTCTCTGTTCCTCAATACTTATTCATGGTGCCTCACTTTAATCTTGCGCTACAGTTCCCTTCTCAGCGAGGAGTTGGAATTCTTCCCAAGTTAATTTTTGTCCTTGTCTTAATTTTTCCCTTGCCTGTTTTTCAAGCTTTTCACGAAGGGCTTCCTCAATTTTCTTCTTCTCTTTATCTTCCTCCCTTTGAATTTCCTCTTTTAGTCCTTTTAGTTGATTTGAAATTTCCAAAATTTCTTCTTGAATAGGTTTTGCCATTTCTTTTGTTTGCAGGAAGAGTTTATGTAGGCTGTCGGCTTCTGTTTTAAGTTTTTTTGACGCATCAATTTTATCCAGCATTTTTTCATGAATTTGCTGGCTTTTTAGTGCTGTTTCCGTTAGTTTCTCATGAGACACTCTGCTTTTGGTTTCAAGAATTTTAAGTTCTGCTTTTAACTCGATAATTTTTTGGTTTAGCTGGTCAAGTTTTCTATAAACGTTCAACCGAGTTTCTAGCTGTTTAACCCGCTCTACAAGTTCCTTCTCCTCTTTTAGGCTTAGGGATGACGTTTGAATTTTCCATTCTATACTGTCAAACTCTTTTTGTAGGTTTTCAGCACTTCTCGAGGGTTCTTTCTTAGCTAGGGCTTTAATTTCTTGATTTATTTTCCTTATCTCTTCAATTTTTTCACGGAATTCTGTTCTCGTTCCATCTCTTTGCTGTTTTAGTTCTTTAACCCTCTCATTCAACTTGTCTCGTTCGTTTTTAAGTTCAAAGGCTTCACTGCGTAAGCTCTTGAACTGTTCATTTAGCTTGTTTCGTTTTTCAGCCCACTCTCTTGCTTCGACATTTAGCTTGTCTTTCTGGTTTTTTAGCACTGAAAGTTTTTGGGCTAGTTCCTCGATTTTTTGTTGCTGGGACAACTATTTCTTTCCTCTTTGCCTTTCTTGTCCATTTTAAAATCTGCTTGATTAACTTTTGCCGGATTACAACTCTGTTATCCAGTAGGTGTTTGATTTTAAATTTTATCGTGCGCGGTTATTTTGACGAGATTGTTTTCACAAATTCAGTTACTAGCTGTATGGTATTCTTCAAATCGTCGATGTGTACGATTGAAGCTGGTCCATGGATGTATCTGCAAGGCACGGCTACAGTTCCACTTGGCACGCCTGCTCTTGTTAAATGAATTGCGCCTGCGTCTGTGCCACCCACTGGCACTTTTTTGAACTGGAAGGGTATTGATTTTTTCCTTCCCACTTTGATCAATGTTTTAAGAATTATGGGATGAGTGAAAGCTGTTCTGTCTAATATTGTAACGACAGGGCCACCTTTAATCTTGGACGAGACTCTATCTGGTCTGGTGTTCGGGACGTCCGCTACGAATGTTCCCTCCAAGGCAAGTCCATAGTCCGGGTCTACCTGCCAGGCCGCGGTTCTTGCTCCTCTCATCCCAAGCTCTTCTTGGACGGATCCAACGGCTACAATATTATATGGAGAATCCTTCGTGAGCTTAAACACTTCCGCGAGTACTGTGCATCCGGCTCTATCGTCAAATGCTTTGCCTCTGAAGTATCCGTTTCCTAAGTCTGCGAACTCAACCTCAAAAACGCCCATTGTTCCTACATCTGCTCCTTTTTCTTGTGCTTGGTTGATGCTGTCGGCTCCTATGTCTATGAAGAGGTCTTCTTTGGGTATGATTTTGTTTTGTTCTTCAGGCGTCATGATGTGGGGAGGTTTGGTTCCAATTATTCCTTTAAGGTATCCTTTGTCTCCTCGGAGGAGTATTCGCTGTCCAAGCATGATGTTGCTTGTTATGCCACCAAGCGTGTCGAAACGGAGGAAGCCGTTTTCTTCTATGAAGGTGATGATGAAGCCTACTTCGTCCATGTGAGCTGAAAGCATAATTTTGGGGTATCCATTTTTTCCGTTGTGGTAGAAGAATATGTTTCCAAGCTTGTCAACGCTTGTTTCATCCGCGTATTCTTTAAGCTCGTCTTTGAGAATTTCAGCTATGTCCTCTTCATTTCCAGAAGGTCCAAAAGCGTTTGACAGCTTTTCAAGAAGCGCAATCTCTTTAGACAATTTACAAACACCTACCATCTTTTTCACGTTCTTTCTGAAGTTAAGTTTTATCCTCAGACCCAAGCGTTAAAATCTAATCCAACCAGCAAAAAAACGAAAAAAACAGGTGCATGCTAGTGCAAGCTTACTTCTTGCGTTGCGGTCAGGAATTTTGCTCCACATTTTGGGCACTTTTCAGCATACCAATGTAACTTTTTCCCGCAGGAGGGGCATGTCCAGCGCTTTTCTTGCTCTTTCAACCATTTTTCAAAGCTGGTGCTTTTTAGTTGGATAAGATTTTTCAGACCCAGCGTTCTGTGTGGTCTTGTTTTGCCGAAATCAACGAGCATTTTGCAGGGGAAGATATCGCACTGGAAGCAATTTTCGATTTTCCTACTTTCTATGCATTTTCTGAACTTACATTCAGAACACCATTTGTTGACAAGGTCTGAGCGACAGCCCTTGCAGATTATTTCTTCCCTCGGCATTCCCATTCTGATTTCCAATTCTACCAAGGCTTGGTCGTTGTCGTTGTAGGCTCTGTAAGTAGTGCAAGCTCCGCAGTAGACACCGCAAAACCCGAGTAATTCGAAGCCTTTTCTTGTCATCTTTCAATCAACCCGCCCGCTGAACCTCTCTTTTGAACTAACACTCGCGCGTTGGATAAAACTTTACCTCAACCAACCAAAACGACGATGGATTTGGAATAGATATATTTGAACCAAGACGACTATCAGATGAGGAATGACGAACGGAATTGGCAATGAGTAGATTATTGGACATTGTCTTCGTTTGCTCCGCTATCGTCTTCAACATTTCAGTGAGTTTTTTGTACATTGCAACAAAACTTGACAATTTGCTACTCTTGTGGGTGTGTGGTGCTATTGTCCTTTCTCTCATATTTCCTTTCACTTTCACGTTGCTAGGATATGTAAGAGAAAAGGCGGAAAAGAAGATAGTGATATCTCATCTAGTGATTCTCCTTTACCTCTTTGCGGAATTGCTACTCGACTACATTTTTGCAATCCCATTCAGAGAAATTCTGGCAATTCATGTCGCTTACATTATAATCTTCTATGCTGCTGAGTTCAGTATGATAGGCGTTTCCTTCAACAGAAACAGAAAGATGGGATTTGTGGTGACGTTAACGTTCTGGATATTGATAGGATGTCTGGTCTACATGTATCTGGGTTGAGTTCGCCTAATTTCGATAAAACTTCGCCTTCACAAACCTATAACCAAAAGCACATTTGGCTCCAAATAGAGGGACTCTAGCGCCGTTGCATACATAGAGTCAATGACATCTTATTCAGTACCTGGCTTATTCGAGAACAATTCTTGCATCTACTGTTTTTGCTCCCTTCTCATAAACCATTATAGGGTTTAGGTCAAGCTCTTTAATCTCTTGATGCTCCATGACAAGCCTTGAAGTGTTCAGCAGAATTTGCACTATGGCTTCTATATCTGCTGGAGGTTGATTCCTGTATCCCTTCAGCAACGGGTAAGCCTTAACTTCAGTAATCATTTCGCAGGCTTCATCCCTTGTTATTGGCGCAACCCTGAAAGTCACGTCTTTAAGAACTTCTACAAAGATTCCGCCGAGCCCAAACATTAGCGCGGGACCAAACTGTGGGTCTTTAATAGCGCCTACTATGACTTCCGTAGATGACGGAGCCATCTCCTGCACAAGCACACCCACAATTTTTGCGTTCGCCTTATGTTTCTTAACATTTTTCAAAATCTGCTTGTAAGCGTTCTGAACCGCTTGTGCATCCTTCAATCCAACTACGACGCCGCCAACATCTGATTTGTGAATTATGTCTGGCGAAACAATCTTCAAAACCACTGGATACCCTATTTCCTCTGCAAACTTGACAGCCTCTGCTTCATTTTTGGCTACTTTAAAGTTGGTGACTGGAATTCCACATTTTAGGCATACAGTTTTGGCTTCTGGTTCAAGCAAAAACTTTCTCTTTTCTTTCTTTACCTTGTCGAAGATTTCGGATACTGTGCTCATAGTTGAGACACCTTAAAGAATAGACTATTATGAGCGTATTTATCCTTTAAAAACTATTATGGCCAATGCCAATGTTCAAAGTTCCACTTATAGGTGCCGCCATCTTTCAGCATCCAAGCGTCACAACCTACAGGTCCAAAGACCCATTCTTGTTTATCGTCATTCCAATAATACCATAACCAAGCGGCTCCTTCAGAACCGCTGAATGTAGAAGTTGTGTATTCCGTCTTATCGTTAATTGAAGTTACGCGAATATGTCCTGGCTTCATTAAAGCATCATAAGTGAAGTTAACTGTTGCGACGTTTTGTGTCAATTGAAATAGCGAAGAGCCTGCAGGTATTACAGTTTTATTGTGCCACTCTACTGTTCCATTTCCGTAATCAATGCAAATGTTCACAGTCAATGTCGTAATTTCGCTTATTGTTTTGCTAAGTTCTCGGATTACAACGAGATTTAAAAATTCGTAGCATTCATCCAGTAATTCTCCGAATTCTTCTCTTGTCACATTGCCCCTAAGAAGAAGTATTTCAGATTCACTCTGTAGCGCATAATGAGTTTCATTTAGGTCTTTCTGTTCTGTTAAAAGGGAACTAAAGTTTCCTTTCACGTTGTGTAGTAAAGTTAGGAATGAATTCGTAAGTAAAGTAAAATTAGTATTTAGTGGAAACGAGTAATTTCCATACAGAAAGGAATAATCGCTTAATAACCCATCATACTTGGCCATCGCTTCATTATAAGTGGTTGCCATAGTGTTTAGTGATTTTTGATTTTCAGAGATTTGTTCACTATTCATCGTATTTTGCAAATAGAAAAATCCTGCGACGCTTGAAGCTAAAACTGCCCAAACAAACATAGCTAAACTCGCAAATAAGAACACTCTTTTTTCAACCAAGGTTTTTCACCATCAACACATTGTTTAATGCTTTTATTACTGGGAAGAAGACTACCCCAAACACTGCAATGTTGGAAATCACATGTACTAGAGAAAAAGGTGTGCCATAAGCCAGAGCAGTCATCACTGCCAAAGCAGGATGCATTGCAGTCATCATGGGTAGGGCTACTGCAAAATTGGTTATGAGGTCGTAGACTACTGTGAGAAATGCTCCTAGAACAGCCACTTCAAGGTAGAATTTAGCTGAGCTAATGTAGTTTTGTGAATACTTTCTGTATAAACCTCCAGCCAAGCCCACTAAAGCCATTCCCACAATCTGAAAAGGCATCATTAGACCCGCAAATCCCCATGGCGAAATGAACCCATTAACAAACATTACAAAACTACCAAAGAAAATTCCCATAAAGGACCCGGAGATAAAACCTAGAACAAAAGTGAAAAGTGAAGTAAACTCCACATTAGGGGGTCTCGGAGACAACTGAAGAGCCAAGCATAAGGCTGTTAAAACACTTATCAGCGCTATTCTACGAGGACTTTTGAGTGCGTGTTCCATGAGTGTTGGATGGATTATCCAGCCATATAAAGTTTGCGCAAAAAGGATTAGGAAATCATTAAGAAGGCGTAGACTTTAGCGTCATTGAGTAAGTTTTCTATTTTTGCGTATTCGTTTGGTTGGTGGGCTGTTTCGTCTATAGTGCTCCAGACAACTGCTGGAGCGTCTATTTTTCTGAAGAAGGCCGCGCATGTTCCTCCGCCAATTCCCCCAACTTTCGGCTCTGTTCCTCTCACTCTTCTAATTGCTTCCGTAAGCATGCTTACTATTTTCGCGCTGGCGTCTGTTGGTCTTGGAGCAACACTTTTCTGCAAAACCTCAATTTTTATCGTCGCACCAGTTTTCTTTTCAAATTTTTCTGCAAGACCATGAATGCCATTCAACACTTCTTCTATATTATAGTTTGGCAGAACTCGGCAGTCGAAGCAGATTATGTCTTCCCCTGGGACAATGTTTACAGCATCAACGTTTTTGTCCTTTTTCGTCGGTTCAAATGTGCTTTCTGGTGGATCAAAATATTCGTCCTTAAGTGAATATTTCGCGTGTAACATTTTGTCGAGAGCTAGAGCATATTCCATTCCTATGCGATGGGCATTCAAGCCTTTATTAGGCCTGCTGGCGTGAGTCTGCTTTCCAATTGTGTGCACCCTAAACCATAAGGCACTTTTCTCAGCTATTTCTATAAGGCTTCCATTCTCGTTTCCGCCGTCAGGTACAACTATTAAGTCGTCTTTTTTGAAAAGTCCTTGTTTTATGAGGTGTTGAATTCCATACGTGCTTCCTTGTTCTTCATCGGCAACAAAGGCTAAAGCGACCGTCCTTTTTGGTCTCATGCCCAAATTCTTTAGAGCTTTAACTGCGAAAATTGATGCAACCATCGATTGCCCGTTGTCTTCGCTGCCGCGTCCGTAAATCCGCTCCTCTTTAATTGTTGGTTCAAAGGGTTTTGTGATGGTCCAAAGAGACTCTTCTCCCGGTGGAACCACATCTAAATGAGATATTATCCAGAGTTTTTCGGCTTTATTTTCTCCATAACAGTAAGCCACGACATTAGGTCGTTTTTTAGATGGAACTCTCTCATCGTCAGCGTCGAAGTGTTCTATTTTATCGAAGCCAACCGCTTCTAATGTCTGCATTAGTTTTTCGGCTTTCCTCGATTCCCCTTCTCCACTGTTTTCTGGAGCAATCGCTGGAACGCGGATAAGTTCCATTAAAGTTTGCGCCATTTCGTTTTTTTGCCTTTCAATTTCGGAGAAAACGCTTGAATATTGCATAGACATCACATTTAATAGCTTGAAATAAAGTGTTGCTTGTTAACTTTAATGTTTTGCTGCAGACAGAGAAACAAAAAGAATGTTTAGCAGAATGTGTTGTTGCTAACTTGCTTCTTGCAGAGCTTTAAGTCGTTTGATTATGTTAGGGTGTGTTGAAAAAATTTCTGTTATTCTGTCGATTGTCGTCAGCTTCTGTGACATGATTTCTTGGACTAGTTTTTGGTCACTTGATGCTGCTATTGCCGATATTGCCATGGAGTCTGTGTCTGCATGGTCTGGGTCGGCTATGAATAATGCTTTAAAGGAGCTTAGGTTTTGTGTCTCCTTTCTGACTTTTTTCATGTTTCTAGTCGTGTTAACTATTTTTGCTAAGCCTTCTGAAAGTTTCCGCGGACCATCATCAACTATTAAGACGCTGTGTCTATCCGCGTAATATTCACGCAGACGACTTAGATAAAGTATAAACATGTTTAATACCCATGAGAAAGCCATAAACCCTATGCCCAACAATGCCGATCCGCCGCCCCCTTCTCTTTGACGATACATGGACGAAAGCATAAGCGAATAACCTATGTACGTTAACAATGCTGGCAGTAGCGACACAAACATCATTATTTGCACGTCCCTATGTTTCAAGTGTCCAAGCTCATGTCCAATAACAGCCTCAACTTCCTCACTTTCCAACGTTTTCAGTAGACCGCTCGTAACTGCCACGCGGTTTCCAGCTATAGGCGAACCATAAGCAAATGCATTTGGAATCGGAATTTGAGCAACCATCAACCTCGGCTTTTTTATTCCACTTTTTTTGCTAAGATTTTCAACTATTTCATGCAGTTTTGGATCTTCATTCACAGGCAACTCGCGTGTGCGATAGAGGGCGTCAATTATGTATGGTGATATTAACCATTGACCAATGTTGAAGGCAACCACTAAAACGCCTAAGGCCATTATGTCTAAAGAGCCTGCTAAGCTTAGAACTACTGTGAAAACTAGTGTAGATAGGCCTATTATTATGGCTAGTGTGCCCAACATGGACATGCGAAGTTTCCAAATATTCATATTAAATCTCAACCAATGCTCACGAAGTAGCAGCAGCTTATATCTTTTACTATAAAAAACAAGCGTCACAGCATCAAAGATTTTGCGAGTGAAGACTAGTTTTAAATGGTTCAGCGGTTAACTTTTTTGTATGAATACTCTGGTTGATGATGTGGGAAGTTTTCCGTTACCCGATTATGTGGATAGAAAATTGTTCAATGAAGCATATGTTCGTACAAGAGACGCATTAATAAATGAAAAAGATTTCAGAAAAGATGAGTTCATCCTCAACAATTTTTGCCGAGTTATAATTGATTCCTTCAAGAAAAAATTCGACACAGGTTTGGATGTTGTTAACTACCCGCAACATTGCGACATGCATTGGCAATTTACAGATGTTATCCACAGGGCTATGGATAAAGGCACATATGCAGTCGACGAAAAACAGGCAATTATGCCAGAAGTGCATGTAATTAATGACGAAGCAAAAAGAATCTGTGAAGAAACTGGGAAAAAAGTTTTGCTTCGTGTATGTGTTACAGGACCTATGGAATTGTATCTGAAAGAGATTGGAACCATAGCTTATAAGGACATTCTCTTAATGCTTGCAGAAACTGTAAAACGATTTGCAAAAAATTCTATTCTAAATTCCAAATACATCAAAACAGAAGTGGTGTCACTGGATGAGCCCAGCTTTGGATTTCAAGACATATCTGCCGATGAAGACACAATTTTAGACGCTCTTGAAAAAGCCTTCGATTTCAATGGTGTTACAAAACAGGTTCATTTACATTCTCCATCAAGGGTTGCCAACATATTGGACGTTAAAAATCTTGATGTGTTATCGTTTGAGTATGCAGCATCTCCTAAAAACATCGAAGAAGTTTCAAAAAAAATGCTGGAGCGAGCGGACAAGCAGATAAGGGTTGGAGTATCACGAACAGACATAAACTCAATTATGGCAGAACTATATGAGAAGGGCATAATGAAACCAAATGCAGAGCAATTGGTTGAAAGCGAAGCAACTATAAGAAAAAGATTTGTAACAGCCAAAGAAAAATATGGAGATAGAATGACTTTTACAGGTCCTGACTGTGGCTTAGGCGGATGGCCTACACAAGAGGCAGCTCAACTTCTTTTGCAGAGAACAGTAAATGTTGTCAAATGCGCAAAAGCTAACCTCTAAATCATTAAATACTTATCAAAAATGTCTGGATTAGTGCAAAGTTTCATAAGGGATTTCAGCATAAAAGTTATTTATGAAACAAGAAAAACTAGTCAAACTACTTTTCGAATTGATTAAAAATTCGAAGCGAAGCGACAGAGACCTAGCGAAGATCCTAGACATTTCCCAGCCTACTGTAACTCGGCTAAGGAAAGTTCTAGAAAGAGAAGCGATAAAACAGTATACTATAATCCCGAATCTTTCCTATCTTGGCTTTGACATACTAGCCTTGACACTTTTCCGTTCAAAGGAGCTTGTGCACCCTCTTTGGGACAAAGGAAAGGAATGGGCGAAGGATCAGCCGAACGTGATGTTTATAAGCACTGGTCAAGGGATAGATTCAGACGCTGTGATGGTTTCGATCCATAAGGATTACGCTGATTTCGTAAAATTTTACCACGTTTTTAGGAGAGACTGGGGCAAATATCTCGAAGATTTCAAAGTCTTTCTCATGAGCATATCGGGAAGTGTCATAATGAAGTCCTTCACATTCAATTACTTGATAGACGCATATCAGAAAGGGATTGGCGAATAACGGTTTACCTCTCGTCACCAAGACGCTTTAGCACTCTTAAAGCAATGAGGGTGATCCACTTGCTAGGTTTGCCCTTTGCTTCTATGTTAGTTTGCATTCTTCCAATTGGAGCACTTTCCAAAATCCACGCTCCACTGCTTTGCCGCTTTTGTAAGAGAATCTCGACAGCATCGTTTGAACGTTCATCCTTCACATAACCAAGTTTGGCTAAGACATCTAATCCTCTTAGGATGTTGTATCCGTAAAACCATGGGAAACTCAGCTTTAACCAAGATTGGTTAATCACCTTATAGCCGTGATGGTCAGCCTTAAATAAACGATGCATAAGTAGAAATTCTTCGCCTTTTTCAATCGCTTTCTTCATTTCTTTAGTTAAATTTTCCTTCTTCACTTCCGAAAAGGCTTCTAAGGGGCAAATTGTTCCATGGAAGCATCCATGTTTGTCTTTGATGTGGGCTTTCCAGTATGGACAGAGCCATCCTCCGTCTTTGTTTTGAATTTTAACAAGCCATTTTATGGCTTTGTGCACTCGAGAATCATTTTCGTATCCAAGTCTAATCAGAGCTACGACCATGTTTCCAGTGAGACATGAAAGTTGCTGTTCAAAAATAATGTTAGATATCCACTTGTCATAGGGAGGCAGCTTTTTTCCTCTTTTCAAGAGCCAACGATATTCCATGAGTGCTGTTTCTCTGGTTTCAGATGTGAAGCCACCTTCTTCAAATTGAAATTGGAAAATGTGTTCGCAGGCTTTTTCAATCCTTTTATCAGTTTTATCCATGCCCAACTGTCCAAGAATCATTATCTGCCAATAAGAAGACTTGTACTTCGGAAGGTAAGGTTTTGCTGGTTCTTCCCAGTACCCATCTGGTTTTTGCTTCTGTAATATTTTTTTTACCACTTCTGATTTTGGGATGGCTTGTTTTGCAACTACGAGTTGAGGGTTATTTTCGTCTTTGTCGAGGATGTCGCGCAACGTAAAGTAACGAACGGATGGATTTGTTTCTTCGAGAAGCCAATCGATTGGACTTTTTTCTAAAATCTTTGACCAGTCAACCATACGTAGGCGCCCTTTTTTAATTTAGGAAAGTTTCGATGATGGCGGGCCCGACGGGAATTGAACCCGTGACACCCGGATGCCTGCGTGAACTTTTGCACTTAAGAGTCCGGTGCTCTAGCCTTACTGAGCTACGGGCCCCTTCTTCGTGGATTATGCATTTCATCTCGCTTTAATAAATTTAGCTTTTGGCTTCCGAATCTTATTAAGCTGGTTCTGTTTATGACAATGCGTTGAGAAAGTCAACAGTTTTAAGTCTAATCCTAAATTTTGATTGTGAGGCTGAAAATGTTGGGTGAAATTATTTTTGTCGGACTTGGTTTAAATGACGAGATGGGAATAAGTTTACGTGGTTTAGAAGAAGTCAAAACCGCAGACGCCGCCTTTATAGAGGTTTACACGAGTTTCTTGCCGAATTTTTCATTAAAGCGCTTTGAGGATATTTCTGGAAAGAGGCTTAAAGTTGTTTCGAGAAGGGAGCTTGAAGAAGAAAATGGAGAAGCTGTTTTAAAAGCTGCTAAAAATGGTAAGACTGTTCTGCTTGTTCCTGGTGATCCACTAATAGCCACAACGCATGTTGCCTTAAGAATAGAAGCTGAAAAGCGTAGAATAAAAACTCGCATAGTCCACGGGGCTTCCATCATTTCTGCAGTTATAGGTTTGTCTGGTTTACACAATTATAAGTTCGGGAAAAGCGTGACAATACCTTTCCCAGACGAAACCCCTTCTGAAACTCCATACGATGTTATAGCACAAAACAAAAAACTTGGGCTTCATACTCTTTGTCTACTAGATATCAAGGCTGAAGAGAAACGTTACCTCAGCATTCATGAAGGCTTGGGTTCTCTTTTGAAAATAGAAGAAAAAAAGAAAAAGGGAATAATCACAAGAGATTCGCTTGCAGTTGGAATAGCTAGGGCAGGAAGCAACAATCCGACCGTTAAAGCTGATTCTGTGAAGAAATTGTTGGTTTACGATTTTGGAGAACCGCCCTACAGCGTCATTTTTCCAGGCAAACTTCACTTTATGGAAGCAGAAGCCCTCATAGTGTTGGCTGGCGGTCCAGAAAAGTTGAGGAAGGATGCTAAATGAGTTTGGAGGAGCTTGTTTCTAAGTACATCGGTTCTGCTGAACATGTCTTCCGCGAAATGGAGATTGCTGAAACTCGCACAAATATTGATGTGTTAAGTGTTAAGAACGTGTTGGAATCTGCCAAAGCCTATTTAGAGGACGCCAAATACTATAGGGATGAAAAGAAATTTGAGGTAAGCTTGGCTTCTGTTGCCTATTGCGAAGGCTTACTTGATGCGTTAAAACTGTTGGGAGCCGTGAAATTCGAATGGCCCGTGAAAAGAAAAAGCGAAAGATAGTTTTGGCTTCAGGCGTATTTGACTTGCTGCATCTTGGACACGTAAAGTTTCTTGAAGAAGCAAAAAAGGCTGGTGGAAGAAACGCTGAACTTATAGTAATTGTAGCTAGAGACAGCACTGTGGAAAAGAGGAAGGGTAAGAAACCCATTATGCCCGAAAATCAGAGACGCGCCCTTTTAGAATCGTTAAAAGTTGTTGATGAGGCGATTCTTGGCTACGAAGACTTTAACATGCAAAAAGTCATCGAGAAAATCAAGCCTAACATTATAGCTATTGGCCACGACAGCCATAAGACCAACATGGAACAAACGGTAAGAAATCATGTAAAGGAAAGAGGGTTGAAGATAAAAATTGTGAAAATTGGCAAGTTTGGTGAAGACGAGTTGGACAGTTCCTCAAAGATTAAACAGAAAATCATTGAAGACTTCAAAAGATGAACGCCTTGTTTAAGAGTTCTAAAGAGTACATGCCAACCTACATAATCATCACATTGAACATAATTTTTTATGTTTACACTTCCATAATTGGCGGAGACTTCATAACAACAGGTGAGGATGCAATCTTTTGGTTTGGGCAAGTGAACTATTTTGTTATCTATCACGGCTGGTACTGGCAACTTTTTACAGCCATGTTTGTCCACGTCAACATCACACACTTGCTGGGTAACATGTTTTTTCTACTCATTTTTGGGCTTAGAGCAGAAGACTTGTTTTCCCTCAAAGAGTATCTTCTCATCTACTTCCTAAGCGGTTTAACTGGAAACTTGCTGTCATTAGCGTTTGGACCTTACAGTGCTCCTGGCATTCTCTTTGTTTCTGCAGGAGCTTCAGGAGCTATTTTTGGAATGTTTGGCGCATGTA
Organism: uncultured Candidatus Bathyarchaeia archaeon; assembly: GCA_964450845.1. Classification (GTDB taxonomy): domain Archaea; phylum Thermoproteota; class Bathyarchaeia; order Bathyarchaeales; family Bathycorpusculaceae; genus CAVZKK01. Next base: position 10,375 of record CAYVGZ010000011.1, on the reverse strand, counting down.
TCATTTACTTTAGACGTGCGATTGGGCAGTCGATAATAAGCGCGTTAATGTACGCCTTCTTTCTCCTGATCATTAGTTCAGGTCCAGATGTGAACGTTCTAGCTCATCTTGGCGGTTTGGTTATTGGATTGTTGATTGGTTATGTGCTTGGAGCAACACGCAGACGCGCTGTAACACATACTTATAACTATCGCTATTCTTTCTAAACTAAAGGTTAAAGTTTTATGGAAGCGTTAAAACTTCCACTTTCACTTTATGCCCATCTTTCAGTTTAAGATGTTTCCGCAGAAAAACAGGAGCAATAACCTCGATCACTGAAGTGTCATAGTGGCTTCTTAAAGCTAAAATCAAGGCACCCTTCACTTTGTTCTCTATTGTTACTGGATAGCATTTCACCGATCCAAAAGTGCGGTCTTCATTTGTGAAACCTTCAATTTCAATTGCTGGGTAAGCTTCAAGTTCTGAGCGGGTCTTAACATCATAATCAGTTGTAAGTTTCAAATTAAGCGTGCCAGGATAAGGTTCAAAGCCCAGTCTCTCTATAAACTGCTTCCTATAACGCTCTTTTGAGATATAATAGGCTCCCTCACCTAATCCCGTAAAAACTACGCCCTCTAAAGTTATTGAGGGAGGATAAGTAGCCTCCATCAAAAAACGCAGATTCGAATAAAGACTTTTCAGTTCTTTAATGCCTGCATCCGTGATTTTTAAGAGACAGCCTTCAGGCGTCATAGTCCGTTTAACCCATCCATTGCTATCCAATTCAATTAAATAACGCGAAGCCGTCTGCTGGGAAATCCCCAACTTTCCGGCTAAATATTCTGTGGAAATTTTGGCTGTTCTTCGATGTGCTCCCATCTCAGCTAACTTTAAGAGTATAAAAACATGACGCCACTCATGCTTTTCAGTCATTTCAAAGCCTCAGTTTCCGCTAGTTAGAAGTTAATACAATGCATATTTAAGCGGCTCGAAAATTCAGGCACATAGATTAGGCTCCATAACATGTGTGCAACAGTGTAATATTCAATGGATTTATCATCAGAAAGTTTAAACATGTATAAACAATTCATAGAAAACTCTTATTTAGAAAACCCACATTGACAAAACGAGGAAGGAGATTACATGAAGGCACTAGACGTTGCAATGGTGGGGGTTTGTGCAGCTTTGTACGCTGTAGTAGGACGTTTAACAGACTTAGGTATTACAGTAGGCGGAGTCGCATTCTGGCCTGCAGCAGTAATACCAGCCATTTTCGCTGTTTTATTTGGACCTTGGACTGGAGGAATAGGAGCAGCTATCGGAATATTCATTAGAGACATGCTATTTCATGGAGACCCATTGCTGAGCCTATCCGCTGGTGTTACAGCCAATTTTGTCGGGTTCTTCATCATCGGTTACATTTCTTGTACAAATCTTGGTTGGAAAAAAATAAGCATAAGTGCAATTATAGGCGGTATAATCATTGCTATTGGTCTTCTGTTGCCCACGATTTTGCTACCAGCTGAATCCGTAGCTTACTTCTCGTCCAACTTGTCATCTTTAGAAATTATTCTTTTGTTTGTTTTGACAGTTGTTGTAAGTTCGCTTGTTATGGTAATTGTTGCTAGATTTTGGAGTGAATGGAGAAATTATGTTGCTGGATCCATAATAGGATTAGGACTTGGGAGTACAATTATAGCTATAGTGGTGTGGGCCTACAGCCAAGTTTTCTTTGCTCCCACAGGCTATTTCACGGCTCCTATATCATCTTTGTTTATCCCTATAATATTTGTCTGGACATTCGCCACAGAAATCCCTTTCATTCTTCTCCTTGGACCTCCCATAATAAAGGCGTGCTATAAAGCCTATCCATCACTAAGAGTTTCCCAGAAAACCGAACCAAGGAAAGAGTAATTTTGAGTAAAACCTCGAAGGCTTTCTCTCCAGCAGGTATATCAAGTTTTTTCGAGATTTGTGATACAACGGCTGATGGGAAACCTATACTTAATCTTGAACAAGTAGGTGCCCGAGGCGGAGGCTTCGGAATTAAGAAAGGAGTATTAACAAAAACAAGTGTAACGGAAGCGGAAAAGAACTCTGTAAAAGTCAGTATTAACGGAAAGTCTCTACTCGAAGCTAGAACAACAAAAACTGTAGTGCAAATGTTGCTTAGCAAGGTCAGCGGAACCTACAATGTTGTGGTTAAGCATAGAGTTGATGTCCCAATTGGTGCAGGGTTCGGTTCAAGTGCTGCTGGAGCGTTAACCACGGCTTTAGCATTATCAAAAGCGTTAGGTCTAGATTTGACTTATAATCAGATAGGCAGAATTGCGCATGTCGCTGAAGTTAAATGTAAAACAGGTTTAGGCACAGTCGGACCACTAATGCTCGGCGGATGCATACTCACCATAGAGCCTGGTGCGCCTGGAATAGCCATTATAGACCGAATACCCATATCCACAGATTATGTAATTGTTGCTGGAGTCTTTGGGCCTATACCAACGAAGGAAGTGCTGGCTTCCCCTGAAAAGCGTCTAGCAGTCAACAAGTGGGGTAAAAAAACTTTAGAGAAAATTCTTTCCGAGCCTTCCCTTGAAAACTTCTTAGCTTGTTGCTGCGACTTTGCTGAGAAGACGGGGTTTATGACGGAACGTGTGAGAACGTTGATAAGACTTGCTGAAGAAGCTGGCGCAATAGGTGCAACGCAAAATATGGTGGGTGAAGCAGTTCATGCGCTTACAACATTAGAAAATGCTGAAAATGTGGTTCAAGCTTTTAAGCGGGTTTTGCCAAAAGAAAAAATTCTCGTATCCCAAGTTGACATTCAGGGCGCTAGACTAATGGGATGAAAAAAGGAATTGGAGAAAAAGTTCAAAACCGTGGCTGTTGGCGGCACCTTTGACGAGTTTCATAAGGGACATAAAGCGTTGCTCATGAAAGCCTTTGAGGTTGGAGAGCGTGTTTTGGTTGGTTTATGTTCTGATAGACTTGTTGAGAGTCTTAGTAAGCCGCATGTAACTGCCTCTTATGAGCAAAGGTTGGAGGAGTTGAGCAGGTTTCTGCGAGAAAGAGGCGTTTGGGAGAGGGCTGACATTGTACCGTTGAATGACCCTTTTGGGGTGACGTTATCTGAAGGGTGTATTGAGGCTCTGATTGTGAGTCGCGAGACTCAGCCCATAGCTGTTAAGATCAATGAAGAAAGAGGAAGAAGGGAATTGCCTCCGTTGCGAATAATTGTCATTGACATGATTCCATCTGAGAATCACTCGCCCATCTCCACCACACGAATTCGTCGCGGAGAAATTGACCGAGAGGGCCACTTACTAAACTTCTGAGCCAAGCGATTGTTCGAAAAGAGAAAATCCACGAAAATCTTAAGTGGTTCTTCGCTTTGCTTTTGATATAGGTGGTTAGACCTTGACTTATCTTCCAAGTGTCAAGTTGACAAGCGTTTCTAAGCGATATGGCGATATCACAGCTGTAGATTACCTTGACCTAGACATAAAAAAAGGTGAAATCTTCGGTCTTCTTGGTCCAAATGGCTCGGGCAAATCGACAACTCTTAAAATGATCTTAGGATTGGTCAAGCCTGATTCCGGATCTGTAAACGTTTTGGGCATCAATGTGGAGGATGACCCTGTTGCGGTAAAGAGAAAAGTGGGTTACGTGCCTGAATCACCACGCACCTACGAATTCTTAACTGGTCTTGAATTTCTCGACTTCACTGGCGACATTTATGGGATGGCTCCTGATGAGAAGAAAAAGCGAATCGACGAGTTTGTTAAGGCTTTGGATTTGGAGGGGAGAGAAGGTGACATGATAAGCTCTTATTCTGAGGGGATGAAACAGAAGGTCATTATTATCTCTGCACTAATGCATAAACCTGAACTTCTGCTTTTAGATGAACCCTTAAGTGGCTTAGACCCAAAATCCGCGAGAATCGTTAAAGACCTGTTACATGAGTTAGCTGCGAAGGGTGTGATCGCTATAATGTCTACTCATGTTTTGGAGATTGCCCAAGCCATGTGCGATCGAATAGCTATCATGTATGAAGGAAGGTTGTTGGCGTTAGGTACCATGGATGAGTTGCGGCAAAGGGCAAAAATGCCTGAATCGGGATTAGAGGACATTTTCCTTAAGCTTACTGGAACTAGAGACATTAAGCCCGTGGTTGAGGCGTTGATGAAGTGAACTGGAAGAACGTTCTTCGACTGATAAGCGTAGACGTTAAATCTTCACGGATGATTAGAGGAATTAAGTTCAGAAGGTTTCGGGAGAACAGAGCAGTAACATATGCTTTATACATAGTGGCATGCGTGCTTGGATTGTTGGTCGGCTTGCTTGTCGGAAACTTTTACCATGGAATATCTGACTCAAACTTGAGGCAAGTCATCCTTGAAGGCGCAACCAACCTTTTTGTAACTCTTCCAACCATCGCGCTCTTATACAGCCTAGTTTTTACGCAGATGAGCCAAATTCAGCGAATCGGCGCAAAAACTTCAATTCAGCCACTCTACTGGTTTCCCATCACATGGAAGGAACATACACTAGCCTCTATACTAGCTAACCTGATTGGTACACCATCAATAATCACTGTCTTTATCTGTTCAAGCATTTTTGTGGCTTCGGCGTTCTTTGGAGTGGTATCTTTGGCTGTTTTCACCATGTTTGCTTTGTTAGGAAGCCTCTTCTTAGCAAGCGTCACCACGGAAATTCTTAAAGTTTTGCAGGTCAGGATTTCGGGAGCGGTAACAAAGGTTGCGGGCAGAAGAGCAGTATGGGTGAGGCTTTTAGGAACACTAACATTTTTCATCGCATTCTACCTCGTTTATTTCACGTTAATTTATGGCGGGTCATTTCCCGCTCTTATCGAGTCGTTGGCTGGTGGACAAAGAATACTTTGGTTCGTTCCCTACCTCTGGCTTGGTATAGGCCTCTCTGCTTTTGCCAGTAGCTTAAGTTTAGAAGCAATAATCTTTACTTTTGCGTCACTTGCCTTCATCTACGCCCTCTTTCTAGTTGCTGTCCGTCTTAACGTCAGGTTTGGTTTGTACGAAGCACCATCCATTACAATATCCCGCGGACCCTACATTCCAAAAACTGGTTTGCTTGGAAGATTGGGCTTCTCTTCCATGGAAGCAGCCATTATGAGAAAGGACTTTAGGGCCTTCACACGGCGACGCGAGTTGATGTACATTTTCATCATGCCCATAGTTTTTATCATCATGCCCCTTTTCTCTTCGATGAGGAGCACCGCAGATACCACATCCTCTGTATTTTACTCCTTCTTATTTACCTACATCACTTTGCTGCCGGGAACTTTAATGGCTATTTCTCTGGGAAGCATCACAACTGGCTCAGAAGGAGGAAGCGTATGGTACGTGTACTCGTCTCCAATATCGGTCAAGAGTCTTGTTAAGGCAAAATACTTCTTTGCAACTCTTTTCAGCTTGGTAATAACCCTAGTTTGCTTTGTTGTTAGTGCCCTTTTGATGTCTCCTTCGCCACGGATGGCTGGTATAGGCTTGACTGAAGCCATTCTACTAGTTTTCTCTCTAGGTATGGTCTCGCTGAGTTTTGGGATAAGGGGTGCCGACTTCCGTGAATTTCCCAGACCTAGGATGATTAGGCCCCTCTGGGGTTTCATCAACGTAATTGTGTGCTTTATTCTGGCGTTAACTATAATTTCACCCATGATTCCTTACGGCTTGAAAATGTTGTTTGAGACCCAAGCTTTTATAGCAATACCCATATCGCTTCCAGAATCATACCTGTACGTGGCATTGTCCTTAAGCGGGGTTATAGCCTCTGTCACAACCTACGTGTTCTATAGAGTAGCAGTTAAAAATGCTGAAGAATTATTGACTAAGGCGGAGAAGTGAAAATATTCAAACTAAATTCAACTTTTATATCTTCGGCTATAAGATTAGTAGCATTGGGGAAGTTGTCTAAGTGGAGCCAGCCATAGAAACTAGCGGCTTAACAAAGCGGTATGGTTCGCTAACCGCTGTGAACAAGCTTAACTTAAAGGTCGAACGGAACACGATACACGGTTTTCTTGGTCCTAACGGAGCTGGAAAAACCACCACAATAAAAGTTTTGGTGGGTTTGCTGAACCCTAATGAGGGCACTGTTAAAGTTTTAGGGCAAGAGGTTCGTGGAGATAGACCAGATGTTAGGCTAAGAATTGGTTACATGCCTGAATTGCCAAAGCTTCCCAAACACTTGAAGGGATGGGAACTCCTAGACATTTATGGAAGAATGTATGGAATGACTGAGCAAGAGCGTAAAGAGCAGATACCTAAGCTGTTGGAAATGGTCGGGCTTAAAGGCAGGGAAAGAGACTTCATTGGAAAGTATAGCAAGGGGATGCAACAGCGCCTAGGCATTGCACAAGCATTGCTAAACGAACCCGAATTGGTTGTATTAGACGAGCCAAGCTTAGGTTTAGACCCTGTTGGCATGGTTGAAGTGAGAGAATTAGTAAAAGGAATTGCGAAAGAAGGCGTAACCATTTTCGTCTCCTCCCATCTATTGTTTGAGGTTGAACAAATCTGTAGTCACGTTACAATTATTCACCGTGGAGTATCTTTGGTTTCGGATACTCTTCAAAACGTTTCCAACAAATTTTCAGGACCAACGATATTACAAGTAGAGGTAGCTAAACTCTCTGATGCAACAATTCAAAAAGTGAAGGAACTGCAATTTGTTTCTAACGTGTCGCAAGATGGCAACATGTTGATTATTGAGTTGAAAACTCGTGATGACGTCAGATCCCAAATTTCTCAAGAAATAACAAACTCTGGAGGGGTTATCGTTTCCATGAGCTTGAAAGGACCAACCCTTGAAGAAGTTTTCATGCAGCTTGTTACCAAACCAAGCGGAGGCAAAGCAGAATGAACACTGTAAAAAACAAAATCAGAACAAATCCAAGCTGGACAACTCGTTTCTGGGCGGTTGTAAAATATGAGCTTCTGTGGAATATCCGAAAGAAAAAGTTCCTAGGCATGGTCATAGTTGCGTTTGTTTTCGCTACTCTAGGCTTAGCTTTACCAGTTATTTTGAGTAACATGATAGGTCAATCGCTAAGCCAAGAACCAGATTACGCAATAAGCTACAGCGCTGGTAGTCTAGGTTTCTTCCTTTTCGCACTTGTAACAGTTATGAACAGCATTTCGGGTGAATTTGAGAGCGGCACAATTGTAACGCTGTTAACGAAGCCAGTCTCCAGAACTACGGTTTTCCTCGGCAAGCTGTTTGCAGCTTTCATCACTCTTCTCTCAGCCTATGCTGTTCTCTTTGCGTACACGACCATTGGTGCAACAATTGTGTACGGTCCTCAAAACAACCTTTACCTTGTTCCTCTTTCATTATTAGGGAACATTACCAGCACTTTTGTTTGGGTAGCCATAGTTTTAGCGATAGGCTCCCTATCCAAAAGCTCGCTAATAGTAGCTCTTGGAGCCTTCGGCATTTTCATGGCCTTGCTCATAAGCGCCCCTATTATTTTAGTATTTTCAGATCAAGCGTGGGTCCTCAGCTATTTGCCAGTAAGCGGAACAGATAACATTGCCACCAACATGATTACCTATGTTCTTCACCCCTCATCAAACGTGACTTTCTTCAGAATACTGGAGCCCATCTCACTTGTTCTGCTGAGATCAATAGCAGTAGCATTAACCTATGTACTAGCCTTCTCGCTTATTTCATGGTACGCTCTCAAGCGAGCGCAAATATTAGAATAACAGTTATCCGCTTCTGCTTCATATTTGGCTCAAAATAGACGGGTCCTACAACAATCACACACATCATCACACTGAGACAAAATTGAAATAGAACAGAACAGACACCATGTAAATGGGCATACTTATGCAGAGGACAGGAGTTGCTAGGCTTCCACTTCATTATGGCAAAGCGCCAAGATGGCTCGTTGTTCGCATGGAGAAACTTGCTAGAGAAATTGTGACCATTATCGTTGATGAGTATGGCACTGGTGATTTTCTAAAACGAATCTCCGACCCCTTTTGGTTTCAGGCTTTGGGCTGCGTTTTAGGTTATGACTGGCATTCATCAGGCGTAACAACAGTTGTTACAGGCGTTTTAAAACAATCTGTTGCACAGGAAAATCACGGCATTGCTGTTTGTGGTGGCAAGGGCAAAGTTTCTTTGCAAGCTCCATTAGAAATTGGAAATGTTGGCGAAAGATTTGGTTTCTCAAGCGATAAAATTGAGGCTTTGCGTTATGCAAGCAAAATGAGCGCAAAAGTCGATAATACGGCTGTTCAAGCCGGCTACCAGCTTTAACAGTATTCATTTTCCGTGAGTAACACGTCTTTTCATTTCCTCTTGCGGTAGATTGGACATTGCTCTTTGTCGTCATAGCGGACGTATTCGAAACCAGCCTCTATAAACTCGTCCTCTTCCTTGGAAGTCTTTGGGCGCCTCACTGTATAGTCGTCGGTTGCGAAGTCAATCAGATGCGTATAGATCTCCGTGTTCTCAAGTCGCTTATGGCCTAGAAGTTGTTTGACACGAAGGATATCTCTGGTCTTCGCATATTCCATTGTGGCCTTCCAATGCCTGAGCGTGTGGAAGTGAATCTGTTTGAGACGTGGGTTCTGAAGACGCACTGCAAGCTTGTTCCTCTGTCTTGAGAAGACGCTTTGTAGGCTTCTGATTTTTGGCGGTTGTTCGCTGCCCAATGGGCTGAAGACATAGATGCTTCGTTTGGGCAAGGCGTTCAGCATTGCCAGGGTCTTCGGGGTGACTTGAACCGTTCTCGAATTGCTGCCCTTTTCTGGGTTGTTAATCCTGATGGCTCTCTTGGGGTCGTCGACGTCGGTCCATCTGAGGCTTTTGATTTCGCCGCACCTGGCGCCGGTGTCCTTGAGGACTTGAAGGAAAGTGGCTGTTCTTTTGCCGCAACCTGCTATCAACTGGTCGATTTCAGATTCTAAGGGAATGAAGGGCTGCTTGTTTTCGCATTTGAGCCTGATAGGTATCCATGGGATGCTGTAAGTCTTGGTGAAACTTTGATATGCCATAACGAAAAAGCGTTTGTTCGCCGGCTTCCACGGCTCCGTCGCAAGGACCGTTTCGACGCTGTCTGGGTTCTGTAGATCTGCGCCTTTCCTGATGAGGACGTTAAGGCGGTAGACCCGGTGCTTTATGGTTTCTTCAGCTAGGCCGCGTTTCTTCATTTTCCAAGCGTAATCTATGAGTGTTCCTGGAAGGTCTCTGGTGCCGTCCCGCAGCGGCTTTTCTATTCGGGCTTGTACTTCGGCCAAGTTTTTCGCGCCTCTTGTCAAGGCTACGCATACTTGACGGTTAGAATGTAGGGCGATGCTATTATTTAATGACTGCTTTGAAGTTTTTAGTAAGGGTTTTTCCCATTGCCCCCGGCCCTTTTCCAGACTAAAACGATATCCACAGTTTCGGCATAGCAGCCGTTGAACTGGGGTTCCATCGTAGAGATAGCGGAATCCGTCCTTGAAAAGCTTGGAGGAACCGCATTCTGGGCATGTATGGGCTTGGCTGTTACTACGAGGATCCTGGGGGGCTACGCCATTGGGGGGAGACCCAGGCATGTACGTAGTATTGCTGGTGGGCTGAGGTTTTTGGGACCGGCGCGGCTGGACTGGACCGTGTAAGCCCAACTTCCCGTTATTTAAGCCGCTTTTGCCAAGTATGCGCGGAGGCGCAAACGTGGAAGACCGGTTTTCCCCAACCTCAGCTTTGGCCATGCCCTAGAGCCTCCCACTGAAAACGATCAAGTCCCAATCCCGAATGATACAGAGCCCAGCTGCGGTTTCCAGAATGAGAACGCCAGGCAAGTGAACAGGATATCTCTGAGATTCCGACACAGTCAAGAGACGTCCAATGACCTTGAAGTCATCTATGTGAATTTCAACGACACGCTTCACTAAAGCCTTAACCAGCCAGCTCATAGCCCCTATGCCCCCTGCCCTTTGCCAGCTTGAACGAAAAGCCACTTAACCTCAATGAAAGGCTCCGTTTTGCGATAGTACTCCTTATCCTTGAATTGGCAGAAGTTTTCGCCCCTGCTTGACTCCACGTAAATTTTCTTCTCTGCCCGGCTAAAGAAATGACGTACTACAAAATACTCTCTATGACATAAATTGCAGCGTCCAGAACCAAAGTTTATACAGTCCTCTCGAACGGGGCAATTTTCCTGATCCTTAATGAAACAGCCCCAATAAATCTTCCTAGAAAGTAAGACCAGCTTCTCAATGTTATGTGAACCACACTTCGGGCAGAGGGACCTAGTTTCAACCATTTTGGTCGACCACCAGTCATACTCTAGTATTCTCGGGCATCAAACGCAGAAGCAGTTTTGGCGTTAAGCGATAGAATCGTGGGCATGTTCTAGGTTCTA
>CAYVGZ010000010.1:0-25467 GCA_964450845.1 uncultured Candidatus Bathyarchaeia archaeon | reverse complement strand
TGTCTTAGTCCCATCCCGATAGCAGTAGGGTCCGGCAGGATCAACCGGAGTTATTTTTCACGGTTGATCGTAAGCCAGACGTTTATTTGCTGTACAACCGCAAAGCAGACTGGATTTGGAGGGAATTAACCACTTACGCTAAAGCCCAATTCAGACCTAACGCTTGTGAGCATGTCAGGTCCACATGTTTGTCCCCGCAACTGGAGGCCAACCATCCTCATCCTGTAGGGCGACTTTGCGCCTTTGTAGTTGGGGTTGAGCCGCCGCCGTAAAATTGCGGGGCTACTCTATTCGTTCACCAAAATAAATCTGAAGGCGTCTCAGTCGATATAAACGTTTCTTTACGCTCTAACATTGTCATCTTAGGTTCTGTTAACTTGATGGGTGCTTGTTCTTTCCTCTTAAACATTTGAACACTGGAAACACCCAATCTAGTGTGCCCTAACTCTGCTTAGATTTGAGCTTCAATCTATTTATACAGGGGCTATAATTTTCACAACAGAACAAAAGCCTCATACTAAGACCAAATAGACAAATTAGTTCTTCATCAACAATCTGCAAGCAAAGCTAATAACTCCTTTAAGCCTTTGATAACATAATCTGGTTTAACGTCCACATCATGCTCTACAGGTCTTCTCTCAATAAAAACAGTTTTCATCCCAACCTTCTTTGGACCCATAACATCTAAATCCAACATGTCACCAACAAAAACCGCCTCAGAAGCTTTTACGCCTAAAGCCTTCAACGCTCTTTGAAAAATTTTTGGACTAGGCTTTCGTTGGTTAATCTCACCACTAATCACAGTAACATCAAAAAATCTTTTCAGACCGAATTTGTCTAACAGTTTCCAGCAACATTCTGGAATGGCAAAATTTGAAATCAGTCCAAGCTTGTATTTTCCGCGCAGTTTCTCCAAGACATCAAGAGCATCCTTGTCTAAGCTGACATAACGCATAAACTCGTCAGCAAAAGCCATAGTAGCCCCAACCACAACATGGTCAGAAACATCAAAATCGTAACCAAACCTTCGCAAAGTCTCCGCAACACGAACATTAAAATGAGGTTCACCTAAACTTTTGCGTGATTCAGAATAAAATTTGTCCCTAACTTCAAAATAGACTTTATAAAAATCTTCAAAAGGAACATTAACCCCATTTTCAACCAAAAATTCATAAAGCTTTTTGAGACTAGGCTCGTAGTAAGCCTCTTGACTCTCAAGCAGAAGCAAAGTATCGAACAAGTCGAAAAGCACAGCGTCGACCTCCATTCTCTGCACCAGCGAATCAATAGCCCATGCCAAAGATAAAACAGTTTTTGCAGTAAACAGTTAAAAAATATACGTGCATTTACGCAAGTTGCCACATGTTACTTTTTAGAAGAATGCCAGCTACCATTATCGCCAAACAAATACTTGACCGAACTTGTCAGCCGTGCAAGAATATTTACCAACCTTATGATTGGATAAAATGGAGTGTAAAAGAGCAGAGAACGATAATTGTGTTTATCATAAGCATATTTCAAGGCAATTGACTGATTTATGAAGCCTATCAGCAAGCCATAAGGCACGAAGACTAGCAAGTTAAGAATAAAAAAGATGCGATCAGGTGCAAACCAGAAAAGAAACGGAAACGCACAAAGCGCAGCCAAATCAATAAATGCTCCGCCATACTCGAAAACATAGCAATACCACAGAAGCAAAGTCAACCAAGACTTTTTAATAAGCAAATCTCTATGAATGTTTAAAGTATTATGAAGCCAACCAGTAAACCACCTCATGCGTTGACTCCACAAAACATTAAGCGAAACTGGAGCAATCGTTGAACTCGTAGCAACATCAGCATAGCCGACACCTGCACCTCTCTTGTGCATCTCTAAAGTAATCTCCAAATCCTCAGTAACAGAACGAACCCTCTTTTCGTTCAAAATACCACGCAAAACACTAGCATCATACAAACCGACAGCACCAGAAACAACCAAAACATCGTCACCCAAAGACTGGGCACAACGAGCTACACCTAAACCTTGACTATACTCAAGCTGCTGCAAAACCACGTATGGATTCACCTCAGCATCCCCATCAGAAGGATGCACGTAACCAGTCACAGCCTTCTTCCCATTCAAAAGCAAATAATCAACAAGTTTCACAAGTGTGTCAGACATCCAATAAGAATCCGCATCTACAACAGCTATTAGACCACCTAAAGCTCTGTCAGAACCCGTCCTAATTGCCTCAACCTTACCAAGATTCGCTGAATGCCTAACAACTTTCCCTCGCACTTGCGGATATTTTCTGCGATTCAGTTCTATGGTTGCCCAAGCAACTTCGTATGTGTAATCGCTGCTTCCATCATCCACGACAATAATCTCGCATAACCCTGCATATTTCTTTGTGCATTTGAAAAGACTCTTTATGCAACGGGAAACATTTTTCTCTTCATTATAGGCTGGAACAACAAAAGAAACCATAGGGTACCACAGTTGCTTAACCTCTTTTTTCTGAACTCTTGTAATCGCTGCGGCAACAGCCCAAACTCCAGCAATGCCAATAGCCAAAAAAGTGTACCAGCCATAAAAAAAGCGGATAACCGTGTACCAAAGCCAATTCGCCTGCAGAAACGAAACTTCATAATTAAAAGTTTGAGTTATAAGCCAATGGGCAAAAACAGGAAAAAACCGCCAGGAAACATAGGCTAGAATAAATGGTATGCAAAATGCCAAATAAACGATTCGAGAACTCTTAGGCAACCTAAACTTCATAGATAAACCTTTCCCCTAGCTACTGAATTCGGCAAGCCCTCCTTTCTCCAATAGTAAGCAAGCTTTCACAGAATAAAGCAAGTATTCCTACAGAGACAATATTCTCAGAAGAGAACCAAAAATTGCAATGTAAACTGAAAATACGCATCAAATCCAAAAATATATAAATATCCATGACAAAACATAGTTTCAATAATTATGGTGAACCTACTTAATGGAAGACTTATCACGGTATTACACTTTGTTACGGGATCCAGCGCGTCGAAAAATAATCGAGATTCTAGGTGTTCAAGAGAAAATTGGATTTAAAGAATTAAGAGAAGCCTTAGGCTTAGGCGTTGGCACGGTTTACTATCACTTAGACATGCTTTCAAACTTTGTAACACAAGACAAGCAACGCAAGTATAGGCTGAATGACCGTGGACAAACGCTCTATAAAGTTTTGAAGGAAGGAAATGTTCCGGCTACGTTGGAAATAAGCGAAGCCTTCAGTCACCGCGTTGCCAAATGGCTTTTTCTTTCACCTGTCTTCGCAAAAACAGTCAAACCTTTAAGAGTTTTGCCAGTTTCAATAGCATTGCTGCTTATGGGAGCTTTAGGTTCAGCTTATGCAAATCTTGATTCTGCTCTTTTCTTCTATTTTCCATACTCAGCTTATAGTTTCACAAGCATAGTAGCCCTTTACAGTTTCAATTGGGTAGGCTTATTTCTCTTTGCAGAACTTTTCACTTATCTGCTTTATCGAAGGGTTGGAAATGACATTCAACTGTTCACGTGTCTAGGTTTGGCGTCATTTCCGATGGCACTTTTCCCATACGTATACCTCTTCATTTCAGACGTTATCTCTCAATACATCCTTTTTGTTCTGCAGGTTTGGAGCTTGCTACTTGTTTCTGCAGCTTTCTGTTTTGGAAAGGGCATAAGGCTTGACAAAGCCATAGTCATAAGTTTAACAGCCATATACTTAAACATGGCAACATTATTCATGTTAGGACGTTTTACGTAAAAGTTCGAGGTTTCTAGAACTCTTAACAAACAATATTCGAGTTTTTTGGAAACGATTTTCTTAATAAGCCGTTTTGCAAAGTTATTTTTGGTGAAAAACCGTGAAAATTGAAAGAAATCAAATATTTGCCTTGAGTTTAGCACTGCTTCTAACGTTATCTGCGATAGCGATAGCCGCCCCAACAGTAAACGCTGAAGAGAATGGCGAAGCACCATTAAACGTAGAAATTGATCCACAATGGAGGAACATATGGTACAGATTTGAAACGTCTTTAGTTACATTGATTTTTCCAGCAAGTGGGAAAAAACCCATGTTCTTATGGTGGTACACAAACGATAACAGCACAATATACGTAGTGAAATTCAAAGGGGTAATTGAATATCTCATACTTGACAAGCCATATTACCAGAGACGGTTCCAAGCGGACAACGCTACTATAAATGAAACGTTATGGAATGACTATATTGAACCGAAACTGCGCTTTAAATATGGATATGGCAATTCGCAATATAATTGGGCTATTAATCAATTCTCAGGACTTTTACTCGGTTTACATCGTGCCTTTCTACCGTTTAGTGCATGCAACTGGACCCTTACACCACCAGAACTAGTAGTTGACGGGAATTCTTCTTTCTGGTCCTTCAACTTTACACTCACTGAGGTATACGGTCACCCTAGATTTGAATTCGCAGAAAAAAATATTCAAATTAGATGCAGATTTTACAACACAACAACTACGGAAGTTCCCGACGAAAACCATCCAGAATATAATTACACAGTCGCAGCGGGGCAATTAAAATTCGACTTTGTCGTGAGCAACTGGGAATGGAACATAGACAAAATCAATCAATTCCTTGGGAATAATGACATTGAAATACCAGTAAACAGGACAGGTTTAGCATTATGGATTAACATGGCTTCAATAAAGCTTGAAGACATAAATGCCGCAGAGAATGAAATTCAAAGTCAGCATCAAGAAGCAGTTGAGACGCAGTCTCAAATGCAAGCTGCAAACATAAATGATGAGTACTATCCAGTTACTGCAAACAAAACACAAAGCGAATATGAAAGACAAGTGCGAGTAACTAGTCGCTTTAGAAATCGCACAAGAGTACAATATGCAAATGTAGAAGGCAACATTTCAGGCTTTCTCGAATTTGTTCCATGGGCAAGGGTTCTAAACGAGACAGGAAATACAGTAGACTACGTAAATGTCACAGCCTCATACATCGCTGCAGGGGCTCATTTAAGATTGTTCATTTGCTACCCATACTTTGGCAACTACACCTTGGAACATGATCCAACAATAGGACTTGCTTCGGCTCCTTTGGTTCCAATGCTTGTAACATCGATTCTTCTGGCAATTCTGATTGGTGCAACGATTGTGATAGCTGTTGCGGTGGCTGCTGTTAAACTGCGAGATAAAACAGTTAACATAGTAAATGTCCACTAGTTTCCTTTTTTTCTTTTTTTGTTTTTGTGAGTATATGTCGTTTTTGGAAATAAAAGTTTATATGGTGTATTGCTATACACTATGTGGGATGTTCGAGAAAATGAGTGCGCGGTCAAAAAGTGAAGAAATTCGTTGGCAAGTTATGAAAGCTATGCTTGATGAATTTCCTGCGTTGAAAGTGAAGGTTAAAAAATATTTGGGGGAGCAGAAGCAGTAGTTTAGGTTCGATTGTTTTTTCGCTTTTGCTTATTTATACCATACTGTTTTAATTTCTTTTGAGAAGGTGTGTAGGTGGAACTTTAACGTTGTTTTTGTAGTTGTCTCCTTCAGTTTTGAGAAGTTCTGTTATTTCACGGTAACTTTGGAGAAAAACTATACCCTTTTCTGTTGCCTTATATACTTCTTTGTCATTCAACAAAATTTTTTCTAATAATGCGTTTTTTAACATGAACCCGAGATAATCGTTAAGTTGTGTGAAGCTTAGGTTTGCTCTATACATAATTTGAGTTTTTAGGACACCGTCTTTTGCTATTTCCAAAATTTCCGCAATTATGTAGAGTTTGTCTCTTCTTTTTGAGGATGGGTTTGGGCCCCAAGGATTCATTTTCTATATTCCTCTTTTAGAACTGTTTTCTATGTTAAAAAAGGGCTGAGGAGTGTTTTAAGTGGTGTTTCGCATGTTTGAGTATTTCAGTAATCGAAATATTCTCTAGAACAAACTTCTATATGTTAAGAAGGCTTTATTTTTGATAGAAATGAAGATGTTAGGGAAGGTGAGAAAATGTTGGTTGGTTTAATTGCAGATACGCATGATTGTTTGCCAATGGTGGAAAAAGCTGTGAAGAGGTTGAATGAGGAAAATGTTGGGCTTGTGCTTCATGCTGGAGATTATGTTGCGCCTTTTGTTATTCCAAAATTCAAGGATTTGAAGGCAAGGTTAATTGGTGTTTTTGGCAATAATGATGGAGACCGTGAACTTTTGAAAAGGAGATTTAGCGAGAATAAAAGCTTAGAGTTGCATGGGAATTTTGCGGAAATAATTATTGATGGCTTAAAAGTCGCGTTATTGCATGGACATGAAGAGGAACTTCTAAAGGCTTTGATTGAAAGCGGAGGCTTTGACGTTGTTGTTTATGGACATACGCACAAGGTGGAAGTTTATCAGAAGGGTAGGACTTTGGTTGTGAATCCTGGCGAAGTTTGTGGATATTTGAGTGGCAAATCGACTATTGCGTTGTTTGACACTGTTAAGCGTGAAGTAAGGTTAGTCGACTTGTAGATTTGTTGAAGGCTGAAAACTTTTCTTTTGTTTAGCAGCATGCGAGCATGTTTTGCGCTTTTGCTCTCGGAAAGACTAGACCCCCCTTATATATAGGTTGAACTTTCAAGTAGATTTGCTGCTGAAAATTCTTGCGCGTCTTCAACTGTAATACGGCATAATCCTATGGATATGCCGTGTTTTTGATTTTTGTTTTGTCAGACAATAGGCTGACGATTTTATGCTTTAAGGGTTTTTAGAAGAAATCCAAATCTGTTAGGTAGAATTTGTCGCCGTAGGTTTTTTTGAATGATGCATCGGCAGTTAAGGGTTTGACCATTATTACTCCGTGACTTCTCTTCTCAATCATGTAACCGCGAGACTTGTAAACCTGCAGTAAAGCCTCGTCGAGTACATCTCGATCCATAATAAGATCCGTTGCTTTTGCTTCAACAAGCCCCACGAGTCTGTCCATCTGTTTAGCGTTTAGTGCGACGAGTTCTCTAATCCATGTTGCCTTGGTCCAAGTTCCACCCCAGTTGCTTCTAAAAATAACATATCCGTCTTCTTCTATAATGCAGTCTTTGTCACCAAAGTAACCAGTCTTCTTTAACATCGTCAGATAGGCTTTATCTCGGACAACAAAACCCGTCTTGCCTTTCACAAATTCGCTGTAAACTTTTAGAAGCCTATCAAAATCAAGCTTTCCACTTCTTTGCTCCACAGTAGCCTTAGCTTTCTTTTGGTTTAACACTTTGTATGCGCTTCGTCTTTCTAACAAGTCCGTGTAACCCAGCTTCTGATACATTGAGTATGCAACCAGAGTGTGGCTGGTGCATAAGAACGAGAAACGATAATTCCTCTCTCTAAAATGCTCATGCACTCGATTCATCAATGCCGTGGAAATTCCTTTTCTCGCATGACTTGGCAATGTAGCAACACCATAGATGCCACCAACATACTCTACGCTTCCATCCAAAGTCCGCGTAGCCAAATCCATAACGCCAACATAACCAACTGCATGTCCATTCTCTACAGCGCAGAAACCAACAGGACTGTTTCTCAACCTCGGGTCAATCTTGACAAGCTTCTCATACATTTTCGGATTGAATGGCCAACCAAAAGAATTATCCATCAACGGCAGAAGCGTGTCTTTTGATTCGAGTTCTCTATGGGTCAAAATCTTCATTGTTAGACGATTCCACCAGCAGAGACACGTCTTCTTTTTTCTGCTAATCTCAGATTGATTCTTTTGTCTTCAAACATAAAATATCAGCAATTGAAGTGCCACTATGCGTATTTATTCTTTGTTGTACGGTCGTCTTTTCTGATTTGCCAGTTCAAACAGTTCTACTAGTTCTTGGTCTTCAGCTCCATTTCTCATAGGCGTCAAAATGTCCACGAGATTGTCATTCCTCATTAAACACGGTTTCAATTTTCCATCGCTTGTCACGCGTAAGCGTGTGCAACGCATGCAAAAATCAGTGTTCTCTATTGGATGCACAACTTCAACTGTGGCATTCGGCAAATAGTAGATGCGGCGACTTTGCATGTACTGCCTAGTTTCAACTTTCACTGCTTTTTGCCTCAACATTTCTTCATATTCGTCCAACGATTTATGGTGCACCGAGTAATATGTGCCGCTTATGTTTATTGGCTCAAGCTCGATTAGCTGCAAAATTGTTCCAGTTTCTCTGGCAAATGTAACCATTTCTGGAACAGCATCGTCGTTTACCCCTTTCAAAATAAGCATGTTAAGTTTAACGGGATAAAGTCCAACTTCAACGGCAGCCCTAACACTTTCCAAAACGCCTTCTAATCTTCCGCCAGTTAACTTGTTGTAAACTTCGCCATTCAATGTTGGAAGGCTAATGTTCACACGTTTCAAGCCGTTTGCATGCAATTCTTCAGCCAAAGAACCAAGCATCGTTCCATTAGTTGTCATAGAAAGGTCTGCCAAGCCAGGTATGGCTCCAATACCTTTGACGATTTCCGTAATGTCCTTTCGCATGAGAGGTTCTCCACCAGTCAGCTTAACCCTGGAAATTCCCAATCCAACAGCAACTCTCACAATGCGGACAATTTCATCAACTGTCATTTCACCCGCAAAACTCTCTGTAGACCTTTCTTCGCCTTCTAAATGGCAGTATTGGCAATGCAAATTGCAACGTCGTGTTATTGCCACACGCAAGTTAAATAATGGGCGTCCATAACTGTCTCTTAATACCATCGTTATTCCCGTGCATGCTTAACGATGTGAGCAGCTTCCGACAATATAAGCTTTTCAAAACAAAGCTTCACAGCGTCAGGAGAGCCTGGAATACAGAAAAAGACTTTACCTTTCGATACTCCAGCAATTGCGCGAGATAAAACTGCTGCAGAACCAATCACTTCAAAGCTTAAACGCCTAAAAATCTCGCCGAATCCTGGCAGAACTTTCTCAAAGAATGGTGAAACAGTTTCTATAGTGATGTCAGATGGGGCTACGCCAGTGCCACCGCAGAAAACAACAGCATCTAAATCAGCAGAAGCTAAAGCTTGCCGTATGCCTTCTTCAATTAAAGTTTTATCATCTGGAATCAACTTTCTGAAAGCTATCGTGTGTCCAGCATTTTTCAGAAACTCTTCAATTAAGTCGCCGGAAACATCTTCCACTTGCTCGCCTTTTTCCATTTTCCGAAAGCGAGACGTACTACATACGAAAATGCCGAAGTTCAGCCTTTTAGGAGCCTCAGCCCTATGCCTTTTTGCGCTTTCGCTCACCACGATTGACCTCTTTAATCTTTTTAACAACACGAATGTTTTCTATGGCTGTGAATGGATATTGACCCTTCACATCTTTTTCATATTGTTTAACCATGTCCCAAATTGTCAAAAGGCTAACAGCGGTTGCAACAAGGGCTTCCATTTCAACCCCAGTTTGAGCATTCGTCTTAACAGTGGATGTAACTTGCACCGTGGACTTGTCTAAGACTTTTGTTTCGACTTCTACGTTTGTTAATGACAGTGGATGACAAAGCGGAATAAGTGTGCTTGTTTTTTTAGCGGCTAAAATCCCTGCAATTTTCGCTGTTTGTAACGGGTCTCCTTTCGCAATTTTTCCCTTGTTGATCAAGCTTATGGTTTCAGGTTTGAGCTTAATAGTTCCTGTTGCAGTTGCTTCACGAAAAGCTTCGGGTTTGTCAGATATGTCAACCATTGCCATGCCTTTTCTCCTCACTTTCTTCAATTTTGAAGTTTGAGAGGGAGAGCTGCTTATTTTCCGTTTTGTTTTCAACTGTTTTGGATTGCGCGGAAGTCTTGTTGGAAAGGATTTTTAGGCTTTCTTCTTGCAGTTCACGCATAATCTGTTTCATTTCATCCACTTTCTTTTCTAAGCCAATTAGTACTGCTCTAAAATCGTCTATGCGACTTAAAACATACTTTATGAGAGGTTGAACATCTTCTTTAGCTTGTATGCTTATGACTGAACCTTTTGTTTCAGAGGTTTTTTTGTAGGTAAGTATCGCGTTTATAAGCGGGGAAGGATTTTCCCTGACCTCTCGCATTAAAAAAAGAAAATCTGAACCGTCTGTCAAGGCTTTTCTTAATTGTTCAAAGGCTAAACGAGAATTTGCAAGAGGGTCTGATGTGTTCTGAAGGAGAATCTCCTTAAAAGTTGCAAGAGTTTGCGTTAGGTTTTTGCACATAGACTTGATTGAGTAAGCCTTTTCTGGTTTAAGAACAAGCATGAGCTCTTCACTACTTATTGCCAAATCACTTAGGCGGTTAACGTAATTTTCAGTTTTTTTCAGCAACTCTGAAGGAGGAAACTTTTCGAAGAGCGCACCGCTGGCTATGTCGCTTGCAACCTTCTGCAAAACCTCTTCGAATTCACCTATTTTCCCATCAAACTCCTCTTTAATCAAAATTTCGCACCACACATAATGAAACTAATACACCCTATTGCTTATTTGCGTGTTCCCAAGCTTCTATGAGATTTTGCACACCCTTAGCCTTAGGTGAATGTTCATTAAATCTGTATAAGCGGATTCTCCCAAACACTTTATGCTGAAGTATGCCTTCATCTTCCAAAACTTTCAAGTGCTTACTTGTCGTATTATAGTTAACACTAAGCCTGCGGGCAATTTCGGAAACATTAAGTTCACCCACCTGCATTAACATTTTAAGAATTTTTATTCTCAGCTTTGAAGAGAAAACATCCTCCACACCCATAGCATCTTCACGCCTCTTCCTTTTCTAAGAGCCCACTTAATTCCTTCTCCAATTCGAGGATTGGAATTCTGGGCAAATAAATAAGCGTTGATCTTCCACGATTGCCAGCCACTGAAACCTCAGTTTCAACAATACCCACATCTGAAAGGGTCTGCAAATATTTCCACAGTTGTGTATGGCTGTGGGGTTTCATGTCAAATTCTTCGCATACAACAGCATAAGATTGTTCAGCATCTGTGAGAGAAACGTAAGCCTTTTGGCTTTCCTTGAAGATTCTGGCTATGCCTAGCAAGAAGAGTTTTTCATGAAAACTTAACGAAGCTAAATCGCTTTTCCGCATCGTTGGAATTATGCTTGAAACAGCTTTTCGAACACATTCCGGCGCTACAACGTCTAAATCCTCAGCGTCTGCATATTTCCCAGCCCGCCACAGCAACTCAATGCCGAAGCGAGCGTTTCCACCCTCAGAAAAAGCAATTTCAGCAGTTAGACTTATGGTATCTTCTGGCACAGTTAACGATTTAAAGGCAAGTGAAACACGGTCGTTAAGAATGTCTATAAGTTGCTGTTTTGAATATTTCATTAGATTTATGATGTTGGATTGTAAGGTGCTTCTTGTGCTGGCATCTAACTGTTCAATTGCTTTTAGGTTTCGTAAAATGCATATAAGCGAAAGTCTTTGGGGCTTATTCTGTCTTATTTCCTGTAACCGCGTAAGCTTATAAACAGCTTCTGAGCCTTCCTGTTCAACAAGGCTTTCAAACTCGTCCAAAGCCAAGATTACATACACGTTCTCCTCATCTAAAATCTGTAAGAGAATACGCAAAAGCTCCTCAGCAGAGTAGCCGCGTCTCGGAAAAGTTGGATGAAACACGGAAACTATGTGATATAGTATGAGGAAGAGGCTTCCGCGGTATTCGCGGCAATTAACATGAACGTAGCGGAGATTTGTTCCAAGCTTATTAGCTTCGTGGGTGATGTCAACTCCGAAACGTTGAGAAAGCACAGTTTTGCCTGTGCCAACATCGCCAGTTATGATAACCCTTTGAGCCATTTTTGCTGGAAACTGCAACGTAAAACTGAAAAACTCCTTTAGCAAACGCAGTTCCCCGTCTCTGTGGGGAAGCCTGTTAGGAATGTAACTGATGTCAAGTTTTGTTTCGTCCTTGAATAGGCTTCGGTACTGTGGCACTTAACTAACCTCACATAGATTATATGTGAAGCTTTGTTATTCTTTTCCCTCGCCTAAGTAATGTTAAACAAGGAAACGTTCGAAATTGCATACTTATATACCAACGCTTGCACCTTAAAATCTTGAGCGTAACGATATGCCGAGGCCTGTTTTAAGCGGGATATTTGTGCCTAACGTAACACCTTTTACGCGTGAAGGCGAACTTGACCTCAAAGCGCTTAGAGCTTGCGTGAGGTTCTGGTTGGAAAGCGAAGTTTCTGGTTTAGTGCCTTGTGGAAGCAACGGTGAAGCACCATACCTTTCTCGACAAGAACGAATAAAGGTTATCGAAACTGTTGTGGATGAGGCTAATGGAAAAATCCCAGTGATTGCAGGAACAGGAAGCATGAGCACTAAAGAAACAATCGCGTTCACCAAGGACGCAAAAGATTTGGGTGTGGATGCTGCGCTCATAGTTACGCCCTTCTATTTCAAACCGACTAACAGAGAAATGCGCGAGCACTATAGAACTATCTCAGAAGCCGTCGATCTTCCAATAGTTGTTTACAACGTTCCAAAGTTTACTGGTTTTTCTTTGGAAACCGCTTTCATTCATCAACTTGTGTCTGAAAATGAAAAGATAATTGGATTGAAAGACAGCAGCGGAAACATCGGCGCGATAACAGAAGTCATAAGATTGGTTGGCGACAAGATTTCAGTGTTAGCCGGCACAGCAGACGCAGCGCTACCGACATTTTTGCTTGGAGGCAAAGGCGCCGTAATTGCTGTTGCGAACGTGTTTCCTAAGCTTTGTAGCCAGTTGTATAAGACTTTTAAAAATGGCAAATACGAGGAGGCAAAAGCGTTGCAAAAGCGTGTATCGTTTGCTAACGAGGTGCTTGTAAAACGGTATAATCAGCTTTCAGCCATCAAAGAAGCGTTGAGATTGCAAGGATTGCCAGGAGGCTACCCTCGTAAGCCAGCATTGCCATTAGAGGATGAAGAAAAGAAGGTTGTTCAAAACCTGTTAAAGATTATGAATGAACCCCTTTAAGAAGCGCTGTTCCTATATACGGAGGACACGAACAATAAGGATAGGTGAAGAATGTGATATTCATTCATACAAGTATTCGAACGAGTAATATTGACAAATCGATTGATTTCTACACAAAGCTGATGGGTCTCAAACTCCTAAGTCGCCGCGAGATACCGCAAAACAACGCCGAAATCGCGTTCCTTCAAGATCCAGAAGGAAAAGGTGCAAAGCTTGAGTTGACTTTCTACCGAAAACAGAAAAAGTTTATTCAAGCTGATTATGAAGAGCGACTGTTCGATCACATAGCTTTTGAAGTGGAGAACATTGAGCGGATTATTTCTTTAATGCGGAAAGAAAATGTTACAATTACAGACGAGCCTTTTAGGCTTGGTCCGGCTGGATCTTTGATAGCCTTTATTGAAGACCCTGATGGGACTTTGATAGAACTGATTGAAAGAAGATAGAGGCAACTTCCCTGAGATATGGAAATATATGGTTTTTACTGCTAAAATTGTAAATGGATTAATTATATGAATTCAAAAACAAAAAGACTAATAAACGTATTTTGTCAATTCTATTGCGAATTAGCAAAATGATTCCAAAATATTTCTTCCTAACTAAAGGCGTTGGCAAACACAAGGAGCAATTGCAATCTTTCGAGTTAGCTTTGAGAGACGCAGGCATCCAACATTGCAACATAGTAAATGTTTCTAGCATAGTACCATCAGGCTGTAAACTTATTTCGAGAGAACGGGGCTTAAAAATGCTGAAGCCAGGTGAAATAACTTTCATTGTTCTAGCTAGAAATGCGACAAACGAACCGCACAGGTTAATCGCTACATCAATAGGTGTAGCTATTCCGTCAGGCAAGAATAATTATGGTTATCTTTCTGAGCATCATTCTTTTGGACAAACTGATGAAACTGCTGGAGATTATGCGGAAGATTTGGCTGCAACAATGCTTGCTACAACCATGGGAATACAGTTTGACCCGGAAACCGCTTGGGACGAAAGAAAACAACTATTCAAAACTAGCGGATTAATAATCAAAACTACTAACACGACACAATCAGCAACTGGCGACAAAAATGGTTTATGGACTACTGTCCTTGCGGCAGCAGTTTTCCTTCAAGGAAAAGGACGTTAACTCATCGACACAGTTACTGCAATAAGTATCTACTTTTTTATTCCAAAACAATATTTTTTCCATAGCTCTCATTTCCGTTTTCGGAAGAAGGCAAGGTCGTCCTTTTGTAGTACGTATTCAAACCCTGTTTCTAGTAGTTGTGTGATTTCCTCTTGTGTTTTGGCGACTTTGACGTGGTATTTGTCTGTGTGGCGCGTTTAGGAAGAGTGATCGTTCGATGCGTGTGTAGATTTGGGTGCTCTGGATGTTTTTGTGGCCTAGTAGTTCTTTAACGTGGATGATCTTTCCATAAACTAGGTTTACACTTATGCTTTGGTATTCAGAATTTCGCATCTTCTGTACAGCGGGGTTTTGAAACGCAATATCAATGCGAAAGAGAAAAGGGAAAGAGAAAATAAGGCTTTTCTGTGCAGAAATGCTGTATTAGGGTTTAACGAAGAAAAAGAGAAGATTAAGTTATGGCTCCATCTATCTCTTCATCACGCTTTTCCTGTCTCCATTTTTCTACAGATGCTTACATGAGCCACAAAATGGCGAGAGTATGAAAATGGATAAAACATTACGTTTTTTGCTCTTCGAGTTCTGCTGGATTTTCTATTATTTGTGTTGAAATTCCATCGGCTGTTTCAGGTTGCTTTTGCTGCCGTTGCATGTAAACCCTTGAAGGAACCGCGAGACTGCCTCTCAAGTAAGCTTCGCAGCAACTACCACATGCAAAGAGTAAAACTCCAATCGTGGTGAGACCGATGTTTATTGTCAAATTCAGATAGGGTAACACGACAATAGAGGCAAGTCCAACGATAATCATGCTCAACCCTGAGCCGGATAGAAAACCGTAGATGAAAGCCCCCAATCTATGATCTTTGATTGCTTTCAACATTTACACCACAGGTTTTGTAATGAGGCGCATTGTCGATTTAACGGTTATGAAGCTGTAATAACGATGTTGAATAAAGACTAAAAATGGGTTTTTGCAAGAGACATCTCCACTATTGGAGGGGTTCAAATCTCTCCCAGCCCGCTTTGGGTTCTCCCATAAGTCATAAAAACTAGGCCAAATAATACGAGAATGAGGGAGAAACAGAATGCCCACGAAGAGCTTCTCTGGGATAGATTTCGTTCCAGTGACCCTCGTGACCTTTCTTTTTATCTCACAGATCATCGTTGGCATTTATTTACTATCTGAGGTGTCTCAAATTGAGATTCTAGCGTATGTTGGAGTGGGGCTTTATTTTTTTTCGGGTCTAGTTTTTGGCTGGCTTCCAGTAATCGAGTTTCGCAAAAAAGGTAAAGTAAAAAAAGGAAAAAGCTACATTCATACCACTAAACTTGTCGACACTGGAATATACTCTATTGTTCGCCACCCACAGTACGTGACTTTCATGCTGTGGGCAGTTGCTGGCATGCTGCTTTTCCAACATTGGATTGTTGTCTTGTTGGGTATTCCTATAGTTCCGTTGACATACATTGATTTGATCAGGGCTGACAAAAACGCGATTGAGAAGTTTGGAGATGACTACAAAGCCTATATAAAAAGGGTTCCGAGGGCGAATTTTTTGCTCGGAATCGTACGACGATTCAGAAAGAGCGAGTGATCATATTGGATGAAGAAGCGGCTCAGTCAAGCTACTCTTGGAAACGTGACCCTTTGTTTTGGGCATATAGTATTTTGATGTTCTTGCCAATCGTAATGGTCTTTGTTTTCTACAACTATTACAGCCTCGATTTCCTTGTTTATGCTGGTTGGATTCTGCTGGTGTTCAGTGTTGTCATCATCTTTTTGGCTGGTGGCGAATTTCGAAAGAAGGGTGGAGTGCCAAAGGGAGAAAGCATTGTTCACACAACGGTTCTCGTTGATAGTGGAGTTTACGCTGTTATCAGGCATCCACAATATCTGGGTTTCATGTTGTTTGTGCTTGCACTGGTTCTGATGTCTCAACATTGGCTGAGTGTGATTTCTGGAGTACTGGGATATGCTTTGTTTTACAAGGATGTGCTGAGAGAAGAGCAGATGAGTGTTGAAAAGTTTGGCGATGATTACAGGCGATACATGGAAAGGGTCCCGAGGATGAATTTTTTAATTGGCATCCTACGACTATTGCGACACAGAAAAGAGCGGTCTCAGGTGCGCGCGAATAAATTCATGTCCAAAGATTTGTATTCTGAGATAGATCTGGATCGTTTCAGAGCGCGATTGCTCAAGTACACAAGAAAAGCCTTTCAGCTGCTTCCTGAACTGGAAAAGCCACGCATACTTGATGTCGGTTGCGGGTCAGGTGTCCCAACCATCGCGCTGGCCAAGTTGAGTAAAGGCGAAGTAGTAGGACTAGACATAGATCAAACCCTTCTTGATCAACTGAATAGAAAGACTGAAAGAGAAGGCCTTTCGAATAGAGTGGAAACAAGGAAACGCTCCATGTTTGAGATGGATTTCCCAGATGAGAGTTTCGACATCATCTGGGCAGAGGGCTCAATCTCTGTTATAGGTTTCGAAAAAGGACTCAGGGAATGGAGACGGCTACTTAAGCCTGGTGGTTTCTTGGTTATCCACTCGGAAACTAGAGAAATGTTAGATAAACCCAAGAAGGTACCCAGTCTTGGATACAAGCTTCTGAATCATTTTTCGTTGCCCGAAGACGCGCACTGGACAGAATACTATAGACCTCTAGAAATGCGAATTAAAGAACTTCGAGCAAAATATAAGAGCAATCCTGGAGCCCTAAGGATACTCAGGAAACATCAAAATGAGGTTGACATGGTGAAAAGAAACCCCAGAAAATACAGCTCAGCATTTTACGTAATGCAGAAAATATGAAAGCCAAAAGCTCTATTGAAAAAAATGGGGTTTTGCGGGAGACATCTCCATTATTAAGCCTTTTATTCCAAAACAATATTAACAATTAGAATTAACGCTAAAATGGTGACGAGACCCTTGCCGAAAAAGTTTCAAACACCAATGATAATTGTTAACTTCAAAACGTATTCTGAAGCAACAGGAAGAAAAGCGGTTGAACTTGCCAAAAAAGCCGAAAAAGCAAGCAACGAGTCAGGTGTTTTCATAGGCGTGGCTCCCCAATTCGCAGACTTGGCAGCCGTTGCTAAAGCCGTGGGCATTCCAGTTTTCGCCCAACACATAGACCCAATCAAACCTGGCAGCTATACTGGGCATGTGCTTGCAGAATCCATAAAAGAAGCAGGCGCCGTGGGAACGCTGATTAACCATTCTGAAAGACAGCTTAAGCTTTCAGATATTAGTGAATTAATTGACATAGCACGCGAAAATGGTTTAATCTCTGTTGTTTGCGCCAATAACCCAAACATAAGCGCAGCGGTGGCAACGCTCAAGCCAGACATCATAGCTATTGAGCCGCCAGAGCTTATAGGCACAGGAATTCCCGTTTCAAAGGCAAAGCCCGAAGTAGTTACGGACACCATTAAGCTTGTTAGGAAAATTAACCCCACAGTCACGATACTATGTGGAGCTGGAATAAGCCGTGGCGACGATGTTGCAGTAGCGTTAAGGCTTGGCACCCAAGGAGTATTGGTTGCCAGCGGCATTGTCAAGGCGAAAGACCAATATAGAGTTTTACGTGAATTTGCAAAAGCAACAAAACAGCAGGGCGAGTAGAAAACATTGAAAGTTGAAGCAGAATGCGCCGCATGCATAATCAGTAGAGCAGCAGCCGAAGCCATAGAAGCCACATCAAATCCTGCATTGCGGTTCAGGGCAATAGGTGAACTTTTGCGATTGTTGAATAAAGAGTTTAGACCGTCAGCGGTTCCTGCAGATTTGGGCACAAAAAGGGACCGTTTAATAAAAAGAATAACTGGCAACGATGACCCTTACAAAAGAAGAAAAAGGATAAGCAACGAAAAAGCCTTGAAACTTTTGCCATATGCAAGAAAACTGGTTGAAGAAGGCTATTCTCAGCAAGATAGGTTTAAAAAAGCATGTTTATGCGCCATAGTCGGCAACATGATAGAATTTGACATAATTGGCCACAATTTCACATTTAATAGTTTAAGAAAAAACCTTCGCGAGGCTGGGAAAGATTTAGTCATAAATGACATGGACAAAATTTACGAATTAGCAAAAAAGGCAAACACCATTCTTTTTCTGACGGACAATGCTGGAGAAATAGTTTTTGACACATTGCTTGTTGAACAATTAAAAAATATGGGTGTAAACGTGATTGTGGGTGTTAAAGGCGGACCAGTAATTAACGACGCCACCTTAGAAGACGCGGAAATTTCTGGAATGAGCAAGATTGCAGACAAAATAATAACTACTGGAACAGACGCCGTTGGGTTGCCCTTTAAAGAAGTTTCAGCAGAATTCCTTAATGTTTACAATTCTGTCGATATCGTTTTTGCTAAGGGTATGGGTTATGTAGAAACTCTAACAGAATCTAAGCTGACAAAGCCTCACGCCTTACTTTTTAGAATTAAATGTAATCCCATGGCAAACTTTTTTGGTGCTTCAAGAGAAAAAAATGTTGCAAAGCTGATGCCGTAAATGAAGTTATCATCCATAATTCTCAGCAGTGCAACGCTTTCCCAATTCAATGATGCCATCGGAAAAGAATGGATTGTAACAAATGGTTTAGGCGGTTATGCCTCTTCCACGGTTTTGGGCATAAACACAAGAAAATATCATGGACTGCTCGTAGCTGCTTATCATCCACCAGGAGATCGAAGGATATGCTTAGCAAAACTGGACGAAGAGATACTCGTAGGAAATAACATTTATCCGCTTGGCGCGAACGAGTTCCAAAACGGCATCTTCCCAAAAGGACACACATTCCTAAAAGAATTTTCAATTTTACCCTTTCCAAAATACGTTTATGCAATGCAAAACGTTGAAGTTCAAAAAACCATTTTCATGCCTCATGAAAAAAATGCCGCTGTAACTATCTATAAGATTTTAAATGGAAATATTTTTGATGTTAAAATCCGAGTTTTTCCACTAATAAACTGCAGACACATCCACTCGGTTACGGATAAATCCAAAAATCCATGGCAGCTTGTCCAAAAGCTGGCAGACAACGAAGTGAACGTAAGCTTCCCCAATATTCCCCAGTCTTTGCTAACGATGAAAACGACAGACGGGCGTTATTACGATACTGGAAGGTGGATCGAGAGAATATACTATCGCGAGGAAGCAATGCGCGGAGAAAACTGTCTAGATGACTGTTATCAGCTTGGATACTTTGAGGTAAATATAAAAGCGAACAAAAATGAAAATTTCGCAATAACAGCTGTTGCAGATAAAAACGAGACAGGTCCACCAAAAATTCTGACTGAAATGCCTGTTACCATGTATGACATAGAAGCCTTACGCGAGCGAGAAATGAAAAGTCGAGAAGATTCATTGACGAAATTTTATGAAAATCACAAAACCATTCCTATAAATGATTGGCTAAACTGGATTATTTTGGCTACAGACATGTTTATAGTTAAAGGAGCAGATGATGCGCAAAAGTCTGTCATTGCTGGTTATCATTGGTTTGAGGCTTGGGGAAGAGACGCATTAATTTCATTGCCCGGGTTACTGCTTATAACTGGCAGATTTGAAGATGCAAAAAAAGTTTTCTTAACCTTCAAAAAACACTGCAAACAAGGTTTGATTCCCAACTTTATTCCAGACCAATTGGGACAACCGGCCTATAACTCTGTTGACGCGACTTTGTGGTTTGTGAATGCGGTGCTACAATACTTGAAATATACAGGTGATTTTAAATTCGTTCAAGAGCAACTTTGGGAAACCCTAAAAGCAGTCATTGAAAATCACGTGAAAGGAACAGCCTTCGACATACACATGGACAGCGACGGTTTACTTTGTCACGGTTCACAATTGACATGGATGGATGCAATCGTAAACGGTCAGCCGATAACTCCAAGAACTGGAAAAGCCGTTGAGATTCAAGCATTATGGTATAACGCGTTAAAAACTATGGAACTTTTGGCAAACAAATTCGGGGAAAAAAGTGAAGCTGAAGAATACTTTCAAATGGCAGAAAAGGCAAGGGAAAATTTTGCTGAAAAATTCTGGAACTTGGAAAAGAACTGCTTATTCGATGTTGTAAGCGAATATGGCAAGGATGACTCTCTGAGACCTAATCAAATTTTTGCGGCTGCTTTAGATTTCACTATGCTTGATAACGTTAAAAACGAAAAAATTGTTGACACCGTAAATCGTGAACTTTTGACGCCTTACGGTTTAAGAACCCTCACAAGAAATGACCCGCGATACGTTGGAGTTTATGCTGGAGATAGGGGAAGCAGAGACAAAGCTTACCACAATGGCACAGTGTGGCCTTGGTTGCTAGGCGCCTTCACAACGGCATTTCTAAAAACCAAGGGGTATGCAGAATTTAGACGTGAATATGCCCTAAAAAATTTTCTTTTACCGTTGTTTGCTGAGCAAATTTTTAAGGCTGGACTTGGAAGTATAAGCGAAATTTTCGATGGAGAACCGCCGCATACGCCTAGAGGCTGCATAACCCAAGCGTGGAGCATAGCGGAACCCTTCAGAGCCTATGTAGAAGACGTCAGGCAAGATAGACCAAAACATGAAAAAGAAGTTTTACAGGGCTTAAGGTGAAATTGTTTCTCTGAGGCTTTTAGCTGCCGACTCTGGAGTAACGGTGTTTATGTACATTCCCGTGCTTATTTCAAATCCAGCCCAAATCGCAAGTTTGGGATAGACTTCCAGATGCCAATGATAATATTTGCGGGCATCCTTGTTTATGGCTAAGTGGAAACCGTAGTTGTAAGGTGGGTCATTCACTAACTGCTTCAATCCGCCTAGACATGTTTTTAATGTTTTAGCAAAGGTTCCCACTTCACTTTGTTGCATGCTAAGCAATGTAGCTTCATGTCTTTTGGGCAGTATCCAGAATTCTAAGGGGTGGACACTTGCATACGGAGCGAAAACTACAAACTTGGAGTTTTCAAGAATAAGTCGTGGTCCTTTACGCTCTTTTTCCAGAATGTCGCAGAAAACGCACTTTTTGTTTTGTTTCCAGAATTTTCTACCTGCGTTAAGCTCTTCTTCAACAGTCTTTGGGATGAAGGGTGTTGCAATTATTTGGCTGTGAGCGTGAGAAAGTGAGGCTCCAGCTTCTATGCCGTGGTTGCGGAAAATGGAGACGTACTGCACGTATGGTTTTGCTGAAAGTTCACGAAGTCTATCAACGTAGGCATTAATCACATGCGCCAGTTGCGAAATTTTTGCATTTGCAGGGTGTTCATCATGATTTGGCGATTCAACCAGAACCTCGTGGTGCCCGACAGCCGCAACTAAATCGCTGCGTTTCATAATTTGCTTTCGGCTGATCTTCTCTTTTGGTGGGGCAAAGGCTGGATAAAGGTTCGGTATGCAACGGATTAGCCAGTTTTTGTGTCTAAAACCGTTTTTATCCTTGACTTTTCTAATGCCTTTACCCGATTCAAGATAGACCAGGGTTGCTGGTGGTGTCATGTGTTCGTTGCCTGGGCACATGGGGCAGATGCTGATTTTGGCTTTTTCTCTTTGCTGTTTAGCAAAGTCTGTGGGTCGGCGACCACGTTCAGTTGCTATTACAACCCAACGGTCAAGCAAATAATCCTTGCGAAGCTCGTTAAAGGTCATGGTTAAACTTCCAACAATACTAGATTTAACGCATACAACATTTAGCATTTTCCGAAAGCACCATATTTTTTGCCCTATTAAATCTTAGTGAGGTCTCCAAAATATGAATTCGTAATTCACAAAAGTTTTTTATGACTCAACACTTCATGCTCTATCGGATGTTTATGAAGAAGGTCCTTGCTGGCATTGATGGCTTAGATAAAATGTTAAATGGTGGTTTACCGTTTGGTCGTTGCATTTTAGTATGTGGCGGTCCAGGGTCTGGCAAGACAATCCTTAGTATGCAATTTTTACATTATGGTGTAGTTCAATGTAACGAGCCTGGATTGTATGTTTCTCTTGACGAAGACATAAGCCACCTTAGGGAGGAAATGACAAGCTTTGGCTGGGATCTTGAGAAGTTGGAAAAGAAAGGAAGACTTGCGATTGTTGATGCCTCCCCGATTCGGCACATACCCGGAGAGGTCAAAGTTGGCGATTTATGGGTTGGTAAAAGAAATTTCAGCTCAATCAGTCTCATAGAAATTATCAAGAAAAACGTTGAGAAAATGAACGCAAAACGCATCGTTATTGACCCGATTACTGCCCTAATGTTCCTATATAGTGACGTTTCAGAGAGGCGAACAGCAGTTCTAGATCTGTTTGAAGCTCTCACAAATCTGGGAACAACTAACTTGATCACTAACGAGCTTAGAAGCGTCACTTTAGAAAGGGAAATTCGCAGTGAGGAATTTCTAGCCCACGGGGTTATACTGCTTCACACGTTTGTGAGTGACAAGGAGATTGTCAGAGGCGTACAGGTTGAAAAAATGCGTGGAATTGCTCATGATAATCAAATCCGTCCATATAAAATAACTGAGAACGGCATAGAAGTGTTTCCTCAAGAAAAATCAATAATCGGAATCCCAATAACAGCTTCAACTTTGCAAACTTAGCTTAAACGCGAAATATTATGCCGTTTGCAGGGTTTAC
The DNA here is from genome assembly GCA_964450845.1 of uncultured Candidatus Bathyarchaeia archaeon. Classification (GTDB taxonomy): domain Archaea; phylum Thermoproteota; class Bathyarchaeia; order Bathyarchaeales; family Bathycorpusculaceae; genus CAVZKK01. The sequence continues at coordinate 2,819 of CAYVGZ010000010.1, read as the reverse complement.
GTCAAATATAATCCACTTATCGGAAGCTTTTCTTCCCCGCATTTTTTTGATGCGCAATTTTTGGACGGTTTTTCCTTGACTTTTGTCTGTATCCATTTCAACTACACAATCGACAACTTCTTCTAACCGACTTAAGAGGTTTGGTTCGATTGCTTCCTTGCCTACGGTAAAAATAAACGTGCCATTAACCCCTTTGATCCGCGCGCTTCGATCTTGCAGAAATTCGACAACTTTCGACTGGTCAATATGAGTAAGGAGCGGCACAATGGAGTCAAGGAACACTTTAGGTGCATTAGCTCCTTCACTTGTCGCTTTAGACATCACAATACCTAAATCGGATAGTGAAAAAGGCTGATTAACTGAATACTTCTCTCTATTAGTGACTTGCGCAATTGAGGAAAAACAGTCGACAAAAACGAATTTTCCTTCCTTTTCATACTCAGATACGTCCCAATTGAACTTTTTCATGTTCTCTCGCAGTTCATTTGGAAAACAATCATAGGTGAGGTATACGCATGGCTTTCCTACATTTAGAAACTTGTAGGTTAGCTGTTGACAAAACATGCTCTTTCCCGAGCCAGGGTTACCTGTTACCAACACGGAGAACGAATCTGGGATACCTCCATCAGTGATTTCGTCAAAAAAGTTGAAGTCTCTAAATTTCTGGTTTGAATTTTTCTTTCTCCACATGATTCCTCCTACAAAAAACAGAATCGCAAGAGGAATCAGAAAGAACAGCATCCACTGACAATCTGGTGGAGAAGAATTTCTGTCATTTGGGATTTGGGAAACCTCTATGATACCGTCGGTGTAAGTGTTATCTGCTACATCGTTTTCGCCAGCAATGACATCCGCTTCGGCTCTGATTAAAAAGCTAGCCGGCTGTCCTATGTTAGATGTGTTCCACTGAAAAATCAACGTTCTTTCAGCGTTAGCAGCCAAGTTGGACACGAGTAGAGTTTCTATTGAAGTTGAGTTGCAAAATATGGTGAAGTTAAAAGATTCACTTGTAGTTCCTTCGTTTTTTACAGTAACCGTGATGTTGACGACTTGGCCGATATCAGCTTCGTTATTGGAAACACTAACGTTCAGAATTGCAATGTCATGTATATTCACGGATATAATGTGAAATGTGGTGTTGCTGTAGCCATCATTGTCTATGGCTGTCAGAGTTACGCTGTAATTTCCATGTTCTGCATAAACATGGGATATCACTTTGTAATTGGTTGCTGTTGTGTTTCCGTCTCCAAAATTCCAAGCAAAGTCAACCACAGTTCCGTCAGGATCATAGCTTTCTGAGGCGTCAAAAGTTATGAACTCATTTACGACTGGTGTGTTAGGCGAATACATAAAAAGAGCAATTGGAGGAGCCAGAACAGTTACGTTCTTTGACGCGATGTCCCACAGTCCTTCACTGTCGGTCACATTCAGAGTTACGCTGTAATTTCCATGTTTCGAATATATATGATTGGTGATAGAACTAGTTTCAACGATTGAAGTATTGTCGCCAAAATCCCACCCATATGCAACGAGAGATCCACCGTCTGGAGTTGATGTTGACGCGTTGAAGGTAACAACTTCGCCGACAACAGGATTAATGGGTTGGTATTCAAAAGAAGCGATGGGATATTTGCTGACTGAAATAGTCTCATTCTTGGAATCAGTCATATCATGATTGTCCGTAATTCTAAGGGTTACTATGTAAATGCCAATTGAATTATATGCATGATTTACAACAATCCCCGTTGCGTTTACGCCATCACCGAATCTCCATTCATAGCTTTCGATTACACCATCAGGGGCATATGATAAAGAAGCGTTGAATGTTACTGTTTCGTTTACTTTCGGTTTTTCAGGCCAATATGTGAAAAAGGCGTTGGGTTCTCCGGGATTTCGTACTATTATTGTTTTTGTGGTTGAATTCGTCAATCCATTATTATCTGTTACCATTAGTGTTACGTTGTAGAATCCTGACGCCGTATAATTGTGGAATACTATTGGATCAGTTTCGTTTGCTATTGGTGTAGCATCGCCAAAGTTCCAAGAATATTTTGCGATAAAGCTGCTAGGTGAGTAAGATGCAGTTGCATCAAAAGTGACTAATTCATTTATGATAGGATTTTCTGGGGTATAAGCGAAATCAGCAACTGGAGACTCTGGAGGCGTATAGGCAACTTCAAGTCTTGCCGCAAAGGTCGGATTAAAGTCCCACGACCAAACTTCATGTCCTGCGGAATCTCCTGACTGGAACTTTATTCTTAGGCCCAAATAGTTTCCAACATTGTATCCAGGCCTATTTATGAATGCTTGTATTATTGTCTTAAGATCCGGGGACGTATACCATGCGTTAGGCAAAAATGGATCAGGTAATCGCCAATCAACGTATTCACTCATGGCTTGCCAATTCCAGAAAATTTCGTCAAAATCAATGCATGAATCTTGGTCAAATGCTTCTATTCTAACCGTCGTATTTTTGCCGCTTATATTGTTTCTGGCTCTGCAGATCAAATTTGCGTTCAGTATTGTGGCTCCTTTAGAAATGTTAACGCGCCACCTGCAACCAGATATAATGTCAGCGGTTGAAAGGTAACATTCGTCAGTGTCCCATTTTACGTCATTGATTTTGCTCCATGCGTCATCCTTTGAAGCCTCAATTACGTATGTAACGACTGTAAGAGCGGCGGCTTTGTTGACTACTGCGAAATTGAAAAAGCTAACTAAAACGAGGACGAGCATACTGATAGAAATGAATCGAGGCTTTTGCATTAGTTTTCCCGTCAAATTATTAGTCAGAATATAATTCCGTGTCAAATCAAAAA
>CAYVGZ010000009.1:23031-26228 GCA_964450845.1 uncultured Candidatus Bathyarchaeia archaeon | reverse complement strand
CAAGAGAAAAGCCAAGAAAACCATAAGAGATTTTGGAATCAGAAAAGGCGAACCAATAGCGTGCATTGTAACGCTTAGAAAGCAGAGCGCAACGGAGTTTCTAAAGAAAGTATTACCAGTAATTGACAATAAGCTTTCTAAGGAAAGTTTCGACAGATACGGCAACTTTTCGTTTGGTATAAAAGAACATATTGAAATTCCAGGCGTAAAATATGACCCTGAAGTAGGCATATTCGGTATGGACGTTTGTGTCTCTCTTAGCCATTGCGGATATCGTGTGAAAAACCGACGTAGACGAAAAGCGAAAATCGGTTCAAAACACATTTTAACACCAGAGGAAACAATGGTGTTCGTAAAAGATGCCTTAGGACTTGAGATAGTATAATTGGAGGGTACACATGGGCAAGCAAAAACTTAAAAAAGAAAGAAAACATGGAAAAGGAACAAGACCCTGCAGTAGATGTGGGTCTTATGGGCCTGTTATTCGGCGTTACAATTTATATTTATGTCGACATTGCTTTAGAGAGGTAGCCAAAAAACTCGGTTTCGAAAAATATGAGTAACGAGGAAATCATGATGGATACTTTGGCAAATGGCTTAACAACAATCATAAACAACGAAATGCGTAACAAACGGGAATGCATAATTAGTCCTGCCTCTAAACTTTTAGGCAGAATTTTAAGAATCATACAACTAAACGGCTACGTTGGAGAATTCGAATTCATAGATGATGGCCGCTCTGGAAAGTTTAAGGTCCAACTTTTAGGGAGAATAAACAAGTGTGGAGCCATCAGACCACGATTCTCCGTTAAAGTGAACGAACTTGAAGAATGGGAGAAAAAATTCCTTCCGTCAAGAAACGTGGGCATATTGGTCATTTCAACACCAAAAGGAGTGCTATCCCACAGGGAAGCAAGGGAAAAACGCATCGGGGGAAGATTATTAGCATTTGTTTATTAGAAAGGTGCCTTTAAATGCGAGCCATAGAAACCTCAAAAACTATCCAAGTTCCAGATAACGTAGAGGTAGCTCTCGAAGGAAGGAAAGTCACAGTTAAAGGCGCAAAAGAAACATTGACTCGTGACTTCTCCTACGCTCCGATATCGATTGAACTTAACGATAAAACCATCCGCATTTGGGCCGAATGGCCCCGCAAAAAAGAAACAGCTCTTGTAGGCACAATTTACTCACATATTCAGAACATGATTACTGGAATTACGAAAGGCTTCACATACAAGCTCAAAATAGTCTTCTCCCACTTCCCAATCTCAGTTAAAGTTAAAGACAAAACAATTTTAATCGAAAATTTCACAGGTGAGCGAAACCCGAGAAAAGCCAGAATAGTTGGTAACGCCCAAGTTAAAATTCAAAGCGAAGACATAATTATTCAAGGCATAAATTTGGAAGAAGTAAGCCAAACAGCTGCAAACATCGAACAAGCCACCAAAGTAAAAAAGAAAGATCCTCGCGTCTTCTTAGATGGCCTATACGTATATGAACAAAGAGAGGGCATGGAAGAATGAAAAGGCCAGCCACAGCAGAAAAGGCATTAGAACTAAGAGAGCGTGTGAAAAAGAGGAAACCTAGTTTTGTCAGACAGGAAAGCTGGCGGTATAAACGTTTGAAGGAAAGCTGGCGTAGACCGCGAGGCTTAGACAATAGAATGCGAAGAAAAATCAAAGGATGGCCGTCAACAGTAAATGTTGGGTATAGGGGACCAAAAGTTGCCAGAGGGCTCCATCCATCAGGCTACAGAGAAGTTTTGGTGTACAACACTGAAGAGCTTAAAAAAATCGACCCGAAAACCCAAGCTATAAAAATTGCACATACCGTGGGTAAGAGAAAAAAAGCTAAAATCCTTGTTGAAGCAAGAAAAAAGAAAATAACCATTCTAAACCTCAAAGAAACTAAGGAAGTTGTTGAAGAAAAGGAATTGACAGAGGAAAAGGAAGAAGAAGAGAAACTTGAAGAGGAAAAGATGGAAGAAGTAGCAGAAACTGAAAAACCGGAACAAAAACAGAAAAAGAAACGTAAAAGGAGAACAAGAAAGCAGTGACGGGTCTTAAAAGTCAGCGGCGTCTAGCAGCCGAAATACTTAGAGTTGGACGGAATCGTGTTTGGATAGACTCGGAAAGAATAGAAGACGCAGAGGCGGCAATGACGCGAGAGGAAATCAAAAAACTAATCCATGAAGGCGTTATAAAACGGCTTCCAGAAAAAGGCATAAGCCACGCAAGAGCACGAATTGTGCATGAGAAGAAAAAGAAAAGACGACGAACCGGAGCTGGTAGCAGAAGCGGGTCAGCCCGTGCAAAAATTTCTAGGAAAGAGGCTTGGATGAGTAAGATTCGAGCTCTAAGAAAGAGGCTTCGAGAATTAAAAGCAAACAAAATTGTTACTGAGAGCACTTATCGAAAGCTGTATAGATTGGCAAGCAGTGGAGGATTCGTTTCGGTTGGTGATTTAGAGCGCTACTTGAAAACGCATGAGCTTTGGAGGAAACGTTAATGGCCACAAATTCACGTTACTGCGTTCAATTTAGACGAAGAAAAGAGGGAAAAACAGATTACAAGGCAAGGAAAGCATTGGTGATTTCTGGAAAACCTAGATTAGTAGTGCGTAGCAGTGTTAAAAATGTGATTGCCCAAATAATTGTTGCTAAACCTCATGGAGACGAAGTTCTAGTTTCAGCCCACAGCAGAGAATTGAAAAAGTATGAATGGAAAGCCAATGCAGGAAATCTTCCATCCGCCTATTTAACGGGGCTTCTCTGTGGACTAAAAGCAAAAGCCCAAGGCATAAAAGAAGCCATTCTAGACATAGGACTACATGCACCTTCTAAAGGTGCAAGAGTTTTCGCTGTGTTAAAGGGAGTTTTAGACGCTGGAGTGGATGTACCACACAGCGAGGAGAAACTACCAGATGACAAGAGAGTAGAAGGCGAACATATTGCACAGTACGCAGAAAGCTTAGCGTCAAACCCTGAAGAATATCAATCTAAATTTTCAAAGTACTTGGAACAGAAACTTCCCCCAGAAAGCCTTCCCAAACACTTTGCAAAAGTAAAAAAAGAAATTTCTGCTGCATTTAAGAATGGAGGCAAGAAAACTTGAAATCTAGAGGAAGAGGAGAAAGAGGATCGGAAAGTTTAGAGCAGTGGGTTCCTAGAACCCAGCTAGGAAAAATGATTCAAGAAG
>CAYVGZ010000009.1:0-22931 GCA_964450845.1 uncultured Candidatus Bathyarchaeia archaeon | reverse complement strand
GAAAGTTTAGAGCAGTGGGTTCCTAGAACCCAGCTAGGAAAAATGATTCAAGAAGGCAGAATTACGTCTATTGAAGAAGTTTTTATGGGAGGCTTACAATTACGCGAACCACAAATTGTGGATGCGCTACTTCCAGACTTACAGGAAGAAGTCATAAACATAAACCTAGTTCAAAAACAGACAGACGCGGGCGAAAAATCAAGGTTTAAGGCAATAGTTGCCGTTGGAAACAGAGACGGCTACATAGGCTTGGGTGCTGGAAAGGCAAGCCAGGTGCGAACAGCCATAGAAAAAGCTGCAGTAGACGCCCGCTTGAAAATTGTTCCGGTAAGACGGGGATGTGGAAGTTGGGAGTGCGGCTGTGGAAACCCCCATTCAGTACCATTTCAAGTTGAAGGAAAATGTGGCAGCGTAAAAATAATTATCGTTCCTGGACCACGAGGCTTAGGTCTGGTCGCAAGCGAAGTTGCCAAAGTAATTCTAGGCCTTGCTGGCATAAAAGACTGCTGGACCAGAAGTTATGGTTCAACAAGAACTGTTCCCTCCTTTGCATATGCCATTTTCGACGCGTTAAAGAAAACTTACAGCCTCATAACTCCAGTAGATTGGGTGAAATAAGTGGCTGAAACTAAGGAACGCAAATGCATTTGTGCTGTAAGAGTTCGTGGAACAGTTAGGGCCTCGCGGGATGTTAGAGAAACCCTGCAAATGCTTCACTTAACAAGAAATAATTATGCTGTGTTAATCGACAATCATCCATCATTCCTTGGAATGTTGAAAACAGCACAGAATTTCATTACGTGGGGTGAAGCATCAAAAGAAATTGTGGATATACTAATAAGAAAGAAAGGAAAACTTGTTGGAAACAAGAAGTTAACAGAAGAATATGCGCAGACTGCCAACTTTAAATCGCTAGATGAACTTGCAGAAGCAATTTTTAACTGCAGCGTTGAATATCGCAAGCTACCAAGCGTGCAGCCAGTTTTTAAGTTGCACCCACCAAGCAAGGGTTTCAAAGGAAAAATAAAAAGGGGCTATGGCGCGGGCGGCGAGTTAGGATACCGAGGAGAAAAAATCAGCGAACTGATAAAACGAATGATCTAAGCCTTTATTTTAACATGCTTGTTTGCGATATGCTTTATAACTACTTTTGGAATGCCATTGTATCCGAGGAGGAGGAAACATTGAGTGCGAAGTGGCGAAGAAGCAAAAAACATCCCAAAAGGCTCAACATTTTTAAAGCCTTGAAAAGAGTTGAGAATAAAAAAGCTTCTCAAACATTCCGAATCAAAAATTCCAGAGTTAAAAGACACCCACATCCATACCTATATAAAGTTCAGAAAATTTATAGAGAAAGAAAGTGGACGGAGCCGGAACCCCTAGTGGATGTTCTCGAAGAAAAGGACGAAGTAATAATTGTTGCTGAATTTGTAGGGTTCAACAGGGAAAACCTAAGAGTCCACGTAAGAAATCAACGTTTAACTTTGACCGCTAGGGCTTTGAATCGAAAATACCATAAAAGTTTAAATCTTCCTACGGGAGTGATTCCAAACAGCATACGTACAGCATATAAGAATGGTGTACTTGAAATTAGGTTAAAAAAAGGTGTCGAAGAAAAAGCCGTAGGCAAAATGGCTGGGTTAGAAAATGCCACATAGACTCAGAAAAGTCAGAAAGAAACGCGGTTCAAGAACTCATGGCTACGGCAGAGTAGGTCAACATAGAGGCACCGGATCTAAAGGATACCGAAAGGCTGGACGACACAAAGGTGGATGGAGCTACGTTTTAAGATACGAACCAGATTATTTCGGCAAGAAAGGATTCACTTCACCTAAAAGTCTTAGGCAAAAAGTAAATGTCATAAACGTCGGGAAACTTGACGAAATAGCTCAGAAATTTTGGGTAGAGAAGGAAGAAGGAAAATTCATAAACTTAGAAAGCCTCGGTTACACTAAGCTTCTTGGTACTGGAAAAGTCACAAAGCCGCTGATCGTTAAAGTGCCATCATGCTCGAATTCGGCTGCCGAAAAAATAAGAGAAGCTGGCGGACAAATATTGACGGAAGTTCAAAAACATGGAGCGTAGATGTTAACCTATGGCTGGTAGATTTTTAAGCCTGTTCAGACCCATTGCAAGGGGTATTCCTGAAATTAAGGCCCCAGAACGCCGAGTCAGCTTTAACGAGAAAATCTTTTGGACAGCACTTGTGCTAATCGTCTATTTGGTAATGTCTGAGATTTGGCTTGTAGGTATACCGACTACACAAATCCAGCAACTTGCTCCCCTTTCAATAATTTTTGCTTCTAGCAGGGGCAAGTTAACGGAGCTTGGGATAGGTCCAATAGTTACGGCGGGAATAGTACTGCAGCTGTTGGTTGGTTCCGCCATGATAGAGTGTGACATGTCAAAGCCTGAGGACAGAGGCTTATTTACAACAGCAAGCAAAGTCTTTTCAATAATTCTGACTGGTGTTCAAGCATCAGCCTACATAATCGGCGGAATGTACGGTGACTTGTCAGGCACAACTAGAATACTTATTTTCATGCAGCTTTTGGCAGCCGGAGTTATTATTATGCTATTGGATGAGCTTGTTCAAAAGGGTTGGGGATTCGGCAGCGGCATAAGCCTCTTCATCATGGCTGGCGTTGCACAGCAGATTCTCTGGCAATGCTTCTCCCCAGGAACCGGTTTATTCGTCGGAGCTCTCACATTAGTTTTTACTGGGAGCGAGTCGATAAACTGGTGGGTATTTGGAGGAGGTTCATATCCATCTTTATTGGGATTCATAGCTACAATTGTTGCTTTTCTAATCATAATCTATATGGAAGGAGTAAGAGTAGAGTTGCCATTATCCTACGCTGGTTACAAAGGTTTTCGTAGCAGATACCCTATAAAGCTCTTATATGTATCTAACCTTCCAGTAATTTTTGCGTCCGCTCTCTTCGCTAATGTATATTTGTTCTCACAAATCTTCTGGAATATGAACGGACAACCTCCCCCTGGACAAAACTTCTGGCTTGACCTTCTGGGACAGTATAAATGGATAACTCCTGAAGGAAGCACAGAACAGACAGCTGAAGCCGTCGGAGGGCTCGTGTACTATGTAACCTCACCGCACAGCCTCGCCGATGTCGTGGCGCGTCCAGATAGAGCTTTTGGTTACATTGGAATTCTTAGTGTTTTTTGTATTATTTTTTCGCTTACTTGGCTCGAGGTTGGCGGCTTAGGACCGTCAACTATAGCTAAACAGCTTGTTGGCGCTGGCATGCAGATTCCTGGATATAGACGATCTGGAAAAGCTGTTGAATCGATTCTCAAACGTTATATTCCCACTGTCACAGTTCTTGGTGCAATAATTGTAGCGCTGGTTGCAGGCGTTTCAGATTTCTTCGGAGTCTTTGGTTCAGGAATGGGTATTCTGCTTTCTGTGGGAATAATTTATCAGTATTATGAACTATTAATGCAAGAAAGAGCAGCCGAAATGTATCCAGCCTTTAGGCGAATATTCGGAGGCTAGTGAAAACCACGGGTGCGCCGCTAAAATCAGAAGCGCTCTCTTTTTTGGCTGGACGTTCAAAGAATGATTGCTGTTTTCAAGGCTACGACTGAATAATTCGCAGTTTTGACAAGCACAACAACGAAAATAGTTATTAATGCCAAAAGGAAGAAGAAAGGCTAAGAAATCCTAAAATGATGGAGAGGGAGCGATAATGAACTTCATTGGATTGTTCTCCTTGACGCCGGACACCGCACCGGTAGCCACCTTTGTAATAATGTTAATTTGCATAACTATTTCATTTCTAAACTCCTCAATTAACCGCCTTCTAATAAGCCGATTTGTCGGCTGGGAACAATATAGAACAATGCAGAAAGAAACTTCAGAATATCGTGCCCAGATGACTCAAGCAATGCGCAAGAATGATAAGAAACTCGTTGAAAAATTGAAAAAGAAGGAGTCGCAAATCCTTAATATGCAGAAAAAAATGGCTAAACCTCAGCTAGTCTTGTTTGGGCTTTCCTTCAGCTACATCTTCGTTTGGTGGCTTATACTGATGCCCATATATGGAGACAATATTGTGGCATATATTCCAGGCATTGGAGGAATAACCGTATTTTTGTGGTATTTCATCTGTTCTTTTCTCTTTGGAACACTTTCATCCCGTGTACTAGGCATCATGCCAATAGAATAGGAAGCGAAACAATGCCACAACCACATTTACGAACCAGAAGCAAAAAACGCCTGAAAAAACAATCGCCAGGCGGCAGAAACCGAATCTACTACAAAAAAGAAATGGCATCAACGCCTTCATGCGGTGTTTGCGGCCAACCCTTAACTGGGATAGCACATCTCACCCCTGTGGAAATACGCAAACTTAACCGAAGTAAAAGAAGGATTTGGCGCCTCTACGGCGGAAACATATGTCACAACTGTCTTAAAAACGCTCTAAAGCATGCTGCAAGAACCATTTAAACATTAAATTTTGAGGCAAATCGATGATTCAAGGTAAAAAAGCAAAAAAGAAAATCAAAGAACATGTAGTTATTTGCATCTGTGGACTGGCTGGAAGCGGAAAAAGCACTTTAGCGAAAAAGCTTGCTGAAAAATATGGGCTCAAATACTGTTCTGGCGGAAACGCATTAAAAGCCTTAGCCATAGAAAAAAACTACAAACACCTTGAACGTGGATGGTGGGAAAGCAAGGAAGGAATGCGCTTTCTAGAAAGAAGAGGTAAAGACCCGAAATTTGACGAGGCAGTTGATAGGAAATTTTTAGAATTGGCAAAGGAAGGAAATGTAATCTTAGATAGCTGGACTATGCCATGGCTTCTCAAAGAAGGCTTTAAGGTGTGGTTGGAGGCTTCTCCAGAGAAAAGGGCAGAAAGAATAGCCAATAGAGACGGAATAAGCTTTGAGGAGGCCTTAAAAGCGTTGAGAAACAAGGAGAAGCAGACAAAGACTATTTACAAAAAACTTTACGGCTTCAGCCTAGGAGAAGATTTCACACCATTCAAATTAATTTTGGACACAGGCAATTTGAACAGCGAAGAAGTGTTCCAAGTTCTGTGTAAAGTAATAAGTAATGTCGTCATTAATTCCAATAACAGCAAATTTTTCGATAAAACATAGAATTAACGGATTCGTGCGAAAGTTTTAAAACTCTTCTAGAAATATCTTCTATATTGTTTTTCTATAATTAACTTCGTGAAGTTAGTGTAAAAGTAGGTTTCAGAATGGAAGAAAATAGTTGGAGGATTGATCATTTACTTTTTGGATTTTTCATAGTAGCGATCATTTCCTACGTGCTTTTATTTTCTTTCTTCGTCAGCAACGAATCAGTTTATATGCTTATAATTTTTAATTTCCTATTTGTTTCATTGACTTTTCCGTTAGATGGGACATTAACGAGGAAAATATCCATGCTGTTAATTGGTAATGTTGTTGGTTTATTTTGGAATTACCTGTTTTCCTTGTTTGCCTGTACGGTTGCTTACTATCTTGGAGGGTTCTTCAACAGTTTATATATAATTTTGAGTCCCTTCGTAAATCTCGTGTGGATTGTTTCGTTCTGGTCCTTAAGCCTAACAGCGTTAACTAACTCTAAAAAACAAAAAGCAGGCGGCTGATGTTTGATAATTCAAATTTTGGAAATATTTTTCCTAATTTTAGCGACTCTAATGATAGCCTACCTTATCCGACATTACATCTTCACTCTAATAGTTCTCAAAAACCCTCAAAAGCGTGAAAAGGATGTGACTGCAGGAAACGCAGCCTATCAACCAACAGTGTCCATTCTGATTCCAGCGCTCGATGAGGAAAAAGTTATCGGAAGAACACTTCAAAGAATGAGTGAACTGACTTACCCGAAAGATAAAATGGAAATAATAGTCATTGATGACGCCTCAACAGATGACACAGGGAAAATAGCGGAACAGTACTCAAAGGCATATAGTCACATTAAAGTTATACACCGAAGTGAGAAAGAAGGAGGGCGCGGGAAAGCTTCAACCTTAAACGCTGGATTGGAGCATGCGAAAGGTGAAATCATCTTATGCTTCGACGCAGATTATTACCCGCAAAGGGATATTCTGGAAAAACTTACAAAGGAGTTCGCTGACCCTAAAGTTGGGGCGGTGCAGGGCAGAGTCACTGTTCTAAATGAACCGCAAAACATTGTAACAAGACTTGTCACACTAGAAAGGATAGGCGGATACCGTGTTGACCAACAAGCGCGAGATACCTTGGGATTAATCACACAGCTTGGAGGAACTGTAGCAGGATTCAGACGTGACTTATTAGAATCGTTGGGCAGATGGGATGAATTTATATTAGCAGAGGACACGGACATAACTTTTCGTCTATATCTTGCAGGTTACAAGATTCGTTATGTCAATGAGGCAGAATGTTATGAGGAAGCAGTTGAAAGCTGGCGGGCTTATTGGAAGCAGAGATACAGATGGGCTAAGGGACATATGCAGTGTGCTTTCAAACACTCGCTAAAAGTTTTAGAAAGCGACAATTTAAGGTTTAGAGAAAAGGTTGATGGGTTATTCCTATTGAACGTGTATTTTATACCGATTCTAGTCCTACTTTCGTGGATCATAAGCGTTCTACTATTTTTCTTAAAATCTCCGCAATGGTTGGGCATGTTTTTGGCTTTAGTACCGATTTCGCTCTACAGCTGTGTGGGGAATTTTGCTCCATTTTTCGAAGTAGGAATCGGTGCATATCTAGACGGCAGAACTAGAGCGCAATGGTTAATTCCTTTGTTAATCTTCACTTTCTTATACAATGTTCCTATATGCACAAAAGCCTTTGTGGACTTGCTTATATCAAAAGTCTCTCGAAAAAACCATCACCACTGGGATAAAACCGTCCACTTAGGAAATGGAAACAGTTATATTACGAATCGAGATAAATCTTGAAAAGATTAGGATGATTCCGACTCCGACTTTAACAACGTTTATTGTTTTAATTCTTGGAGTTTCAACCTTCATTTTCATTATGTTTTTGCCCGCCCTTTTCGAACTGAAAAAGCATAGGGATGCAGGACCTAGATTAATAATGAAAGATGCCCCCGTTATGCAAACCAAAATGAGACAAACAGTTCTAATCGTAAACGCAGAAGAAGAACATGGATTCGATCAAATACATGGATTCGATCAAATGCTTGTTAAGAAAATGGTGGATGTTATGGCTGTTTTACCAAACCTAGAGGCTTAAGGTTGTTTCTCTTCAAAAACAGTTTCGCGTTTTTCCACTGATCTTGAGCTATCTGTAGGTTACCGAGAACACTGCCATGAAGAGAATAAAAAATGTAACAAAGGTAAGTGCATTGAGTGCATTCGCTGTAAATTTTACGTAAGGTATTAAACTTCTCGCTGTTCCAGACCCTAGGCAAATCAAAAATTGAAGCTACTGGTTTATGAAGATGGCAACCAGCAACATTGCCTAAATGATCTATCACAAAGAAATTCTGAAGTGCGCGGCACTTCCACGTTCTTCTGCTTTCTGAGTAAATATTCTTAACAGTTTCTAGTATTTTGGTTGTCATGAGAATGTTGCTGTTTTTTCTCCTCATCTCAATAAGGAAATCACAGAGTTCAACCATTGCTTTTTTATCAGTTATTACAAACTCGTCATTTTTCCTACCGATTTTAAAAAGCTGACCTGCATCCTCAGAAGAATCATAGGAGTATAAGCAATACCAAAGCGGGATACCTTTTCCCAAGAAAAATTTGGTGAAATCAACAATTTCGTATAGGTTAAGCTGCGATATTGTTGGTGACACACTCACAGAAATTCCTTCCTCATGCAGCTTCTCAACGGCTTCCATGGCTTTTTCCCAAGCACCTTTAACTCCTTTAATACAATCATTTTTTCTTGGGTCCAAACTGTCTATAGAGATTGCAACAAAATCTGCACTACGTAAAGCATCAATTTTTTCTGCAGCCATACTGCCATTATCATATACTGTGGTAACGAAAAAACGTGAAGCATATTCAATAACCTCATTGATGTCTTCTCTTAAAAGCGGGTTTCCTCCAGATATGACAACTTCTATGACTCCAAGTTCCCTAAGTATGTCCAAACCTTTTTTGATTTCCTCCGTTGATAATTCCTTTGTATCTTGCTCCCGCCAAACATTGCACCCTTTGCAACGATAGTTACATTTCCTCGTAACCATCCACTGCACATGATAAGGCCTGTTAGGTGTAAGAGAACGAACGAGAATGCTGGCAGCCTTTTCCAAACCTATAGCCAATAGTGCACATCCTGTGATTTATTAGTTACTTGTCATCCAAATAAGATTATGTGTTAGAGATTAAATATCCAGAGAGGGCATTTGATAAAAAAGGTATATATTACAATTGCTTAAATGGACAATTATGCCACATCCTTTGCAATCTGTGATGTACAAGGTAAATTACCATAGTTTAGACATTGAACACCTGACCCAGAAGTGATGGAGAGGATCACTTGGAACCAATAGATGTTGTTATGCTTACAAAGAACAGTGAGCATTTGCTATTTAAAAGCCTAAGATCAATTTATGAAAATGTGCCTGTTAAACGTTTAATAGTTGTTGATGGGTTCTCAACTGACAACACATTGAAAATTTTGAATGAATTTAACAGAAAATATGGGAACGTTACAATTATTTCGGAAAAAGGTTCAAGGGCTAAAGCGAGAGAAAGGGGTATAGAAGAGGTAACAACAGAGTGGTTTATGTTTGTAGACAGCGACGTTATTCTTTGTGAGGGCTGGTTTGAGAAAGCCGAAAAATACATTGATAAAGAATTAGGGGCGCTTTGGGGATTAAACATCGATGTCATCCCAAACGTTAAAAACAAGCTATTTTTAAGATCACTCCTTCTTATTGCAAGAGAATGTTTCAACCTTCGTGGTGGTATGCATGACACCTTGATCCGCCACGAACTCGTAAAGGATATTAGAATTCCAGAGCGATTACATGCTTATGAAGATGCGTATATCACAAACTGGATCAAAAAGAAGGGCTACAAAGTTGTAGTAGGCGATGACATTTACTGCCTGCATTTTAGGCCAAGTGCGGACTGGACTCTAAGGGAAAGCATTTCGCTGGCTTCCCTAGAAATGAGATGCGGTTTGGCTTATTCACATATTCCGAAATACGTCTTTTATTATCCATTTTTCATATTATATTGGTTCCTTCAGGTTTTGAACAAAAATTCTGGAAATTCCCCATGAAGGGCAAGCCAAAGATGATCAGATACTGGTCTAGGTAAAGCTCGAGTTTCACCGTCTTCCCTTACGATCAAGCGACGACGCGATTTCTCCAAAAATTCGCCGATTATAGAAGCATGAATCTGCTTCTGCTCCAATTCTCCAATAATCCTGTCTGCAAATTCTGGCTTAGCAGAAATGAGCAGCGCTCCTGAGCTAATGAGTTGCAAGGGATCAATGTGAAAAAATTCACATATTTTGCTGGTTTCTGGTTGAATACGGATTTTTTCTTCAAATATTTTTACGCTTAGGTTTGATGCGTCTGCCATTTCGTGGATTCCCCCGCTTACACCTCCTTCTGTCAGATCGTGCATAGCAGTTACGCCGCCTGTCTTGAAAGCTGTAAGTGCATCTTTAACGACGCTTATTTTGTCATAGAATTTTTTGGCATTCTGCAACATTTTAGGCTTTAATGCCTTCTTTAACTGCTCTTCTCTGTCTGCCGCGAGAATTGCGGTTCCTTCGATTCCAGCGCTTTTTGTTAATATAAGCTTGTCTCCTAGTTTAGCTCCTCCTGCTGTCACGTAGTTTCCTTTTTCTGTTAAGCCCATTGTGCAGCCTACAACTATCGGGTTAGTCAGTCCAGGAGTTACTTCGCAGTGCCCTCCAACAATAGCCATGCCCAATTTTTTAGCAGCTTTGTCCATTTGGACAGATATTGTTTCAACCATTTGCCTATTCTCTTTTTCAGGAAGCAAAATGCATGAAAGGAAGAAAGCTGGTTCGACACCAAAGGTGGCGATGTCGTTTGCATTAATGTTTACGGCAAGCCAGCCAATTTGCTCCATTGCTCCTGTAATGGGATCCGTGGAGACAATTAAGGACTTGTTTCCAACGTTTATGACTGCACCGTCAAATCCTGCAGAAGGGCCTAAAGCAACTTCGTTGCGTTTTGAACCTAGGTTTTGGAAAATGACATTCCTCAAAATTTCTATTGGGATTTTTCCTAATGGCAACTTCATTTTTCTGCCCTCTGAGGAGAGTTTTAAAGATAGCTAGCTTTTAAGTTGTGGCAAAGCACGCTGAATGATTTTTACTATTGGTGTTGCTACGATTAGTCCAACTGTCATTTGTCCGATGTTTATAGGAACTTCAGCGACCGCCAAAACTCCGAGGAAAAACTGTTCGTAAAGAAAATAGCCAAAAACCATCAGCAACCCTCCAAAAATTATGGAGATAACCGTCCATCCGATTTCTGGTTCAGAAACAAAGCCTATGACTGCTATCAATAATGCAACAAAAGCACCCAAACCCAGCCAGAATTCCATTGGAATAAAAATTGTCGATGTGGGACTTTCTGGTGGAGGAATGCCAGAGTATAATTCCACGATGCCGCTGTAGTACAGGAAACCTATAAGGCTCACTAGAGCTCCGACAAGCACTCCAATCTCAAGAGTAAAGATTTTCCATTCGCGCCTTGTGTGATACTTAGAGAAAAGAGGTTTTTTGCGGCTTAAGAAACCTACCAATCCTCCTTCTAATGCTTTAATGACCAAAGTTGCTGGTGCGAAGTAGTAGTAGCCGAGAAGCACATCGGCAAACATTGAACCCACGCCACCGGCGAAAGCGCCTACAAATGGGCCAAAAAGCAACGCCGTTATATACACCATGGTTTCGCCAACGTTAAAGAATCCTCTCGTGCTTGGCACGTAAATTGAAAAAATCATGGTTACCACACATACGAGAGCCGTAAAAACACCGGTAACTCCAAGCTGAATGGGACTCTTCATCATAGTTTTTGAAGACAGCATGCAGCTCCCTCCAGAGAATAGTTTAGTTATAACTATACTATTTTAATTTATCGCCTTTAAATGAGAGAAATAACATTCAAATTACATTAAAAGCTTCAAATCTTCAATCGCATGCAAAGCTCTTTTTCCACGTTCTGTGACCTTGAAGAATTTTCTCTCATTTTTTGTGTAGCCTGCAATTAATCCTTTTTCCGAAAGCTCATTCAAGTGTTGGTATATGGCGGCTCTGGTCATGGTTTTTCCGAGTTTTTTCCACAGATCATAGCCATATGTGTCTCTTTTGCTTAGGATTCGCAGTATTTTCTCTTTTGTGCTTAACTCTAAGCCTACGCCTGCCGTTTTTTGCTTTTTGGTTAAGCCTTGAAGCACATCCGTGGCTTTGAGCCCGCTTCCTGTAATGAGGCATACAACGCTGTCGTGCTTACGCATTTTTCCTTCTGCCACAAGTTTTTTTAAAGCAGCGATTGTGGCTGAACTTGCTGGTTCTGCAAACATTCCTTCAAGTTTGGCTATCTGAAGCTCCGCTGCAAAAATTTCTGAATCAGAAACAGTCAAAGCCAAACCACTCGATTCCTTTAATGCTTTTATTGCTAATTCACCTTGTAGCGGTTCCGCCACCAAAACAGCAAGCGCATGAGTGGAGGGGTTCAGCGTTTTTGTCAATTTGGAGCGTCCTCCCATGAATGTTTTAGCTATGGATGCGCATCCTTCTGGTTGAACGCCAACCATTTTTGGCAGAGAGTTCGTTATCCCAAGCTGCTCAAGCTCTTGGAAGCCCTTCCAAATAGAATAAATGGTTCCGCCACTTCCCATTGGAACCACAAACCATTCTGGAACACCAAACTGTTCACTTACCTCATATGAAATTGTTTTCTGCGCTTCAATTGCAAGAGGATTTAGCTCTGCAGTTGCTTGATACCAACCTGTTTCCTTCGCCAGAGCGTTAGCCTTGCGTATGGAATCGTCAAGAATCTCGCCAGACTCTTCAATAGCAGCATCATATGCAAGCATTTGAGCCAGTTTTCCAACATCAACAATCTTTGGCACAATCACATGGCAGGTTAACCCAGCCTTTGCAGAATAAGCAGCGAGAGAAGCGCCCAAATTTCCATTTGTCGCACAGATTAACGTGTCATATTGAAAGTCCATAGCATTTGATGTTAAGAGAGCGGCTGCACGGTCCCTATAGGAGTTTGTGGGGTTTCGGGTTTCATCCTTTAGATACAAATCCGTTAAGCCCATAGTCTTAGCAAGTCTTTCCGCCTTGTGAAGCCGAGTTCCTCCTTCGCCTAGGCTTATTAAATGTTTTACTGGCGGTAGTAAAGGTTTATACCTCCAAAAGCGCATCTGACCCGAAAATTTAATTTTACTATCTTTTTGCAAATCAAGCTCGTATTCTAAAGCTCCTCCACACCTTTCACATTTGTGTTGTGGAGGAAACAATGGAAATTCTAGACCACATTTAACACATTTAAGAGCCATGATTCTACTCCATTAAATTAAGGTGTCAATCCCCTTTATTTCAGCTAAACATTTTCTGGAAGTTCTCAAAGAAAATTTTTCTCTTAGCTTTTTGGGAAATTTCCGCAGCTTCAACGATTGCTATTTGAGTTGGATAACGATAATATGGAACGTCAGAACCAAACAGTATCCTGTCTTCGTCTGTGTCCACTGAGAATTCAATAAATTCAGGTAAGGTGCCAGAGGTTTCAACGTAAACGTTCTCGCATTCTTTTAAGGCATTGATGGCTGATTCCCTTAAATGACCTAGAATTATGGGCAGTTTTGGATATTTTTTAGCAATTTTTAAGATAAGCCCTACTGATGAAAAGCCATCACCCGAATGAAATAATGTGGGAAGACTTAATTCGTTAACTTTTTGGAAAAACTTGCTGAAAAACGGGTGATCTGGCCTAAAGCACTCCACCATTGGATGTAGCTTAAGCCCGGTTAAGCCTAAACCATTTTTTATACGCTTTAACTCTTTTACAGCGTCTTCTCTTCGCGGGTCAACACGCCCAAACCCGATAAAACGCCTAGGATATTTATTTACGCAATTTGCAATGTAATTATTCATTTTGGGGTATTCATCGCCTACATTGGGGTTTGGAAAAACAACTGCTTTTTCAACGCTGTATTTGTCAAAGAG
Organism: uncultured Candidatus Bathyarchaeia archaeon; assembly: GCA_964450845.1. GTDB lineage: Archaea > Thermoproteota > Bathyarchaeia > Bathyarchaeales > Bathycorpusculaceae > CAVZKK01. Next base: position 9,767 of record CAYVGZ010000009.1, on the reverse strand, counting down.
GCTAATGAGCTCATTCACATAGATTGTCGGATTGGCATATGGTTGCCAAGGACCTGACTTTCCTAGATGAACGTGGGCATCACAAATTTTCATATGTGTTTCTCCAAGGTTTCATGTCTCATAATTATCGCCGCTAGATCTTAATGTTTTTAATTCCTCTTAATAGTATTGTCTGAACTGCTTGAAATGGGAAAGCCTAAATGTAAGTCCTATGCTGATAAATAGCAACTTGCGAGTTGAGAATCATGAGTGAAGAAAAAGTGAAAGAAGACCCAGTTAAAATGCATAAGGATGCTAACACACTTTACGAAGTTGGCAAATACAAAGAGGCTAAGGAAGTTTTCCTGCGAACCGCAGAGCTATATCATAAAGTACAAAACTATTTTGACTCTACATCCATGCTTTACAAGGCTGGTGAATGCGCGTATGCCCTTAAGGATTATGAAACGGCTGTTGAACATTTTCTGAAATCCGCCGAGCTGTCGTTCCAAAAAGGATTTGACAGATTTGGAGCCAGCGCCCTAGAATACGCAAGAGACTGCTACACAGCCATGAAGAAAAAAGCGAAAGCCAAGGAAATGGAGAAGAAAATAAAAGAAGTGAAAGCGAAGCTAGAAGCTTCTTTCTAACACAGAAAAAACATCAAAAACCTCTTTTTCCCCTTATCCGTCAAAACAATGTTTATCTCTTTAAGTTAATAACTGAAAATTAAGTGTATTCTAAAGGTCAACGTTTATGCAAACACCTTTCAAAGCTCTGGCTGAACTATGCGAAAAACTGGAAGCCACAAGTAAGCGACTTATAATGATAGACCTCGTTGCAGATTTCCTAAAAAATTTGGAATCTCAGGAAGTTGAGCCCGCCGTTTCCATGATTCTTGGAAGACCTTTCCCAAAATGGAGCCAAGAAACCCTTGAGGTTAGTTGGGCAACCCTAAGCGAAATAATAAAACGCATAACAGGGGTTGAATGGAGCGTTTTTATGGAAGCTTTCAGTAAAACCGGCGATGTAGGTTCAGCTACAAAAGCTGTTTTTGAAGAAAGCAAGGTCAAGAGGCAAGCAACGCTTTTCGAGAGAACATTAACGATAGCAGAGGTAAGACGTAGTTTAAAGGCTATAGCTGAAGCCACTGGATATGGTTCGAGGGAAAAGAAAGAGCGTTTAATAGAAGCGTTGTTAAGCTTAGCCTCACCAGCGGAAGCCAAATATTTGGTCAAGATTTTCATTGGCGAGATGCGAACTGGCTTCTATGAAGGATTAATGGAGCAGGCAGTCTCCAAAGCCTTCCAAATTCCTTTGGAAGTTGTGCAGAAGGCAAGCATGACTATTGGCGATATAGGAGAAGTTGCTGTCATAGCCAAAATGGAAGGCAAAGGAGGTTTATTGAAAATTGGGTTCAGAGTTTTCAGGCCCGTTAGGCTTATGCTAGCTCAGATGGCAGATGACGTTGCTGAAGCCTTGAAGGAGCATAATGGAAAAACAGCCTTCGAATACAAGCTGGATGGGGCTAGGGTTCAGATTCACAAGCTCGGCGACGAAGTGAGAATCTTTAGCAGAAGACTAACGGATGTAACTGAAAGCTTACCAGAAATCGTCGAAACAACTAGAAAAAACATTAGGGCAAAAGAAGTGATATTAGAAGGTGAAGTCATAGCTGTTGACAACCTTGGCCTTCCCATTCCCTTCCAACATTTAATGCGCAGGTTCAAAAGGGTTCACGCAATAGAGGACATGACTGAAAAAATTCCAGTGAAGCTTTACCTATTTGACGTTCTATACCTTAATGGTGAAAGTCTAATTTCAGTTCCTTACTTACAGCGAAGACAGATATTGGCTGAAAACGCTGGAGAAATACCACTAACGGAACAGATGGTGATAGATAAGACTGATGAAGCGGAACAGTTTCTAAAAAAAGCCATAGATGCTGGACATGAAGGGCTTATGGCGAAAAAACTTGACAGCCCATACACGCCTGGAACCCGTGGAAAACGTTGGCTTAAGATAAAGCTAGTTCTTGAGCCTTTAGATTTGGTGATTGTTGCGGCTGAGTACGGCTATGGTAGAAGACATGAGTGGCTTTCAGACTATTATTTGGCGGCGCGAGATGCTGAAACCAGTGAATTCTTGACGGTTGGTAAAACATTTAAGGGATTAACAGATGTGGAAATTATCGAAATGACTAAGCGGCTTAAAGAACTAGTCATAAAAGAAGAGCCTAGAAAAGTGTTTGTGGTTCCAAAAATAGTGGTTGAAGTGACATACAACGAGATTCAGAAAAGCCCGAAATACAAGTGTGGGATGGCTTTGCGTTTTGCGAGAATAAACCGCTTAAGAGAAGACAAAAGTCCGGAAGAGGCAGACACTGTGCAAAGGGTTAGGGAAATCTATGAAAAGCAGTTTTTGAAGAAGGGTAGATATAAAACTGATTGAGCAAATTTAAATGAGGAGACCGTGCGAAATGCCTGAGAAACAGAAAAAATCAATGTATGACGAATTTTATAGTCGCCAAATGATTTTAAGAGAACTCGGCAGGAAAGGGCAGAGAAAACTTGCAAAGTCAAGGGTTGCTGTTGTCGGACTTGGTGGATTAGGTACGGTTTCATCACTTTATTTAGCTCTTTCTGGAGTCGGATGCTTACGTTTGATAGACCAAGATACTATAGAATTGCATAATCTACATAGGCAGGTTCTGTATACCCCTGATGATTTGCATTATCCGAAGGTTGAAGTTTCGGCGAAGAGACTTGAAAAAATCAATCCTCTAGTGAAAGTTGAGCCTATCCCTGAAAACCTAAACGCAAAAAATGTTGAACAACTTCTTTCTAAAATGGATTGTGTTGTTGATGGCTTGGACAATATGCGTACCCGCTATTTGGTTAACCGCGCGTGCGCAAAGCTTGGAATTCCCTATGTTTTTGGGGCAGCCATAGGAATTGAGGGGAATCTTTCTGTTTTTGCTCCACCAGAGACGCCGTGTCTAGAATGCGTTCTTCCAAACATCGAAGACAGTGATGTGTTAACGTGCGATGTTCGAGGTGTGCTTGGAGTTACTCCCGGAATCATTGGAACCTTGCAAGCTATGGAAACCATAAAAGTTTTGACAGGAATAGGCTCTGCTTTGAAGGGCAAACTAATGATTTGCGATTTCAGCGACATGTACTTCACCACAATAGACATTTTTAAAAGAGAAAACTGTCCAGTATGCCAAGGCACTATAGCTTTTCCAAAAACGGAAGAAAAACTTGTTTGGCTGTGCGGACGAAACACTGTTAACGTAAACCCTGAAAAATCATTAAAATTGAATCTTAACGAAGTTTACGAATCTGTTAGACGACATTTTAAGGTTCGCATAAAGTCCCAGCTGGCAATTATTTTTGATTATGAAAATTTTGAAGTCAGCCTCTTCAACGGTGGACGCATGCTAATAAAAAATGTTGACGATGAAAAATTAGCTTTGAACGTTTACAGAGAAGTCATCAAGAAGATTGGAATGGACTGAACAAACATTTATAGGTCTTGAGTTAGAGTTTTATGATGCTGGGGTGGCCGAACGGTTCAGGCGGCGGCCTGCAGAGCCGCTATATGTGGGTTCAACTCCCATCCCCAGCTCCAATATTGAACCCCTAGTTTGTTCTGATTTTTATGCAAATTTAAAATCTGTCTAAATGAATATTCTCCAGGTTAGGTCTTTATGCTGTGCAATCTTTGTTGTCTTCTTTTGCTTTGCATTGTTTACAGAGGTTAGAACGAGGTCTAGAACCAGTGCGTCTTTGGTAGACATACATGGGGTATTGTGTGCAATTCTTACACCAATGCCATCTGTCAGTTTTGCTTCCCATAACATATTCTACTTTCTTATCTAACTTCTCTATGTCTTTTCACCTTTGACAATTCTTATTAGTTCTTTAGGTTCAGCTATAAGTTTTATGTTCTTAGATTTTCCAAGGTTCTCTAATGACAAAATATCCTGTTTAGTATCCGCAGTAAGTCGTCTTAATGAGTCCCATAGATGTTAGAGTTTTCCTAACAGGACCATATTTGCCTATAAATAGAGGGGCTATACGCTGTTGCACGCATACAAACAAAGAGAACCGTTATTCTTTTGATCTTCTCCAGAAAACAATAGCAATCACTACGATTGCTGCACCTATTCCTCCACCTATATAGAGCGAATACTTCACCAATATGGATGGCTCCCTAACTTCAACTGAAACCCATTGGCTCACATTTTCATACAAAAAAACATCTCCATCGAACCTTGCTTGTACTTCCCACATTCCAAGGACTTCAGGCTTAAAGCTTGCACTGAAAGTGCCATTTGCGTTCGTGTAGCAGACTATTTGCTTGGTGCCGTTTGTTGAGCTAAAATAGATTGTTATAGGAACTGTTCTATTCACTGTTGTCGCGTTGCCCAAGACGGTTACGTTTTCGCCTAGAGTGACGACCTCTTGAGCCAGAGTCAGATTGAGCATTAGTTCGTTCTTAACTGGATAAGTTTTGTTGGCAACAAGAACATTTTTCAGAGTGTCATTTGCTTCGACCCTATAGTTGACAATTGTGCCGGCAGGTTGCCTTGGAATTGTTGCTGTGCAGATTCTATTGTCTAAAATCTCCATTTCGATTACAGTCGAGTTTATCCAGCCATTAGTTGAATATTCCAAGGTTGCGCCTTCCAAGTCCGTCGAATTTGAGACATAAGCAACAAGGGTGTCATTATCTGCATGCACTCTCTCAGGAACAGTCAAAGGTTTCAGATATGTATTATCAAATTCCGTTTTTACTAGGAATTCTATTGTTCCCGAGCCGACTTCGCCTATAATAACTAGATGATAAAGGCTTTTTCCACTATTTGGAGAAGTGTAGTTCAAGAACATGTCTTGCCCAGGGAATTCGCAGCTTGAAAAGGCTACGCCCCGATATTCCTTGCTTTCCAGGTTATAGCCGCCATAGCTTTTGTCTCTCTCGGCGTAAAGTCCAGGCTCCCAAGCCAATGGAACCCCGTTCAAAACAGTTCGCTCTTTTGACTTAGAATCAACCATTAAATAAACCCTAGCTTCGTACATGTCTAATGATTCTGGAACCTTAACCCACACTTCTATATGCTTGCTTTCAGTCAAGAATTCGTAAGCCCAACTCGTGTTCAAAACAGGCAAACTATCATTGTCCTTTCCTTTCACATAGTGCTCATGCCAAACATTGCATTCAACATTTTCAATTACCATAAATGTCGCCTGTTCAGCACCGTTGCTTTCTTTAGGGTCGTTGTTTATGACGAAAGTATAGTTTCCCGAATATTTCGGCACAAAGAAAGCTTCATCTACAGTTGTTCCCAAGTGCTCAGGTAGCCCAGCAGATTCAGTGTGATAGCCTTCCATTTCGCCCAAGGGATTGTAAACATAAATGTCATAATCCGTTTTGGGGTCTGACCCGTTGTTTACCCATTCGCCATAACAATAAATATGGTAACTACGATTCATTCTGAGTGGACATATTACGCTCCAGTTTTGACCTATCTGTATCTGAGAGGTATTGAATAACACTGGAAACATAGGTTTCTCCACATACGTCCAATTTCCTAAATCTCCAAAATTCAAGTAGTTGTGAACGTACTCTTGGTACTCCTGAAAAAAGGTATATGCCTTGACTTTCAATTCTAGACTCCCCATGAAAACTACGAGCACAAGCAATGCTAAAGCTAGTAGCGATTTTGTTTTAGCAAGGGCGTTCTTCAAATTTATCACTAGGCTTATTCCTTTTTATGTCCTCGCTTGAGCATATCTATTATGAATGCCAACTCTTGATTTTGGATTCTTGGCTAAAATATGTTGCAAAAATCTTTTTTATTCAAAAAACAAAGGAGTCAACAACCCATGCGAGCCGAAGAAAGAAGAAAAGCGTTAGCCTCAACATGTTAGGGGATCAACTCCCATCACGGGCTGTAAGGAGAAGTTTCATATTCTTTACTTGCACTAAGGAACTAATGTGATGATGCCCTATGGCTAAAATTCTTATCCTCTATTACAGCCGAACCGGAAACACTGAAAAAATGGCTAAAGCCGTAGCAGAAGGAGCAAGGACAGTTCCAAAAATGGAAGCAGAACTGAATTATTATGTAGCACCAGAAACGCTAAACAACTTCGATTCCATAATAGTTGGAGTTCCCACCTATCACCACGATATGACCGTCGACATAAAGATGCTTTTCGAAGAGGCAGCGGTAAGAAACGTCAACTTGAAAGGTAAAATCGGAGCATCCTTTGGTTCTTATGGATGGAGCGGTGAAGCACCAAAACTGGCTCTTGAAATCATAAAAAACAAATTTGAAATGCAAGTAATCGAACCCCCACTTCTAATCAGATACACGCCAGATCAAACTGGACTAGAAAAGTGCAAGGAATTTGGAAAGGAAATTGCCGAAAGACTTATGCATATAACTTGACATGTTTTAAGGGATGAAGGCGAATATTTTGAAGCCAAAAGACGAATTGATAAATTTCATGAAGGCGCAGATTAAGGTTGAAAACGAGATTGTAGACTCGCTAAACAACGCTTTGGTTGATGTGAAAAATCCACCTGTAAGGGGAGTTTTGAAGGGCATATCCCTAGATTCTGTAAAGCATGCAGAAATGTATGCTGCAGCCACTGAACTGTTAACAAGCGTCTCTCAAGCCCTTTCACAGGAACATCTCGACAAGCAAAGGGCACTTGTGGAAAAACACATACGCATGGAAGAGGAGCTCATCAAAAAGATCAAGAAGGTACTGCCCACAGTCGAAAATGCAAAGGTTAGGCTTCTTCTAAACGCTATCTTAGCGGATGAGAAAAGACATCATGAACTCTTAAAAATGGTGCTGGAAATTCTTGTTCGAGGAGAAACCATAACAGAAGCTGACTGGTGGGACCTCCTTTGGAAGAATGTGCCATTCCACGGTGCTCCAGGGGGATAAAACTGCATTAATCAGCGCCAGTTGAATCATAGTGAATTGCCAAACAACCATGATCTTCATTCTCAGTTATTTTTCTTGAGCAACATTCACTTGAGATGAAGGAGGTGAAGGGAAGTATGGAAAAGGACCCGATCTGTGGTATGGCGGTGGACGAGAAAACTGCAAAGTTTAAATCAGATTACAAAGGCAAGACTTACTATTTCTGCAGCCAATACTGCAAGACAAAATTCGACAAAGACCCATCGAAGTTTGCCAGTAAATAGAACGTGCACATTGACAATGTCTATTCTCTTTTCTTATCTGCGATTACTAGTCTTTCGCTTAAGCGCGCGGGCATTTTGAGAAATTTAATTGTGGGAGCGGTTTTCCTCTATGGTCATATAGCTCTTATAGCCAGTTTTGTCTATTGCTTTTCTGATCGTAGCTGAGTCAACGAGCTTAGGATTATAGTCTATAAAGATCTTGTTCAGCATTATTGCAGCCTTGACATCATCTATCCCTTTCATTTTCTTAACCTGCTTCTCAATTGCGAAGGCACATGTGGCACAGTCCATTCCAGTCACCGAGACGACCAGGCGAGATTTCTCAGCCCTTTTCTCGCCTTCCGCTTTCTTTTCGTCAGATACATGCTCGTTCTCTTTTTTGCTAGCGCTCATATTATCGCCTATTTTTCAAGAGGAGGGTTTAAACCTTTCAAGCAATAGTGAATTACTCACCACTGTTACTGAACTGAAAGCCATTGCCCCTGCTGCTAGGAATGGAAGCACTTCGTATACCTGCGCCCCAAAGAACGGAACTAACGCTCCGGCTGCGATGGGAATAAGAGCCGCATTGTAAGCAAAAGCCCAAAAGAGGTTTTGCTTGATTTTTCTAACAGTGCTTCTGCTAAGTTTTATAGCAGTAACAACGTCCCTTAAGTCCTCTTTGACAAGCACGATTCCACCCGTTTCCTTAGCAACGTCGGTTCCGCTACCTATAGCGATTCCCACATCAGCCTTGGCCAAGGCAGGAGCATCATTAATCCCATCCCCAACCATTGCTACAATTTTTCCCTCATTTCGGAGGCGTTCTATGAGAGCTTCTTTCTGCTGAGGTAAGACCTCTGCAAAGATTTTTTCTATACCAAGCTTTTTTGCGATCGCCTTGGCGGTGGTCTCATTGTCGCCAGTAAGCATTATGACCTCGATGCCCATCTTCTTTAACTCCGCCACTGCATTTGCAGCGTATTCTTTCAGGGTGTCGGCTGCACCAATCACACCAGCAAGTTTTCCATCGACCACTGCGAACATGACCGTTTTGCCATCTTCCTCAAGTTCTTTCGTCTTTTCTTCAATTTTAGAAAGGTTCACCCCAATTTCAGCCATTAGCTTTCTGTTGCCAAGAAGGATTTCTTTACCTTGAACCACCGCTTTCACACCTTTACCAGGAATCGCTTCAAATTCAGACGGGTTCACCAATTCGAGAGAACGTGAGGCGGCTTCCTTTTCAATTGCTTCAGCCAATGGGTGTTCAGAGCCTTTTTCAACTGACGCTGCAAACATGAGAACGGTATCAGCAGTATGCTTGCTGTACGGTATCACATCAGTAACTGAAGGCTCACCCACAGTTAGTGTCCCAGTCTTATCGAAAACAACGGTTGTTGTCTTGTGGGCGATTTCCAAATGATCCCCACCTTTAATCAAGATACCATTTTGGGCACCTTTACTCGTACCCACCAATAGGGCTGCAGGAGTGGCTATTCCAAGGGCACATGGACAAGCTATTACCGTTACTGACACGAATGCGAGGAGTGAGAATTGTAGTCCGATGTTTCCAATGAAATACCAAGCCAAGGCTGAGCTTAGGGCAATAATGATCACTGCTGGAACAAAGTATGTTGCTACGCGGTCTGCAAGCCTTTGTATTGGTGCTCTCCCAATCTGAGCCTCTTCGACGAGTTTCACTATCTGTGCTAATGTAGTGTCTTGCCCTACTTTTGTAGCTCTAGCCTTAAGCATGCCAGTTTTGTTTATCGTGCCGCCTATAACCTCATCATTTGGGTTCTTCTCGACGGGAATGCTTTCTCCCGTAATCATAGATTGATCCACTGAAGAGTGTCCCTCGACAACCATGCCATCGACCGAAACCTTCTCTCCAGGACGCACTACGAACATGTCGCCCACCTCTATCTGTTCGACAGGTATTTCGATTTCTTTTTCACCCCTTATCACATGTGCAAGTCTGGGTTGAAGATCCATGAGTTTTCTTACAGCTTCAGAAGCTCTGCCCTTGCTTAAGTGTTCAAGAAATCTGCCAGTAAGCACTAGGGTAATTATGACTGCAGCTGTGTCAAAGTATACTCCGCTGAAAGGAAAGAATGACGGAAAAAATGTAACAACAGTGCTGTACGCCCAAGCTGCACTTGTACCTAAAGCTATTAAGGTGTCCATATTTCCCATCCTGTTCCGAATAGCATCATATGTACCTCTGTAAAATCGCCATCCAAAAACAAATTGAATGGGCGTATCTAGGATCAGAAGAATATAATTGTTAACATCCATTGGGAAAAGGCTTACATAAGTCAAAAAAACTATGGGAACGCTAACTATTACTCCCAGAATCACGGACATTTTTAGCCTTCTGATTTCTACTTCAGGCGCCATAAACTCTTTCATACAAGTCTGACTGCAAAAGTAGTATGTAGTACCCCTAACAGTGACTCTGTATTGAGCAGTCCTCTCGTCAACGTACATTCCACATATGGGATCCTTTGCCACAAATCTCCACCTCAACCGTTAATTGAAAAATTCAAGATTATTAAGCATATGCTCTAACAATTGT
>CAYVGZ010000008.1:0-27047 GCA_964450845.1 uncultured Candidatus Bathyarchaeia archaeon | reverse complement strand
TGTCCTCTAGTGCTTCGCCGAAACAATATTTGCATTCTAAATTGCACTCGCCTGTTAGTATGATGTGAAAGAACATACTTTTCCAAAAAAATAGAGACATCCTTATTCTTAAGCGTATTTTTCTTTAATCTTCTTCGCTTCACCAATATACATTTTGAGCTCTCTTTCTTTGATCTTTTTTTCAGGCAAAGTCTCAGGCACGTACATCAAGGGAATTACTGCCACGAACAAAAACAAAGCCGCTAACGAAAAGGCGCTTGTTCTTGGAATAAAGGATGTAAATGGAGCTAAGAGCGAAGAAACTATTCCAGTTAGAAAATAAGGGGCTGCACCTATCGCATATGACTTTTCAATTCCGTGGCGTGATATTTCGCCCCATAATACAACGATAAACATCACCCAAAGAAGCCCTAGCGCTATACCGTCCATTATGTAAAAGAAAAACCATGAAAACCACATTTCAGGAGTCAATCCTAATACCGCATACGCTAATCCTAAAGAGACAAAGCCAAACGTTATCACTCTCTTTCGTCCAATCCAATCGCTGAATGCACCGGTTATCAGCGCTGAAAAACCACTAATAGCCGGTTCAATTAGTTTGAGTTGCATACGATAGTCGCCACCATAGAAAGCAACAATGTTTGCCCCAAACCCACTTACTAAAGTAAACATAAACCACGTCGTAAAGTATAGAAAAAATGTTCGATTCCAAGGAAATTCGCAATAGGCTTTTTTCCTTTCACCATTGTCTTTAAGTGTCCCCTTGTGTTCACGAATAAAATAAAGGACAACGAGGCTCCATCCTCTCCATGTCGCAAGAACTATGGCGTTTGTTGTTGGATCTAACATGGGCACAGTCGCAATAAAGAATACTGCGCTCGTTATGATGGCGAGAAATGTTATTCCACCTATCTTTCCTCTCTTTTCTATTGGTGTGAGTTCCATGAAATAGTTTAGACACATGGGCATGCCGATGCCGAGTGAACTTCCCATAAAAACAGTGATGGCAAGTTTCACCACGAGAGAAGACTCTGGAAGAAATGCTGAGGAGATAGAAGACCCGATGCCTACAATTATCCAAGAAATGAAAAAGTGCTTTTTACGAACATAAATAAGTGATAACGAGGCTAGAATAGCGGAGATTATGATGGAAGATGGATATGCTAATTGTAGGCTCAGACTTTCGAAACTTCCTTCACTATAAATTTCCCTAATATTATTTATCGTCAAGTTACAAAAGAAATACCAAGAGAAAGCGTTAAACAGAAGAACGAAGGCGATCAAATACTCTAATCTAAGACCATGGAAGCGTGAGATTCTAGAGAACATGCTCTCCACTTTAGGTATGTACTTCTTTGACACCTCTAGATTAAGCTTAAGAATTGAGAATTAATATTATTGGTCAGATTCTGGAACTGTTCATCTGTAGAACAAAACGCTTAAATAAACAGTTCGACACAAATACAGTTCGGGGAAGGTTTATGGCTAAGAAGAAGAAGGAGATTAAAGTTCTTCCGAGATCATGGTACGATTGGGCTACGTAGATCTTGCGTTTGGCTTACGATACTTGGAATTTAGTAGAAGCGAAGCGACCATAAGTTTAAGTTCTGCGCTTTCTGTCTGAAGTGATTCTAAATTTGAGATTGCCTTGGTTCTCATTGCATGGATTTGACTAGAAACATAGCCGATGCTCCCCACTCTATCCGAAATATTCGATATTGCCCGTAAATCTGTGTTAGTAAGTTTTTTCTTGAAAATCAGTGAAGCTATCTGTGATCTTGCTTTTGAATCTTGCATCGCGTGTATTAGGGGTAATGGAAGTGATTCATATCGTATTCTGTGTCTCAGCACATTAAACTCCAACATGTCGATTATTTCCTCTCTTAGAATAGACATTATTCCAAGATGCCTGCCAAATCCGCCCAAAGCTACAATTTCCTTCTGTGAACCACCGCCCAATATTCCGCCTATACGGGCAATTGCTTCCAATTCCGAAGCCCTCATTCTGATTTTGGCCATACATTCTTGAGTAGAAACAGTCGTTTGTCTCTTGGCCCCGATCTCGAAGAATTCACCTTCGCCCTGTTCAAACCATATGCGATCAATCACGTCAAGAATTTGCACTACACTTTGCTGAGGAATACCTATCTCAATGCTTTTCCTCATTAGCGTGAAACCTTTGAACAAAAGGATGTCACTCAGAATTAATGCAAAGTCTTTACCGAATTTTCCAAAAAGAGTAAGACGTTTGTTTCTCTTTTTCAAATTATCAATTACGTCATCATGAATCCCGATAGCTCTACTAAACAATACTAGTGAGGCGCCGCAAGGAATTGTGACTTCTGGATCACCTTCGACGGCTTTGCAACAAAGAGCAACAAACGCTGGTCTAAAAAAGTCTGGCTTCCCCTCTAACATAGTATAGTTTATCGCTTCCTGAAGTTGCTTGTTTTTTGTTTTCTGTTTTAGTAGAGTTTCTTGCGCCAGTTTCCAGCCTTTTGCTCCCTCTTTCTCCAATATTCTTGTAACTTGTTCAAACAGTTTTTCGCCTTTTGATTCCGACTTTCTATTTTTTTCCATGAGCTTCTCCTGTCTAAAAAGCTCTAGATTAGAAGTTGGTTAATGTTAAAGTGAAGATGCTTTTATGTCTTGTTTTTGTATTTGTTCTTTTAGTATGCTGTTGTATGTTTCTACGTATTCTTCACCGCTCTTTGTTATTGTGTACACTTTTCTTGTTCTTCCTCCTTGTTGTTGTTTTCGGCTTGTTAGGAAGCCTTTCTGTTCCATTCCATTAAGTAGTGGGTATAATGCTCCGTGTCTTAGTTTTACGTCGAATTTTGTTTCTGCTTGTTTTTTTATTTTGTAGCCCCACATGGGTTGCATCTGGATAAGCCTCAAAATTTGGATGTCGAGCAGGTTTTTGGTTATGCGTTGAACAATTTCTTTTCTAAAGTTTTCTGCCAATTTTTTCACTCTCTACGTGTTCTATTTTGAACTGGTTCATGTTTGGGCTTATTTACGTTATGTATAAAATGGAATATTTTGCTATGCTTCGGTATGCTTTTTTATGTTTGGGGTAAGCATGAACCTTTATATCTTCGTTTATGCTCTATAAAGTCTTGAGATATGTCCGAAAAAGGACATATTGTATCCTCGTTCAACAGAAAAACTGTTGGACACAAATACAGAAGGGAAAAATATGGGAAACAACTCAAAAGAAGTTCAAATCAAATTGATGAAGGGGCTCCTAGACCTTATAGTACTACAGTTCCTAAGCTCAAATCCCATGCATGGTTACCAAGTTATTACAAGAATTCGCAAAACCTTTGGAGTGTATTTTGGACCAAGCACCATTTACCCGCTCCTAAACTCGCTGGAGAAGAAGGGGTATGTGAAAAGCGAATGGAACATGAACAGCGAACGGCCAAGAAAAGTTTACAAACTGACAACCGAAGGGCAGAGCCTGTTAAACTTCACTGAGGATTCTCTTAACTTCATATGCAGAAAAATAGGCACGCCTGGAGTGCCAAAAGGCACTTTGACAGAGGATCATAATCTGCAACCAGCTTTGCGTCCGCTCTTAAAGAAAATTCAAGAATCAAAACCATTGATTTAGCTTCTGAATTCCCCTAATATCTCTTAACTTACAATGACCTACGCAAACAGCAATACTGCGCAACATGATCTTAACCATTTACACGCGGTCTAAGAGCTGGCTGAGTTTTCGCTAGATAGGTGTCTACTTGTTCTCCAAGCATTTTCTTCAATAGGTCCATCCGTATATTCATGTATTCTTCGCGTAATATGTCGAAATGGAAGGAGCCCCATTTCTTGCCTGCCACATACACCGTGTTCCGCACGACTCCACCTTTCTTGAACCCGCAGAACTCAAGCACTTTATGGGCTCGCGTGTTGTATTCTACGCTCCACGCTTGGCAGCGCTCCATGTTCAGGTGGATGAAGGACATTTCAAGCAAAGCCGCTGTTATTTTTTTTCCAAAGCCTTTTTCCCACAGTTCCTTTTTGCCGATATAAGTGCCAACGTCCGCGCCTAGCACGTTGCCCCATACCTCTGTGCGTATTGAGGCGAAACCTATGGGCACTTTGGATTCCATATTTTCCACAATAAAATAGAAATTCCTCTTCTCCTTCATCCATTCCTCAAATCTTTCTTCCAGCTGCGCCATGCTAGCCACGTTCAGCGGGTTGCTTCTGCTATACATCATAAGCTCGAAATCGTTTTCCCAAACATGAAGCAGTTTGAGGTCATCCTTCTCTAAAGGTCTAAATCTGAGGGCAGCAAACTCGAACATCCGCATCATCTCTTCTTAAATTACTTCAGCCAGAGCATAATAGTTTTTTGGGTTTGCAGTATAACATTTGTCTAACCAACCAACGTAGTTGCGGAAAAGTTATAGCTGAGCCGAAACAACGCTGCTTTCATAGGTGTTAGGTATGGTTGACATACAGACAGTTTCCATTGCGATTGCCTCTGCCAGTGTTGCGGCGGGGATCATTTACTATGCTCATGATGACAACAAGCTTGGAAGCGTCAAGAGTGATCAAGCAGAAATGAAACAGGCTTTTGAGCTTGGAATCAAGGTTTCGAAATGCGACATTGAATAGGTCATCAAGTCCTTTGTTGGTTGAGGCGGAGTTTTATCCAACCAACCAAAAGTAACGGCTGACCCACTACCATTTACAACATCCGTCAAGATATGTGGAGGCGCAACTCCTTCAGCGTAGTCAGCCTATTGATCTTACCGTTGTTCTTTCTATCCCTGTCAATAAACAGCGCTTTCAGTCCAGCTCCCTTTGCCCCCTTGTAATCTGTTTCCAGTTCATTCCCCACAAACAACGCTTCATCCGGCTTAACACCCAGCCTGTCAATAGCATAGAAGAAAATCTGCTTGTCAGGCTTAGCCCTCTTGCAGTCATCAATGCCCACGACAACGTCAAACAAACGTGTTGCTCCCAACCTATGAAGAATCTGTCCGTAATCTTCCCTCAAGGCATTAGTAACCACGCCTATCTTGATGTTTCTCGCCTTAAGCCAACTCAACGCCTCAAGCACGTCAGGATAGAATCGCAGGTCAGCGTTATCCCACCACAGGTTCGTTATGTTCTTAGCAAGCGTTTCCACATTATCCTCAATGCCCAGTCTTCTCAGAAACCGCGAATTAAACTCAGTCCAAAACTCCATGCCGCATCGTATCTGTCCCGCGGCAACATCGAGTTCAGCCTTGTTCGCTTCATGCGCATCTGAAATTTCCTCGTAAGAAACCTCGATGCCAAAAACCTTTAGTATCCTCCTGAAAATCTCAGGAATCTCAGCCGTCTGTATCAATGTGCCTCCTAAATCGAAGAGCACAGCCTTGATCATCCCTCTTCACCTTCGCAGACAAGCGGACAAAACAACTAAGAAGAATCATCGTATTATACTTACCTCGCACACGATCGCTACATGAAGATGAATCTCAGCTTTCGCGCGTCGTTGGATTAAGCTTTACCCCAACCAACCAAAACATACACAATCTTGAAAACATATATTAATCCTAGCTGCAATCTCTCACTCCATGCGGTTGCCAATACAGGTTGAAGCCATAATATTCCGAAAAAACGACAACAAAATAGAATATTTACTGCTAAATAGAACTCCTGAGAGAAATGGATTCTGGCAACCTGTTACAGGTGGCTTGGAAGAGGGAGAGACTCGAGAGGAAGCCTTGCGCAGAGAGGTAATTGAAGAAACAGGAGTGAAGAAATTCATCAGGGCAATAGACAGCCTTTACTATTTTGAATTTTCAGACCCTAACCTAAATCAAGAATATGTTTATGGCGTGGAAATCTCTCCTTCGGAAGAGATAGTGCTTGACCGAAATGAGCACAGTGAATATCAATGGTGCAGTTTCCAAGAAGCTCTGCAATTGCTGCACTGGAAGGAAAACAAAGAAGCCTTGAGAAAACTAAACATAAGCCTAACGCAACATTAAAAGTAATGTTGGTTGAGTATAATCTTTATTGTCATCTCACTCTCTAAAATAAAGGGTATCTCTTTGAAAAAAGCAGACATTCTGATTCATGAATGCATTATTTTGCCGATGAATGGCAAAGACTGCATAAAGGATGGAATGCTACTTATAAAGAACGGGAAAGTAGCTTTCGTGGGCAAATCTGCACCAGTAAACAGCGTAGAAGCTGATGTGAAAATAAATGCAAAAGGAAAAGTTGCCCTGCCAGGCTTGATTAACTGTCACACACATGTTCCCATGACGCTGTTTAGAGGAGTAGCTGAAGATCAAGAGTTGAGCACTTGGCTGAAGCAAACTATTTGGCCTTTAGAGGCTAAGCTTAGGCAGGAGGACGTGCATGTTGGAGCCCTTTTAGGCTGTTTGGAAATGATCAAAAGTGGAACTACATGTTTTGCTGACATGTATTTTCATGAAGGCATGATTGCAAAGGCAACGGAAAAAAGCGGATTAAGAGGCGTTTTGGCACAAGGCATATTTGAAGCTGGAAGCAAGATGCGTGGCGAAAAAATGCTTGCTGAAAGCGTAGATTTTGCCAAACGATTCAACGGATACGCTAATGATAGGGTGAAAGCAATGCTTGGTTCTCATTCGGCTTACAGTTGTAGCCAAGGTTTGCTCTCAAAAATCAGTAAAAAGGCTTCGGAGTTAAATGTTGGTGTGCACATGCATTTGGCTGAATCTAAAGCCATGTTTGGGGAATTTGAGAAGAAATATGGTTTCGGCGAGGTTGAATTTTTAGACAAAATAGGCTTTTTGAGAGGGCATGTTCTCGCCGCCCATTGTGTAAATCTGTCAAGAGACGATATGCTTATCCTGTCTAAACGTGGCGTCAATGTGGTTTATGTTCCTGTGGCTAACATGAAACTTGGTTTAGGCGCAGCAAAAATAAAGGACTTAACCGATTTGGGTGTAAACGTGAGTTTGGGAACAGATGGAGCAGCTAGTAATAATTCCCTTGACATGTTTGAAACCATGAAGGTTGCAGCTTTACTTCAAAAACTCACCTATCAGAACCCTGAAGCTATGCCAGCCTACGAGGTTTTAAAAATGGCAACAATAAACGGCGCTAAAGCCTTAGGACTGGGAGAAAACATCGGCTCCCTTGAAGTAGGTAAGAAAGCCGACATAGTTCTGGTTGACGTTTCAAAGCCTCACTTAAAACCGTTGCACAACATTTACGCAAGCATCGTTTACTCTGCACATGGAAGCGATGTGGACACTGTTATCGTTGATGGAAAAATCTTGATGGAGAATAGACAGGTAAAAACTTTAGATGAACAAGCTCTAATGGAGAAAACTGAAAAAACTGCTTTGGATTTACTATCACGATAAATCTTATTTAGCTGCTTGGTCATTGTATCTGCTTCAGCGTCTGGTATAAAAATGGCGCCAATAATTCGAATTGAAAACCTTACAAAAAAATTCGCAAGCCTAGTGGCAGTTGACCATCTAAACTTAAACATTGAAGATGGAGAAATCTTAGGGCTTCTGGGTCCGAACGGCGCGGGGAAAACAACAATCTTGCTCATGCTCACAACTGTTATCAAACCGACAGAAGGCACAGCCTTCATAGGTTCTTATGATGTAACCCGTGAACCAGATAAATCTAGAACCCTAGTTGGCATATCCTTTCAAGAACCCAAACTTTTGTGGGTTAGCACTCCTTGGGATGTTTTGGACTGGCATGCAAAAGTATGTGGATTATCAAGTGAAGAACGCAAAAAGAGAGTCCGATGGGCTTTAGAGGAACTTGAATTATGGAACGAACGGCACAAGATAATACATACGTTTTCAGGTGGCATGCGCAAAAGAGTTGAAATAGCTAAAATTCTGATTCAAAGACCCAAAATAGCCATAGTTGACGAGCCTACAGCTCAGATTGACATCGTGGGTAAACACAGAATTTGGAATATGATCCGTGCTTTAAGAGACGAAGGCTCAACCATTCTGCTTGCAACAAATGAACTCTATGAGGCGGATGTGCTTTCTGACAGAGTAGCGATAATGCATAAGGGGAAGCTTCTAGTTTGTGATGAGCCTAAAAAGCTGAAGGACACTATACTTGGTGGAGACGTAATAGAGGTAATTTTGGAAAAAGATGTTTCCAAGAAGTCTCTTGAGGAATTGAAGAAGATAAACCGAGTCGTCGACGTTTTAACAACCGAACCAAATCACTTAAAAATTTACTTAAATCAAGCCGAAGAAGTTCTGCCTCAAATTACAGAGTTTTTTATGAAAACACGGATGCAAGTAAAATCAATTCGCATGAGCGAGCCATCCCTTGATGACGTATTTGCGCATTACACAGGCTTGACAATCGAAGAGGCGCAAAGAAAATGATAAACTTGAGAAAAGTTTGGACGGTAGCCGAAAGAGACATGCGAATGTTTCTCCAATACAAGTTCCTCTTAATAATGCGTGCCATATGGTTTATTGCCCAAATAGCCCTCTTCGGCTTAGTTGTTAACAGAATGGTTAATCAAGATGTCCAGCTAGCAGTTGGGGGCGACTACTTCAATTTTTATGCAGCTGGAATAATCATTACAATGCTCTATTCAACAGCCGTCTTCATTGGATACGACATTTATGAGGAAGCAGACCACGGCGTCATAGAGTACCTGCTAAGTGTTCCAGTTTCCCGCAAAGAACTCGTCATTGGGAGGTCAATTGGAGGAGGCTTAAGAAGTTTTATGTATGTTAGTCCCATGATGCTTTTCATTTTATATCTGATTGGAATTTCAAGTCCACTACAGCTTCTGGTAGCTTTCGCATCCCTCTTCTTATTCACATTTGGCACAGCTGGTTTTAGCATAACTTTGGCTGTAAGCATAAAATCCTCCGACAGATTTGACATATCTTTAGGGGTTATTGACGCTCTAATAGTAAGGTTAAGCACCACTCTTTACCCGATAGCCTATATGCCCTCTTACTACGCAAACATTGCAAGATTTAATCCTCTAACATTTGCCGCCGACCTTTTCCGATGGGGAGCTGGAATTGAATCTACATTTCTGACTTCTCCAGCAATAGCTGTGCTCGGCATAGTTTGCTTCTTTTCATTATTTACATTTCTAGGCATATTTCTGCATGAGAGAAAAATCGAAGGAGGCGGTTGGCAGTAAAGGCGATATTACGCGTTGTAGAGAGGGATTTCAGGTATTTCTTTCGCTACAAATGGTGGATAGCTGGCATGATAAGTATGAACCTTGCAGACCTCTTCATAATGGCAATAGTTTACACGAGGATGGTTAACCCAATTATCACAGAAGAGTATGTCTCATATTTTGTTTTCTTCGCTCCAGGTCTAACCATCACGGCACTTTTCGCTGCGGCCTTTATGATTGGAAGAGAAATAAACATGGAAGTCAGACGCGAAATTTCGGATTACATGCTAAGCTTGCCAATAAAAAGATGGGAGCTAGCTTTGGGAAGAACTTTGGCAGGCGGTCTAAGAGGAGTTGTTTATATGGCTCCTCTTCTTCTAACAACCCTTGTCATAACGTACATCTATGCAAACATAGTTCCCTCTGCACTACATTTATTGGTTATTATCGCCGCCTTGCTTCTTATCTCCATTGGAACTTCAGGACTTAGCATAACACTTGCAGTTTCAACAAAAAGTTTCGAAAAATACATTACCGCTAGAGGCGTAGTCTACTATGTACTTTTCTTCTGCAGCACAGTGTTTTATCCAATGATTCTAATACAAGAAGCCTTGCCCAACCCGCTTGTATTAATAGCGCAGTACAACCCTCTAAGCTGCGGTGCTGACTTGTCTAGGGCTTTCCTTTTGGGATACCCAGAGTTCACGCCTTATATGCTCTTAGACATAACGTTATTCGCGTTAGTTTGCGCCTTGATTGCCACTTTCGCGTACATGAAAGTCACGCAAAAGTAGCATTCCCCACAATTCAGATGGGTTAAATTTATGAATATGAATGACATATTTTCTTTCTTTCTCATCTTAACAAGCTCAGTTTGAAGGTTAAATCAATGGATGAAGTGAAGGCTATCTTTGAACCGCGAAAGGTTGTCCTAATTGGTTCAAGCGTGGTTCAGGAAAAAGTTGGGATGACGTCTCCTCAGCTTTTCAGAGATGTCATTTACAACATGAAGAAATTTTTCCGCGGAAAAGCATACATTATGGACTTAGATGGAAAAACAGACTATAATAAACTGGATAAACTGCCTGCAGTTCCTGAGCTTGCAGTAGTGATGCTTCCGCCTAAGCAGTCTATTGTTCAAGCGCAAAAATGCGCAAAGATGGGCGTCAAAGCCGTTGTCTTGATTACTGGCGGATACAAAAACCAGCAGCGTCAACAACTGCTTAAACTTAAAGAAGAGTATGGCATTAGAATTTTGGGACCCAACACGATTATGGGCGTAATAAACACTGTCAATGGGTTAAATACAACCTTTGAAAGAAATGTTATGCCTAAAAAGGGAAACATTTCAGTCATATCGCAAAGCGGTGGAGTTGGTGCATGCATACTTGATTGGGCATGTTTTTACAACATTGGCGTAAGCAAATTTGCTTTCATGGGAGACAAAATAGACGTGGACGACGTGGACTTACTGCAATATTTCAGAAAAGACAGAGATACAAGGGTCATATGCCTATACATGGAGGGAATAAAGAACGGAAGAAAATTCATAGAAGAAGCAAGAAAAATCGTAAAGAAAGAACCCATACTCGCCGTAAAAGGCGGAATAACACAAGAATCAGCACAAAGAGCCAAGTCACACACGGCTTCGATAGCTGGTTCAGACGAAATTTTTGATGCAGCCTTCAAAAAAGCCGGAATAATAAGAGTTGAAAACATAGAAGAGTTGATGGACGCGGCTATCGCTCTTTCCAAACAGCCGCCAATGCAAGGGGACAATGTGGCTATCGTAAGCAATGTAGGCGGACCAGCAATACTGGCTGCAGACGCAGTTGTGAGAAACGACTTGAAACTTGCCACTCTATCTAAAAAGACTAAAACGGAAATCGAAAGTTTGTATCCCGGCGTCGACGCGACTAATCCCATAGATATGATAGCTGACGCCAGAGTCGATCGATATGAGAAAGTGTTGGAGCTTGTGCTCGCAGACAAAAACGTTGACGGAGTTTTAATATTAAACATGCTTAAGTCTTGCTTCTTCGAACCAAAAGACGCCAAAGTTATTCCAAAGATAGCAGCAAAACATCCAGACAAGCCAGTTGTGGATGTACCCGCAGGCGGAGAAGACTTTGCACTAGTATACAAGGTGTTGGGCAACACAAATGTTCCGTTGTATAATTTGCCAGAAAAAGCCGTTAAAGCCCTAAAAATTTTGAGAATTTATTGCAAGATTGTTGAAAAGGGTTAACTATATTTTGCAGGGTTATAGATTCTATTTGTGGTTGTCGCTTTCATTTAGGTGAAAACTTGCTTCAGCATCCAAAACAATCGGACAAGAAGCTATCTGAGCAAATCCTCAACTTTTGCAGACACATCGCTGGTCCTTACGACATTACAGCCGCATGCATATGCAGTCATTACGCTCTAGGAATATCCAATGCGAAAACACCAGTAGAAGTTTTACTTGTAATTCACGATTTCCAGCCCAGACTCATGAATTATGTCAAGGTCTCTGGTGAAAAGCGGATTTTTGTTTTTGCTGTTGACGAGTGGGTATTTGAAAGAGATGTTGACAGAGGATTTCTGGGCGAAGCCTTAGCTGGCGGACTAATTTTTCCATACAAACCCCTACTTAACGACGTTTACTTGCACGTTCAAGAAGTTAAATTGAAAAAACGCTTAACTCTCGAACTTTTGGAAAACCTTGTTTTAGATTTCCCAGAACTTTCATACGAGATTCACATAAGACCTCACTATTTCATGTATGAAACCATGCTTAGCAGAGCCCGACTTTTTCCACCAATGATATACAATTTGCTGAATTTTACGCTGGAAAATGTTAAAAAGGAAAACATAAAAAACGTTCTTCGTGGATACTTAGAGGCTTTAAAAGAGTTAGAAGAAGAAAAACTAATCAATTTTTCTAAAGGTTACGTGAAAATCTCCAAAAGTTTTGTGGATAAAACCAGAAGCCGAAAAGCTCGATTCATAAATCTCTTTAAACCCGCACAGAAGGCCTTGTTTACATCTTCACTTGGCATATTTCCAAAAATCCTGAGTCTTCTTTCAGAGAACAAAGAGATATTTCTTAAACTTCAGCGCGTAACTGAGGAAAACTCGAAAATTATTCATCAAATTGAGGACCCTCAACGCTATCTATATGTTCCCACCGCCAGCGGGCTTGTTCCGTTAGCGAGCAAAGTCGATATTGAAGCCTTTGCAAGGAAGGCCTTTTCCGTAGGCAAGGATGCGGAAATCGGTATTGAGAAGATTGGCGGTGTTTTAAATGACGCATTTCTAATTAGGACTTGCATAAATGGCGAAGAAAGAAGGATTGTTGTTAAAAGGTTTAAAGACTGGTCAAGTTTCAAATGGTTTCCGCTTACATTATGGACTGTTGGTACTAGAACTTTTGCTGTTTTGGGGCGTTCAAGACTTGAAAGAGAATGCGTCATAAACCAACTTTTGTACTCGAAGGGTTTCACTGTTCCAAAGCTTCTATATGTAAATCATGCTGAACGCTTAGTTTTCATGGAGTATGTGGAAGGCGAAAGCATTGAAAAAGTAATAAGAAGAATCATGAATTCAAAGAGTGGCGAAACGAAGAATGACCTAAGCATCATAAGGAGGGTGGGCGAAAAATTTGCTGAAGTACATGCTCTCGGCATCGCTTTGGGCGACACAAAACCTGAAAACATTATGATTGGGAAAAACGGTGAAATTTGCTTGTTGGATTTTGAGCAGGCTTCCCGGAATGGTGACAAAGCTTGGGATGTTGCAGAGTTTTTGTATTATGCTGGGCACTACGTTTCACCGTTTGTTGGTGTGCGGTCAACCGAGGTTATTGCAAAGGCTTTTATTGAGGGTTATTTGAAGGCTGGAGGAAACGCTGGAATTTTTAAAGAGGCTGGAAATCCAAAATACACAAAAGTTTTCAGTGTATTCACATTTCCACACATAATCTTTGTTATTTCCAACATCTGCAAGAAAGCCGGTAAATTGAAGGAATAGGAATGGTTAAGCATCAAACAACTCTGACCTTTTACGGTGGAGTGAACGAAATCGGCGGAAACAAAATTCTACTTCAAGACAGGGATGTCAAAGTTTTCTTTGATTTTGGCACGTCTTTTGCTTTGAAGAAGCAGTATTATTCTCCTCCTTTTCTTTCGCCAAAAAGCGAAAAAAGTTTGCAAGAGTTTGGGATTCTGCCAAAAATTGAAGGCATATACACTGGTGAAAAGTCTCCTGAAATCGACGCTGTTTTTATTTCGCATGCACACATGGACCATTCTGCCTACATATCTTTCATAAACCGTGAAATCCCCATATACTGCGGTGAAACAACAAAGATTATTTTGCAAGCGTTAAGTGAAATACGTAGGGCGGATTTTGAGTTCAATGTTGAAAACATAGCTTTTAAGCCTTTCAGAACAGGCGATAGCATCACTATAGACCATCTGAAAATTGAGCCGATTCACGTTGACCATTCTGTTCCAGGTGCCTACGGCTTCATTGTCCACACCACTAATGGTGCTGTTGTCTACACTGGAGATTTTAGGGCGCATGGAGCAAAACCTGAAATGACGTTTGATTTTGTTGAGAAAGCCAAAGAAGCGGAGCCTGTGGCTGTTGTTACTGAAGCTACGAACATGAGGGGCGCATCTGTTTCTTCGGAAGTTGAAGTTGAAAATAAACTAGACAGCATTGTTGGGCAGGCAGATGGTATTGTGCTGGCTGATTTTGCCTATACAGATGTTGATAGACTGAATTCATTTTATCGAATAGCCAAGAAGAATGGACGGTGCCTTGCTGTTTCACTTAGACAAGCCTATTTGCTGAACGCACTGCATAGAGATAAAGGCTTAAGAATTCCAAACTTAAACGATGAGAGCATTTTGATTTTTCGAAAGTCGAAGAAAAAATATGACAAGTGGGAAAATCAAATAATGAACCAGTATCCAAACAAGATTGTTGATGTGTTCGAAGTTTCGAAAAGGCAATGCAATGCCGTCTTGGCTATGTCATTTTATGATTTGGAGGAACTTGTCGAAATCCAGCCAAAAGCAGGCAGTTGCTTTGTTTTATCTGCTTCTGAACCGTTTAATGAGGAGATGGAGATTGATTTTGAAAGGCTTGTTAATTGGCTTGGGCATTATGGGTTGCCGCAGTACCACGTGCATGTCTCAGGACACATCATGCCTTTGCAACTGAAGGCAATTCTTAAAGAAATAAACGCATCAAAAGTCTTTCCAGTGCACACGGAGAACGCAGAATTATTCGCCAAATTTATGCAAAATCTAAAAGGTCAGGTGATTCTGACCGAGAAACGTAAAGGTTACAACCTCTAAGAACTTCAGCACAGTCTCTTATTTATTGTAAAGTCTTTTCTCGTAAACAAATTCAGCAGCATTTTCGCCCTGTGCAATTTTATTTTCAGCTAATTATGTTGTGTAGTCAATTTTTTCGTAACTTTCTAAATGCATGATTTACCGAGTTTTGCAGTTAAATATAATTAATTGAAACAACTTAGTCTTCAAACGCTATGATAACTATAATTGGTGCGGGAAAAGTTGGAAGCGCTGCAGCATTCAACATTTTAAGGTATAGAATTAGCGATGTTGTTCTAATAGACATTTTTGAAAATTTGGCAAAGGGCGAAGCACTTGACATGATGCAAACTGCGCCTGCAATAGAGTTTGATGGAAAAATAAAGGGAACCAGCGATTTCAGCGAAATGCAAGGCTCAGAAATAGTGATTATAACTGCGGGCGAAGCGAGAAAACCTGGAATGACAAGAATTGACCTTGTGAATAAAAATGCAAAGATAGTTAAATCCATAGTGAAGGAAGTTGTGAAGTATGCTCCCGAATGCAAACTCATGATTGTGACAAATCCAGTTGACATTATGACATACATAGCCTACAAAGAATCAGGCTTCGAGAGAAATCGGGTTTTTGGAATGGGCAACGTCTTGGATACTTTGCGTTTCCGATCTTGCATTGCCTTGGAACTGAATGTTTCGAGAGAAGATGTTCGCGCCTTAGTCATAGGCGAGCATGGTGATTCTATGGTTCCTCTTGTCGAATATGCTTCTGTTTCGGGAATACCCATAACGTGTTTGCTTAAGAAAAAGCAAATTGACAAAATAGTTAGTTTAACGATAACTTCGGGTTCTGATGTCATTAAACTTAAGGGATCAACAATTTATGCGCCGGCAGCAGTCATCGGAATTATGGCGGACGCCATTCTTAGGGGTAGAAACAGAGTGGTGAGTGTTTCTACGTATTTACAGGGTGAATACGGATTTTCAGACGTTTCAATTGGTGTACCAGTGATTCTCGGAAGAAATGGCATTGAAAGAATTTTGGAGCTCGAATTAATGCCAGAAACAAGGAAATGCCTTGAAAACTCTGTCTCAACAATAAAAGACGCTGTAAAGAAGCTAAGCGACTAACGTGTGCATCTTAAGAAATGGATGTTGTTTGAGAATTGTTAGTTGAGGATACGATTTTTTCTAGTTCTTCGCATTGGCGCCTTAATTCTGATATGTCACTTTTTAATGTCTGCGTTCTGAGTCTCATGATTTCAATTTTTTCGTTAGCCTTAAGCTGCAGTTTCTCTTTTAAAGTTAATAACTCTCGTTTCTCTTCCATCAGAGAGACTTCTTCCTTTTCTAACTCTCTCAAAATCACTAAGGGTTCTTCTATGCTAATACACGGCTCATTGGCTTCCTTTTTCCTGAATATGCTTACCATGTTTTCTAACTCCTTTTTGTGTAGTATATTGTATCTGAATAAATAATACTTTATTTCACACTGCGATATAACTAGGCTTCAGAATCCGAATTCTCGCTGTCGCTTCAAAGGCGTTAATGTTTATTTAGAAGAGTTTTAGAAGCCTAAGTCAGAATCAGAAAACATAATCATTAGGTTTTGTCGTATGTGGGGATTCATAACCTATAAGTTAACGTATCAACTCTTGCTATACACGATATAAAATGAAAGCCGATGCAAAGCTTGACCGTCGAATGCGAGTTCTCTTCCACACTTTAGGCTTAAGCTGCTTAGGCGGCGCCATATTCCTCCAAATTCTAGTTTTCACGGACATACTTCAACATGGATATTTCATGGCTGTGGAAAGCAACCCCGCAATTCTAATATTTGAAATAATTTTGACAGTTTTTGCTCTTGTTTATTTCGTGTACATGTACCAACGCTTTATCCGCTCAATACGATAG
Source organism: uncultured Candidatus Bathyarchaeia archaeon (assembly GCA_964450845.1). Lineage (GTDB taxonomy): Archaea > Thermoproteota > Bathyarchaeia > Bathyarchaeales > Bathycorpusculaceae > CAVZKK01. The sequence goes on along the minus strand of CAYVGZ010000008.1, from coordinate 10,674 downwards.
CCGATGTTAAACATAAAATTTAAAAAACCTTTTTGAAAAACGCTAACAGCAAAGGAAGCAATAGAAAGTATTAAATAAACTTCGATTAAACTCAGTCAATGATTTTCAAAATTTGAAGGTGAAATAATGAAGAACATAAGGAAACTAGCTTTGATCTTGATCATCTTTACTCTCACATCCGCGATACTCTGTGGAGTGAAAGGACAAGAACTGACGGAAAATATGCAAATATTCTTCGACCGTGAAATTCCAGGAATAAAAATAACCGTCAACGCTACAGTAGAAACCCAGCCAAACGAAAACATCACTGTCAAAATAACCATAAATCCACTGGAGGAAGAAGTTAACCTAAAATATTTCAATTTTAGCGTTTTCGGCTTAATAAACGGCACAGAAAAAACCATGTTGATTAATATAACTGACAATGACTTTCCACTCAATAATGCAAGGCTATACGTGCTCAATTTCACGGTTCCCGAACAAGTTTGGGGTGTAACTCATTGGGAAATCACGTTAACATATGATGTAACATACGTCATACAACAAGGTAATATCCAAACAGAAACAACAATAACATATGAAGACTTGACACTTGGTTTTTACATGACCCTTGTTAAAAACGTTTATTTAGAAACAGTCGAAGAGCAACTTGAACAGCACTTTTGAGCAGCTTAACCAAACCTTCTGGAATTATTTCCATAAAGATTTGACTCCAGAAAATTTGAATGAGACATTGCGGGAACTTCAAGGAGGTTCAAATGAACTCGGTAACACAAGAATGGCAGTAGGCATCTTAGCAGTTACAACAGTTTTCTTCGTAGCCACAACGCTTTACTTTGTCTTCCGAAAACCTAGAGAAAGTTGGTAGCGTTTCTTCCCCCTTTATTTTTTGTGCAAGTTTTGAGCTGCAATAAACGTTAAGCCTCTTTCAGTTAGAGCTTTAGCTGTTCTGTTTACTGCGTCGTGTTTGTCCAAGTAATTGCCCAAGAGTTTCGGCATTAATCCCTTTTCAATTATTTCTTTTTTAGGTATAAAATATTCCAAGATGTCAGAAGGGTGTTCTCGGTTTTTATCAACTTCAGGGATTCCACCTTCATGTTTGGCGCTTATATTTTTGACATGATCGGCTAGTTCTAGGAGTTCGTTAAGGCGGTCGTAAGGTTGTCTCACAATACTTTTTTGTGTTTCCACAATGTGATGCTCAATGCGGACAATGTCCTCAAAGCTGAAGGCTTTCCTAATGTAGGCTGACAGCTCAATTGTTTGATTGTTAACAGAGTTTGAAAGGTTAAACCCGATAAGCGGAGTTGTTCCATCTTCTCGGCTGAAAAGTTTTGCAGTCATCAAAGTCCAAAAAATGAAGTAGGGATTATCATTGCCTGCATAGACTGATATCTTAAATTCCACATCAATTCCAAGTTTATACAACCAATACCCCAGCATCACTGTTCCTGCATTTACATTCAAAACTTGCTGAACACCATATTCAGTATAATAATAAAGAAATTCATCAACCCACTTCAAAGCATACTCGTTTGGCACGCCTACTCCTCCAAAATAGCCAGTGATGGTTTCTGGGCCTCCCAAATGAACGTTAATGGGTTTGCCGTCTGATCCAGGCAGTGTTCCTTTAGTGTCTAGTGTTTGCACGTAAGAAGCTCCTATAATCTGCATTGCTGCTGGAAACGCCAGAATGTCATCATCTTCAACCTGTTCTTTCATGTTGCGGACGCGGATGTAACGGGCTGGCATTAGGTCTTGCTGGGCAATAGCCTTTTTCGCCTCTTCTACTAACCATGGGAAAAAGTTAAGGGCACTAATCTCCAATGTAACGGCGAAAGTTTCGTCAAACTTTGTGGAATCCGCTTTACTGCCCAAAATTTTTCTGCGGTAATCTGATATGCTGATGAAGGCTTCTTTGTCGCGCTGTTTAATCAGCCACTCAAGGTCTTTCACATAGGGAGATTTTTTCTTTTCAAGTCGTTTCATGAGGTTTTCGAGTTTGCGTGCTTCTTTGGCTTTACGGTTGATATTTTCAATGCCGCCATATTTTTCAATAATTTTGAATAGTCCATTCGTTAGGGGACTGTCTTTTCTCAAAAGAAAATCGTTAATTTCCTTTAAATTGCCTTCTTTAATTCGCAATTTTTCTCTGAGAGCATCCAAAGAGGTTTTCCTCCATTTAGTAGTGTGTTCAGTCTCTTTCAAAATTTAAGCATTTTCACTTGGAAATTCTCTTTTTGAGGAACCAAAAGTCAGAGCCTATTTCAAATTTTAAGCAGTTGAAGGGAACATTTTAATAACACTTTGAAACGATTTGGATAGACTGGAAGGAATAATTATGGCTAAAGAAGAGATGGTTTGGGATCTTTCTCAGCTTGTTGACAATACAGAACCAGCTTCAATTCAAGAAAAACTGACGTCTATGGTAGCTGAAGCAGAGCAAGTTCGAAACAAGTATCACGGCAAAATTGGGAACCTTGATGCGAAAGGTCTCCTAGAGCTTTTGGAAGCGAAGGACGCTTTTTTTCTCAAGTTCGAAGGAGTAATCAAGTATTGCCGTCTAATGTATTCAGCCAATTCGACTGATGATGTTGCCAAACAGCTTAACGATGCTGCGCGTAGGGCATACATGGAAGTTGAACAAACATTAGCCTTTATTGATATTGAAATGGGTAGGCTTCTCGCTGAAAAATCAGCATTGGTAACGAACCCTATACTGGCAGAGTACAAACACTGTCTTGAAAGAGTGCTGACAAGAGTGCCGCACATGCTGTCAGAAACTGAAGAGCAATTGATAATTGTTAAAGACAGAAATGGGATAAAGGCGTGGGAGATGCTTCAAGGCGATTGGCTCTCCACTAGAACTTTTGACATGGAAATTGAAGGCAAGAAAAAAACCTTTCTCTACGGTGAAATCATTGGCTTCTATCAGAGTCCAAATCGTGAACTGCGAAAACAATCCAATCAAATAGTCTATGATGGTCTCGGCAAGGATGACATTGTCTGGGCAAGTGCTCTTCGAGCAGTATGTGAGGATCACATTCAAATGTGTGAATTAAGGAAGTATCAGACTCCAATGACCCAAAGCTTGATAGACAATGATGTTGACCAGCAAGCCATTGATAGCCTCATGAAAACCATAGAGAAGAATGTGAGTTTATATCAAAGGTATCTTAGGCTGAAAGCTAAACTGATGGGTCTAGATAAATTGGCTAACTACGACGTAATGGCTCCTTTGCCTACCGCACCTGAAATGAACTACGGCTGGAATGAAGCTCGAAAGGAAGTAGTTGATGCGTATAACGAATTTGACGAACAGGTAGGCGGTTGGATTGTTGAGATGTATGAAAAACGTCACATCGATGGCGAAATACGCAAAGGAAAGAGATCAGGAGCCTTTTGCAGTGATTGGTTGGCAGGAAAAAGCGCGTATGTCCTACAGAGCTTCAATGCGAGAATGAGTGATGTTTTCACTCAGGCGCACGAGCTTGGTCATGCTGTTCACGCTTACCTTGTTTCTAGAGCGCAGAAACCAAGCAACTGTGAATTTGGAAGTTGCATTGCAGAAACTGGAAGTATATTTGGTGAACTGCTCTTGACTGAACGACTGCTTAAGAAAGCTAAGACAAAAGAGGAGAAGCAAGCGATTCTTACAAGTGTGCTGGACGAGTTTGGCATGGCAGCCTTTCAAGTCTCAGCAAGGGTTTTCTTCGAACAAAACATGTACGACGCCATAAAGCGAGGACAATTCCTAGACGGAAAAACTATTGCAAAATTGTGGGTCGCGGCACGGGATAAAATCTATGGTGATTCTGTTGATTGGCTGGACGTGATGGAGTGGGAATGGACCATGAAGCCACACTATTACATGGCAAATTATCGCTTCTACAATTACCCCTACGTGTTCGCCCAGCTATTTGTATTTGCTCTTTACAAGCTCTACAAGGAACAAGGCAAGAGCTTCGTTCCAAAGTTAAAAGGGCTTCTAGCGGCAGGCTCCAGCAAGTCCCCCTCTGAACTCATCAACGAACTAGGCTTGAACATTACTGATGAGAAATTCTGGGAAAAGGGCATTAAACAAGCTGAAGAATTCATTGACATGCTTGAAAAAACCCTCTGACAAGTTCGCTCGCATCTCTTCCACGAATGAAGCCCCAACAGCAATTTAGAACTCAACTTCTCTTTTTATTGTAGCAGAAACAAGGTTATCATCTTAAATCTTAAATGATATAATGACTATGATTGAAATAACAAGGTGAAGATGTGTCATGTTCAAACCTGAAGGGATTTTGCCTGCTTTGGTTACGCCTTTCACGGATGATGGAAAAACTGTTGACGAAGAAAGACTGCGAGTTTTGGTTAATCACTGCATTGAGTTAGGCGTTCACGGAGTCGTTCCATGCGGCACGACCGGCGAGTTTGTAAACTTAACGACAGAAGAGAAAAAACGTGCCATAAAAATCGTGGTTGACGAGGCTAACGGACGGGTTCCTGTGGTTGCTGGAACTGGAGCCAGCGGAACAAACGAAGCCGTGGAAATGACGAAATATGCAAAAGATGTTGGCGCCGATGCCGCCTTGATTGTTACGCCATTTTATTTGAAGCCTGCAGACCGCGGAATCTACGAACATTACAATACAATCGCCAGCGAAGTTGACCTGCCAATAATTCTCTACAACATTCCACAATGCACGGGTTTACCACTGCCTTGGCAGATGGTCGAAGATTTAGCTCAAATTCCAAACATTGTCGGCGTAAAAGACAGTAGTGGACAATTAAGTTTTATCTTAGCTGTACTGGAAAAGGTCAGAGACAAAATCAACGTTTTATGTGGGCATGACGAAGTTGTCATTGCGGCATTAGCCGCTGGATGCTCAGGCGCTATTTTGGCAAGCGCTAATGTCATACCTGACATTTGGGTTCAAATCTACAACCATGTGAAGAATGGTGAATTGCAAGAAGCCCGTGAACTGCAATATAAAGTGCAGAAAATAGCCAGAATAATAGCTGGAAGCGGAGCAGTAGGCACAAAAGAAGCCCTAAACATGATGAAAATCAAAGTTGGTCCCGTCAGAAAGCCACTGAGTGTTGGAGGAGAACTAACCTACGAAGCCAAAGAAGAGTTACGCCTTGACTTGGAAAAAATCGGCAAAATAAAGCCTAAACCAATAACGTTTGAAATTGCTGAAAAGCCTATAGAAGAACGTTTCATGGCGATAAACATAACACCAGAAACAATAAAAGACTTTAAACTACGAGTAGGCGAGGCATTAGCTGGACAAGGAGCAGAAGTAGCCCACATCGACCTTCTTCTAGGCAACAAAGATGGTCCAGTTGGTGAGGCGTTTGCCAAAGCTAAAGCGACGCCAGTGCCCGGGCATGAGCCATTGCTGGCTATTCTGGAGCCAAATCTAGCCGTTAAGCCTGTAACATTGATTGTTCCTACGGTTACGATTACGGGCATGCGTCAGGCAAGCATGGTTTATGGTCCAGCTCAAACAGCAGTTGCGAAAGCAGTCATTGACAGTGTTGCAGATGGCACCGTTCCAAAGGAGGTTGCTGAAGACCTAATTATCATTGCGAACGTGTTTGTTCACCCAACCGCTGTTGATAGACAACGGGTTTACATAAACAACTACAAGGCGATGCGCCATGCAATACGCAAAACAGTGGAAGGCAGACCTAGCATAGATGAGTTGATAGAAAATAAGGATAGGTCGAAGCATCCGTTTAAATACACGCCTTAGGGATGGCTGTTGTCAGACCAAAAGATAACGGAAGGAGACTACATACTCCTTTATCTAACTCAGAGAAAAACCTATTTGGTTAAGGTTGAAGCTAGCAAAAGTTTCCACACACATAAGGGTTTCATAAAGTTTGATGATTTAATTGGAAAAGATTACGGCTCTTGCATTCTAAGCAGCTTAGGCGTTGAATTTACAGCGTTGAAGCCTCTTTTGCGCGATTTTATTATGAAGTCTGTGCGGAAAACTCAGATAACTTATCCTAAAGACATAGCCCTGATAGTGATGTTTAGTGGAATAGGTCCTGGAAGCCGTGTTGTAGAAGCTGGAACAGGCACAGGGGCGCTAACAACAGCTTTGGCTCATTACGTTAAGCCAGACGGTAAGGTTTACAGCTATGAAATAAGAGAGGAATTTTTGACAACAGCAGAGAAAAACTTGAAACGTGCTCGCCTAATCGACTTCGTGGAACTGAAGAATAAGGATGTTACCACAGGCATAGAGGAAAATGAAGTTGACGCGGTTGTACTGGATTTAGCAACACCGTGGCTTGTTGTCCCTCATGCATGCGATGCTCTAAAGCCATGTGGCACGTTGGTTTCTTTCAGCCCAACAATAGACCAAGTCGTCAAAACAGTTGAAGCGTTGAATGAAAATGGCTTTGTGGACATGGAAACGGTTGAGTGTTTAATGCGTGGAATGCAGATCGAAAGAGGAAAAACGCGACCACAAACGTTAATGACTGCTCATACGGGTTACATAACGTTTGCTCGCAAAGCGATGAAACATTCTGTCTAATCTAACCCTTCTCTGGACCACCAATAGCAAATATGTCGCTTGCACATTCAGTTTCAAGTTTTTTCCCAAAACGCATACGAATACTTTTTGAGTATTGCTCAAAACCGAAGTTTTGCAGAATTTCAACTGCTTTTTTGTTTACAGCTGGAACGCCCACATAGAGTTTTGCATTTTCCTCTATTGTTTCCATGCATTTCGTTAAAAGTTCCCTCGCGGCTTGTGGATCTTCGGGATTGCATACCCAAGGTCCAACTCTATATCCCTTTTCTGCTTTGTGGCACATGATGTATCCAACGAGTTTAGATTCAGCATACGAAACAAAGCAGAGTTTTGGGTGGTCATGATAAAGACTGTTTAAAACGTTGATTCTGTTTGCTCCAAAATATTCAGCATCAAACCTTACAACTTCTTTTATTATCTCTTCTTTTAGCAATTTCACGTTTGAACTCGTTGCGAAATCAATTTTTCTGTTGACGCCTAAAAATCTTAGCGAATCGTATTCGTCTACGAACCCTAATTTTCGATACATGGTTGCTATTGCAGGAACGGCTTCCAGCCTTATTGTTTCCACCCCGCTGGTCAAAAGATGATTCATCGCCTTTTTCATCAACAATGTTCCTACGCCTTTTTTCCGACCTTCTGCTCTCACAATAAGTAAACCTACCCACCCAAGTTTTCCATAGTTAACAGAGAAAACATGCCCTACCTGTTTGCCGTCTGTTTCAGCGACGAAGCAGCCTAATGGGTTATAACTAAACATTCGTTTGATGTCTTTTTCTACGTAATTCCATCCTTCAATTTTGGTCATTTCATAAGCGAATTTGATGTCGCTTTCCTTAAACAAGCGAAGAGAAAAGGATTTCATCATCATCACGAAGTTTTGTACTTGCTGTGAAAAGCATTTATGCGTTTACAGCACTATAACATTTAACAACCATTTTGAGGGATATGATGGTAAACTTTTCAATCAGCGAAGCCGAATATAAACGCCGCGTACAACGGGTAAGAAAATTTTTAATGAAGCGAAAGCTTGACGCCATATATTTAACGAACCCTACGAGCATATTCTACGTAACAGGTTACTCGTTCATCGCCACTGAAAGACCAGTAGCAGTAATAGTGCCAGTTGATGGCAAAATCACCTTTATGGGTCCACTTCTGGAAAAAGATAATGTTCCGTTAAAAACGAGAGTGATTGAAGAGGTCAAGACTTATGTAGATTATCCTGGAGAAAGACATCCTATTGACTATTTTGCTGGTTTCTTGAAGGAAATGGGTTTCGCCAAAAAGCGCATAGGCATTGACAGCAAAGCTGGGGCTGCTGGAATCTGGGGCTACAAAGGTCCACCGATCACGAAGAAGTTTTGGGAAGCAAAGTTTGTGGATGTGAAGGATTTGGTGCCTTCTATGCGCCTCATAAAATCTGAAGAGGAAATAAATCTCATGAAGGAGAGCGCCAAATGGGCAAACCTAGCTCATAGTTTGTTGCAAGAGTATACGGCTGAAGGCTTATGGGATGTTGACGTTGCCTTAGCAGCTTCGCATGAAGCATCCATAATAATGAAGAAGGCTTTGGGACCAGATTATGAGCCCATGCGTAGAAGTTCTCCTGTAAGCGTGGGCTTTAGAGGTCAGATAGGTGAAATGAGTGCCATACCTCATTCTATTGCCACAAGGCGTATGATTAGAAGAGGCGATGTTGTCGTTACGGGTGCTGGAGCAGACGTAGGCGGATACAGTTGTGAACTGGAGCGAACGATGATCGTTGGCAAGCCAACGGCAAAGCAAAAACGCTGTTTCAACGTGATGGTTAAAGCTCAAGAAGCCGCTTTTGAAGTCTTCAAACCAGGGGTCAAATGCAGCGAAGTTGACAGGGCAACGATTAACGTGTTTAAGAAGGCTGGTTTGATGCATTTAGTGAAGCATCATACTGGACATGGTTTGGGCTTGGAAGGGCATGAACCGCCATGGTTAGACATAGGCAATGAAGAGCCTCTGCGTGCTGGAATGGTTGTAAGTTGCGAACCAGGCATCTACGAGACTGGATTTGCAGGGTTCAGGCATTCGGACACTGTTTTGATAACGAAAGGAGACGCAGAGATAATTACGTATTATCCAAGAAACCTAGACGAATTAACTATAGTTTAGAACTAAAATTGGGGAACTTTAAGGATTATAGTGTTGGTTCTGAGAAGACTTTGACAATATGGGCAGCGTTTGCGTCTCTTCTTGAATGGAAACTTTCTTCCACAATGATAGCATAGTTGCACTAGTATAATCGATTTTTCGTCTAGTACCTTTTGATGGGCTTTACGGAAATCCCGAGTTTCCTCGTTTTCTTCTTCAATGCAGTGTTGCAAGTGTCTTGGCGGCAATTGTTTTTCAACGGTAGAGACCATTGGCAATATCTCCTAAGATTTGTAGGATTGTTTTGTCTTCTTCAGCGTGTTTTTCCAGAAGGGGACAATTCCTCTGTTAACGAGTATTACTATGCCGAGAGATGCGAAGCATAATGGTACGCCTATGATTAGTCCTTGGGCAATCCATGAGAAGCTTGTTGTCAGAACTGATAAGACTGGTGCTAACAAAACTCCTATATCTACACCGTTTTCAGGCTTGATTTCCTTCAAATTCAGGTTAATTGTTGAATATCCTTCTCCGCTTTGTTGCGATACATCTATTTCTTCAATGTTAATGTTTATGTACGTAACTGTTCCATTAGCCTCAATTATTGCTCTGGCACCAAACGTGAAGGACTTTACATTCGTTGGCGGTAGCTTACAGATCATCAAGCCAGTCCAGACTTGATCCTGATAGGTCATGCGCAGCGTCTTAACGTAGCCGTATTCTTCTTCTGTCAAGATTTCAAGCCTGTCAACTACGTTTTCAAATGTTCCTCTTTTCAGTTCACCTACGATTGTTTCTGTAATTATTTTGGAGTGTTCTGTTTCCTGGGCGAAAGCGTTTGATTCCGACATTGTCCATGAATCTATCGACTGAATCCTTACTATGTAAGTCTCTTCGCTTCTGGTGTTGGCGTAAATGGCTGAAAAAACGACGAGAACGGTCAGTATTACTCCAAAGAATATTTCCTTTCTTTTTATTTTCATATTAAACACCAAAAGAAATATTGCGAATAGCTTTCCTTAATGCTATGTTTTAGAACATTACCGTACTAAAACTAGAACGGATACGGCCTAACCCATTCGCGATTGCGACGAGGTGAACTATGCTTAAAAAGCAAATACGCAACTAAGGCGATTACGAAACTAATAGCTAAAATCTCAACATCAGAGCCTGAATAGGTCGTAGCACCTGAATCATAGCCTTCAAGTGTTTTTAATCGTTGCTGAATTGCGCTATAGCCATTTTCGGCTTTGATCGTAGCTAATGGAACCAGTGTCAGTGATAGCCCCAGAATTACGGCAACCAAGAGATACAGTGGAATTTTCTTCAAAGTTTCAGCCTCCATGAGGAGTAGTGGAAGCAGTGGCTTTTATGTCTACTTTTTAGAACACCATGTTCGAGTTTCAAAATGGCTTCGCCCTCCACAACCTGAAGGTTTCAACCCAAAAAACAAAGGTTGCAATTAAACCAAACATCAGCGTGTAAAAATTGGGAGCTACTTGTCCCAAAATGGTCAATGTTAAATAGGCTGTTAGCATTGTAGAAAACAAAACTGAACAAAATAGGTAACGAGGCACAAGAAAACGACCCATGCGAGTGAAAAATCGAAGAATTCCAACTTTTACTTCGCTTTCAAGGACATATTCGCCTGTTCCTTTTTTCTGAATCAAGCCTAAATCCTGCAGCTTTTCAAGGTGATGCACAGCAATGCTGGGACTGGAAAAGTTTAGGGCACGTTGTACTTCACGCACGCCTACTGTATGCGTGGGCTGCTGTAATAGGTACCAATAGACGAGGAGGGTTTTCCCTTTTAACGCGGATTCCAAAAAAGCCAAATCAAATTCATGTGGAGCCTTTGACACAAAGCATCGCCAAATAACCTTTAATAGAACGAGTGTTTAAAAGCGTAATCGCAAATTGCCGTCCGAGTAACTCTGAGATTTCATCCCTTGTGTCAAGCTAATGCCTTCTCATCATCCGGCAAGAATCAATAGACGAAACC
>CAYVGZ010000007.1:0-30056 GCA_964450845.1 uncultured Candidatus Bathyarchaeia archaeon | reverse complement strand
AACACCAAAATATAACTTTCCACAACCCACCATAGACACAACATTACCCCAACGCCTCACAGAACTAAGCCTACGCTCGCTAAAACACGCCCAAAACCAGCCCATTCAACTAAATCAACAAACAATTCAACAAGCCTGCAACAGCCTAGAACCCCAACCACAGACTCTTCAACTTAAAATGCAGCCAATACCCCTACAGCCTAAACACGAAGAAACAATAGTCGCCGCAGTAGACACGTCAAGCATGAAAATCGGCGAAACAGCCACAGGCACGCTAATCGCCGTCAGAGGCGCAAACGTCTGGAAACAAAACAAAAGCTACCGCTACGTGCGCTTAGGCCCATTCGTATTCCACATAACAGAAGAAAACAAACGCGAAGTCTACAACACGCTACAAACAGCATACTTCAACACTCATCATGAACAAAACCACCAAAACACGCCAAATCTCTTGCAGATGCCAACACGCATAGCAAGCCTCCTAGAACGATGGCTCCAAACAATGCTTACAAAAACAATAAACAATGGGCTAATCCTGTTCGACGGCTCGCTGACCAGCGGAACCGCAGACACGCCAACCGCACTTATGAAAGAAATTTTAGAAACAGCCAGAAAAAGACGAAACACTGTTTTAGCCTTTTCAAAAATGACAACCCTAAGATTTAACGGACACATCATAACAGACATTCCGCTTAGCCACAAGCCCCCTTATCTGCTTGAAACAGCATGTTTGAAAACTAAGCCCCCAATCGTTTTGTTAGGCGACGTCTACGTGGCAAGATTAACAAAAGGAAACTGTGCATTTAGACTGGACATTGACAAACAAGCTGTTCCAGAACAGAGAATTGAGGCTGTTGAAAAACTTTTAGGAAACGACTTGCTTTCGCAAAGCTACCCAGAAACCCTACGCTTAGCACATATCCTATGCACGTTCACTGCAAACGAAGTCATAGCCATGCAACACTTCACAGCGCAAGCATATCGCCTAAAAATTGTCAACAGACCAGACATGCATAGGCTTTTGTTTGGACCGTTTGGTAAAGGAGAAAGCAACGCATGAAACTATACAAGAAAGAAGGCAACATCATTCAAATCTTAAGCTTCCCAAACGAAACAGTTGAGAAAGGCGACTATTTGCTTATTGAAGATGCTGAGGCTGAAAAAGCCCTAATCGCCCAAGTAATCGACGTACAATTTGCGAGCATTCCTGGCATTCTGGAAGAATTGCTCCGCAGTCTACCAGATGGCGGGGAATTGATACAGGGCGAAGACTTTGACCCGTTGGAAATTGCACCGCACATTACGTATATTCAAGACGCAAGCCTACTTGTCTGCAAGATCCGTGCAACTGTGGAAAATGAGAGTTTAAGCCCAAGCAGTTCGTGGCTTCCATCACGTTCGCAGTCGGCGATAAAGAAGCTCCCAAATCCAGCATTAATCAGACTTGCCAAAATTGATGGGAAACTTCCGATAATTTTAGGCGGGACAAAAGATTCTTCGCTTTTAACAATAGATGCCACATCGCTTGATGGAAGACTAAACATAATAACTGGGAAAAAGGAAACTGGCAAATCCCATTTGTCCAAGCTTTTGATGCTTAATTTGATTGGGTATAAGGCTACTGTTGTGGTTTTTGATTTGAACGGTGAATACTTAAGTTTGGGGATGACAGCAGACGGAAAAAGAAACGTTTATTATGATAAGATTCATGTTTTGACGCCTTCCGAGAATTTTAAAGTGGCTCTGAAGCAGTTGAATTTGCATGTTTTGTTGGAGATTCTCATTCACGCGCTTCATTTGCCTGGCACGTCTGCCCGCGAGTTTAGACGCATATGGCAGTCGCTTAAAGAAAGAGACATGCTTAGCTTGCATGAGTTAGGCGAAGCGATACGCAATTGGCACTGCAACCAACATGTTCGCGATGCGTTGTTTTCGCGTTATTATGCATTGGTTAATTCAGGATTTTTCACTGACAATGTTGGGGAAGCCACGTTTTTAGAAGAGTGCTTGTTTAAGGCGAAAGAGCGTGGTGGCGCTATAATAGTAAATTTGCGAAACACCTCGCCAATTGACCGCCAAATAGTAGTTGAATACTTGCTAGCAAAATTTGTCGACCTTTTAACTAGCGCTAGGCTTAAGGCAATTTTTCTCTTCGCCGAAGAAGCGCATTTGTACTTGCGTGAAACTTACTGGGATGATATTGTTACGCGTATGCGACATTTTGGGATTTTTACTACGTTTATAACTAATCAGCCTGACACTGTTCGGGAGAATATTTACCGTCAAGCAGACAACATATTCCTTTTCAACTTTACGAATGAACATGATTTAGAGGTTGTTTCACGAGCTGCGCGTGTTGATGCAGAAACAGTAAAGTCAATTGCCAGAGATTTGCCGCCGCATTATTGTCTTGCACTTGGAAGGGTTGTGAGGGATTTTCCGATGGTTGTGAAGGTTAAGGCTTTAGACGTAAAAACAATGGGAGAAACAAGGCTCTTCTTTAAAGAGATGAATTGAGTTTTTCCAGTTTTTGTCTGTTTCTTTGGAAGAATTCTCTGAAGGTTTTTGTTAAGTCGTATTTTTCTACTTCGTTAAAGGTGATCCATTTCAATTCTTCCGCGTCGCTCGAGGCTTTCATTGTTCCGCCTTTAAGCTTCACGAAATAGTCAATTATGACGAAATGATACTCTATCTCACCATTTTGGTCTCTGATTATGTTATCGACAATGTCGATGTGTTCAGGCTTTTCAACCTCAAGACTTGTTTCTTCTTTAACTTCTCTTATCACAGTCTGCTCAACGCCCTCGCCCAATTCTACTAAGCCGCCGGGAATGCTCCATTTTCCTTTTCCAGGGTCATTCTTTCTTTTTTCAAGCAAAATTTTGCCATCACAAATTACGACTGCACCCACGCCTACAATTGGCTGTTTGGGATAAAGCCTTTTGACCAAAGCCTAAAGCCTCTTTATCAGATTGTTTTACTCGTATCTTAAAGCTTCTACTGGTTTAAGCTTTGAAGCTCGCCAAGCTGGGTAAAGTGCGAAGATTACGCTGATTCCTACGCCGAAGGCTAAGGCTCCTACGAGTACAGTTGGGGTTAACATGGGAGTTATCGTCATTCCGACAGTTTCAGCTCTTGCTGAAGCTTGATTTCCCATGAATGTGCCGTCTCCTATGAAGACCATCGCCACTATATTTGCTAAAACCCAACCAGAACCTATGCCAATCGCCGCGCCCAACAGTCCAATTATCACCGATTCACTTAGGAAAACCATAAGCACCGTTCGACTTTTCATGCCCAACGCTTTCAATATTCCTATCTCCCTCGTACGCTCCATCAAAGAAACAATCATAATATTCATTATCCCAATCCCCGCCACCAAAAGCGAGATGGCAGCGATTCCACCCAAAAAAAGTTCTATGATTGAGAAAACACTTGCAAGAATGTTGAGCACTGCAGTTGCAGATGTTACTGAAGCTTCGTTGCTGAAAGCGTCCTTTATGGCTTCAGAAACACTGTCAATCGTTGTTTCATCATCATTTTTCAACTTCACGATTATCATATCACACTCATCAGTTCCAAAAAAACTTTCAGCCTTAGAAATCGGAATATAAACAGCATAATCCGAAGGACCTATGCCCAAGCCTCCAATCTCTTCAAGAACAGCCGAAACATGACAAGCATGAGTCTCGTTTTCTGCAGGAATCACAGTCGCATTAGTCCAAATGATTTCAACATCATCACCCGCACTGCAGAAAAGTGTCCCATTTTTCCAAGGATCACTTATTCTCTTCCCAACTACAATTGTTTCATTTGTCGGAATCAGAGGTATGTTCCCAGTTTCATTTACAAAAGTGCTACTGTAAATGTCAGAGTACTCCGCAAAATCAACACCTACTATCGTAGTAACTCGGGTCATATTGCCAGATTTAATAAATCCTGTTCGTTGAATTACCGCGATTGACGTGTTAATGTTTGACGATAATCCGTTGATCAACTGCGTATAATTGATCAGCAACCTGAAACCAGAATCAGCGCCCGTTCTGCCGCCCATGCCAACACTGAAACCTCCTCCTGCAGAAACAATTAGTGTGTCGGTTGCAAAGCCTGTTTGAAGCTGCTCGGTTATTGTAGCCTGCAAACCCTGAGTGATTGAAAGCAACGCAACAATAGCTGCAATGCCGATAACCACTCCCAAAGTCGTTAAACCCGCGCGCAGTTTCCTCAATTTTATCGCACTGAAAGAATAAGAAAAAACATCTCTTGGCTTCATGTCAATTCACAACCTCCTTAGTTATTACACCATCAAACATCTCAACCGCCCTCTTTGCCTGTAAAGCTAAGCGTTGATCATGCGTAACCATAATTATAGTCACGCCCTTCTCCTTATTGAGTCTCTTTATCAACCCCACTATTTCGCTGGCAGTCTTAGAATCTATATTGCCCGTAGGCTCATCCATCAACAGAAATCGAGGATTGTTTGCCAAGGCTCTAGCGATGGCTACACGTTGCTGTTCGCCGCCGCTCAATTCAGCTGGTTTGTGATGCATTCGCTCCTTCAAACCCACAGTCTCCAGAAGATCTTCCGCATGCTTTCTCCTTTCAGCCCTGCTCATGTCGGCTATGGACATTGACAGCTCAACATTTTCCCTCGCCGTGAACCGCGGAATCAGGTTAAAGAATTGGAACACGAAGCCTATTCGGCGCCTAAGGTCTGCCAGTTGATTGTCACTTAGTGTGGAAACGTCAACGCTTTCAATGAGCATCTTACCTTCAGTTGGCTTGTCCAAAGCCCCAATCAAATTAAGCAATGTCGATTTGCCACTTCCAGATGGTCCTAGAACGGCAAGGAAATCGCCGCTCTCAACTTTTAGGTTCACGCCACGCAGGGCGTTGACTGGAACTTTTCCAAGCATGTAAGTCTTCTTTAGGTTGACCGCTTCGACAATCGTCGCCACTAATATCATCCCCACATTCTTGCTTGTACTTGTTTACTTGCTGAGGAACCTCCATGAAAGGACTATGCCTATTGTTGCGACTATTACTGCAAATATGCCAACGTACGTAAAGTCCAAAGCAAGTTGCGCCCAATCAGTATTAAATATCAAAAGCTGTCTCACTGCATCATTAGTGTAGCTTAAAGGGTTAACACTTACGAAAGTCTGGAGCCAATCAGGCATGAGCTTCGCTGGATAGAAAGCGTTGCTTGCAAACATCATTGGCAGGTTTATCAGGTTCATGACAGCCATTGGAGTCTCCATTCTTGTCGATCTTATGGTAAGTGCAATGAAGAGCGAAGACAAGCCAACGCATAATAAGAATAGGATAGCGAAAACACCCAGTATATTAAGCACGCTGAAATTTGCCCCAAACTGGAGACCGAATGCAACAGCAATGAGTATCACGATGCCTGCTTGAAACATCGATCGCAGTGCTGCGGAAAGGACTTTAGAGAATATTATCACCGCCCTAGACACAGGCGTACTCAGAACCTTATTAAGGAAGCCTAAACGTCTGTCCCAAACTATTGACATACCACTGAACATTGTCGTAAAAAGAGCAGTCATACCAATCATGCCCACAGCCATAAAAGAGAAATAATCACTTGTTCCAAAAGTCTGCTCCATAATAATTTCTGGATCGATTCCTTGAATATTTGTTGGTATAAGAGCACTTATATTCATTGACTTTCCCAGCAGACCCATCCAAAGAATCGGTTGAATCATAGAAAGCAGGAATAGTACAGGTTCCTTGTACCATTTCTTGAGCTCTCGATTAGTCAAAGCCCAGATGCCATGCAACCTGCTCTTTGAGTTGTGGTTCATTTCGCTCATCCGCCTCTAGCCCTCCTCATGGTTATCCGCCTAGAAAAATTAGCCTCTCTCGATTCCTCAGCGTCGCGCATAGACTTGCCCGTGTATTCAAGATAAACCTCGTTTAGCGTAGGCTCAGTCAACGAAAGCCTCGTCACAGTATAGCCTTTTTTCCGCAAAGCTTCAATTATAAAAGGCGCGGCTATTTCACCAAGTTCGGCTTTGATTCTATAAGCCCCCTCTTCCTTCTTGACCTCCTTAACGTGCTCAACCTTTTGGATCAATTCGCTCACATCCTCATTTTCTTTGATTGCCAAAGTTATCAAATCACCACCCAAGCTATGCTTTAGCTCATCAGGAGAACCCACAACAACTATTTTTCCATGATCAATTATTGCAACACGGTCGCAAAGTGCATCAGCCTCTTCAAGATAATGAGTTGTCATGAAAAGCGTCATGCCAAATTCTTTCTTCAGCTTTCTAATGTATTCCCAAGTTGCGGTTCTGGTCTGAACGTCCAAACCTAGGGTGGGCTCGTCCAAAAAAAGCACTTTCGGTCTATTAATTAGTCCAGAAGCAAGCTCAAGTCTGCGACGCATTCCGCCTGAATAGGTTTGAACCTTCTTATCTTTGAACTCGGTTAGCTCAACAAGCTTCAGCAGATCCGCCGCACGCTCTTTTGCAACATCGCGTGGGATTCCATACAGATCAGCACATAAAAGGATATTTTCTGAACCAGTCAGATCTTCATCAGCGGTGTATTCTTGAGGCACTAAGCCGATCACGTTTCTGACATTGTTGTCTTGTTTTGCAATGTCGAAGCCTAAAACAGAGGCTTTGCCTTCGGTGGGCTTCAAAATAGTTATCAGCATGTTAATAGTGGTTGTTTTTCCAGCACCGTTCGGTCCAAGGAACCCAAAGATTTCACCTTGCTTAACACTGAAGTTGACATGGTCAACCGCTGTTAAATGCTTGTTAAAAACCTTCGTCAGTTCTTCAGTCCTAATTACTTCTTCACTCATCTTGCTTCCCTTCGAGTTTTTTGTTTAACACCTCAATTTTTTCAGCTGTCTCATTCAAAATTTTCTGAACATCCTCTATTGCTTGTGTTGAAAACTTTTCTTCCAAGTTGGTTCCAAGCTCGAAAAAGGCAGAAAAAACTCTATGCAGTGACCTTCGTAGTTCAACAGTTTTTTCTGGCGGTATGTGGAACCATAATCCTCCTAAGAATGGCGGCGGCATAAATCTTGCTTCTTTCCTAAATTTCACCCTTATTTTTCTCTGTTCGTCTAGGAGAGTTTTGCCCTTATCTGTTAGCGTGTAACGTTTCATCCCGTCTTGTTCAGGTGGTAACTCTTTTATGTACTTTTTATCTTGTAGCCATGATAAAAGTGGGTAGATTGAGCCGGGGCTTGGTTTCCAGTGTCCATCGGTTTTCTTTTCAATTTCATTTATTATTTCTGAGCCAGACATGGGTTTTTCACCTAGCAATTCAAGCACTTGATAACGTATGAATCCTTTTGGGACAATTGCTGTATGTCTCGTCCAATGTCTTCCAAGCATATTTATCACCATTGATATCGGCATCGATATCGACAGTGATATTTAAACTTGTCGCTTCAAAAACAAAAACTAACCTAATCTATCATCGTTCCAACGCTTCTGCCCTCAACAGCAGCCAGAATATTTTCAGGCTTAAACCCATTCACAACAACAACTCTAACCCTTTCACGTCTCAGAATCTTGACTGCTTCTGGATCAAGGATCTGATGTATTCCCGCTTTATGTTTATTTTCAGCGAACACGTTTGGCAACTCTTCAAAGCTTAAATGTTCAAGCAGAACCGCATCCACATGTTTTCTAGGGTCTTTATCGAAAACTCCTTCTTGATCGGTGGCTTTAATTAACAAATCAGCATCCACCTTCTCAGCAATTAACGCTGCTACCGTGTCTGTTGTCATGCCAGGTTTTAAACCTCCCATAACCGCAACCTTTCCATCACGTAAACATTTAACAGCATCCTCAACCGTTAACGGAATGGCTTCGCAGCCTAATTCTCCCAGTTTTTTGAGGAAAAGTTGGGCAAAAATTCTTGAAACAGAAATTGCAACCTCGTCCTGAGCGCTTTCATTCACGCCCAGATTTTTCGCAGCCTTAATGAAGTCTCTTGCTAAAGTGCCGCCTCCAACGACAACAGCCACTCCATGCCCTTTCATTTTTAAGTCCTTCAATAGCTCTACATACATGCTAATTAACGTAGGGTTAATGGGAGAAGCAACAACTGAACCGCCGATTCTTATTACAATCCGCATAAGCTTTTCATCCTAACCGCATATTATATAAATCGTTCTGGTTAAAATCTTTCAGAAAAACTTGTTTAATCCTTCCTGAATTTTTCCCCCAACCTGTACACTTATTGTTTCTCCAAAATTTATACGCATTCCATCGGCAGCGGCAACGGTTGGAACGCCTGTTTTCTCCTTTATGAGTTTTGCCTCGCTTGCTGGTCCTTTAAAGATCATTTGCATTCCAAGATGTGTCAGAACAGCATATTCAGGGCGAGTTTCTTCAACTATTTTTATGGCGTCGTTTGTTGTCATGTGCCCCTTCCAAGGTTTTCCAGCGGGTCTCATAACGCAGAGTATGAGAAGTCTTACATCCTCGTAGTATTTGCCTATTCCTTCGAAGTATTCTGTGTCGCTCGTGTAGGCGAAATCTCCAAAATCTGTAGTTTCAAATCTGAAACCTACAGCGTCTGGGTCTGTATGTCTTGCCTCCGTAACTGAAACATTGACGTCGGAAACTAGGAATTTCAGGTTTGGCACAGCTTCAATCACACGTTCAGGCATTTGCTGATGGTACTTTGAAATTGAAGCCTCACAAACATCGCTTCCGCTCAAGACACTTTTGGGAGCAGATAACACTCCACGTTTTTTAGTCATGCCCCTCGTCATGGCTTCAATCAAAACTTCAGCATCTGTGTAATGGTCTGGGTGACTATGAGAGACAAAAACGGCGTTAAGCTTCTGTGGGTCTAACCCCTCGTTTATCGAATGTACAAGGGCTCCTGGTCCAGGGTCTAAATGCAGGTTTAAATTGTCGCTTATTATGCGTATCCCAGCGGTTCGCCTTTTCTGCGTGATTGTTGCGAATCTTCCGCCACCAGTTCCAAGAAATATTATCTCAACCGTATTGCTCATAAGCAATTCTATAGCAGTAATGTGATTTCTGTTTTTTGCATACTTAAAGTAGTTAGGGCAAAAATTGCTCATGTTAGATGTATGGCGTCGCATATGCGAAGCAGTAGAGAATGACGAATAAGACTCCTGCTTTAGCGTCTAGCTTTTTTCGTAATGCAAGTGTTAATATAACTACGAAGGAACAAAATAGCGCATACAAACCCGTGGTTTCCGCAAGCCTTCCAGATACTGTGATTTTGCCGAAGATTAAGGGTCCAATTCCGATAGAAAAACCAGCATCAATGATGCTGCTTCCTATAGCGTCTCCTATGGCGATTTCATATTGCTTCTTTCGGATGGCTGTTAAATCAACAACTAACTCTGGCAGAGACGTTCCAATAGCGACTATAAAGAAGCTGATAAGATACTCAGGCACATGGAGAACTGCCGACAAAGCGATTACGGAGCTGATTACTATGTAGGACCCGACAGCAACGCCAATGAAACCTACAATGGCTAGCATGAGGTGAAAAGATGGTTTTTGCTCAGTATGCGGTGTCACATCAGGTTTTTTCATAATGTTTCTTGTGATTAGCATAAGCAAAGGCCAACTAGCAACTAAGAAAACGGCGTTAATCCACGAAATATACCCCTTTTCAACCATAGACACTGAAGCGATTAATGCCAAAAGCTCGCAAGCTCCCATGACTGTTATCTCTTCTCTTTTAACTTTGAATCTTCCCCCGACCAAAGCAAGAAGCCCCAGCACCAAAGTCATCTGGGCGAGGATGGATCCGAAGGAATCTCCTACGTTAATGTCGCCGTGACCAAATGCAGAAGAGATAATTGAATTGGTAATCTCTGGAAAATCAGTACCCAACGACACTATTATAAGACCTATCATGAGGGGAGACACTCCCAATGCTGAAGCAACACTTATCGAATGCCCAACTGCTTTCTCAGCGGAAAAAGCTAAAAGACTAACCCCCAAAATCAAAAGCGCTATCCCTAGCGTCAAATCAAAACTCAACCACAGTCCAATAAAGAGAACAGGGGCAACACAAGCTAAAATAAAGATTAGCCTCCGATCTCTCCACAAAGCGTTTTACCTGCCTTGACAAATGGTTAATCAAGCATCGTTTTTATAAATTTCCTTTTCATCTTGTGGTTTTTTCTAATAAGCGAGTCGCGTTTTTGGGTGATTGTTGCGAATTTGCTCGAATATAGACTCATAACGGTGACACTGTAAGAAACGTTTTTAATGCCGTCTCAAAAGGAATAAGCAGAAAGAGTGAGCATGTTGTTTAAAATTGAGAACGTCAATGAAAACAATTTCGAAAACATCCCTAATCCCTGCAAACATTGTCTTTACTGGCAAACAAAAGATGAATTTGATGAACAAATGCTGAAGCCAAAGATGGAAAAGAAAAAGCGGGAATGGTTTAACAGAGTCACCAAAGAGTTTGGAAGTTGCATAAAAATTGCATATTTCAACGACGTTCCAATGGGATTTATACAGTATGCGCCAGCAAAATTCTTTCCACGCATGAAGGATATGCTGCTGGACCGCCAAGCGAAGATGCAGTTTTTATTGCATGCCTCTATATAACGAGTAAGGAATTGCGTGGAAAAGGATTCGGAACGAGAATGCTTGAAAATTTAATAGTTGAGCTTAAAGATAGAGGATTTAAAGCCGTTGAAACTTTTGCAAGAAAAAGCTCCGAAAACAACCCTTCAGGTCCGTTAAAACTTTACTTAAAGTATAACTTCAAAATAAAAAAGGACAAAGACGATTTTCCACTTGTACGCCTAGAACTTTAAATGATTAGAATAGTATAGGACCTCTCGACAACATTCATTTTCTTCTATCGCATTAGAGCTTCTTTGATTAGAGGCAGAGCGATCTGAGAAAAAGTAATAAGTTATGAAGGACAGCGTGTTTTCTAAGGAAGGAAATAGAAAATGGAAGTTTTTGATGCAATAAAAACCCGAAGAAGCATTAGAAAATACAAATCAGAATCTATCCCAGATGAGAAGTTGAGAAGCATTCTAGAGGCTGCTCGTCTGGCACCTTCGGCTGGTAATCGTCAGCCGTGGCGTTTTGTAGTAGTTCAGGACATAGACCGAAAGAAGGCTTTGGCAGAAGTGGCTAATAACCAGACATTCTTGATTGATGCTTCTGCAATCATAGTAGGAATCGGTGATCCTGAGGTGTCGGCAAGATGGTATGAAAAAGATATAATGATAGCTTTGGAACACATTGTTTTGGCAGCCACAGCCATGGGCTATGGCACTTGTTGGATTGGTGCCTTCGACGAAAATGCAGTTAAGAATCTGCTCAAAATCCCTGCAAATGTGAAAGTCATTGCGCTGTTACCAATTGGCATACCAGACGAGACACCAGCCCCCAGACCAAGGAAAGAGTTTTCAGAAATTTTCTTCAAAGAAGAGTGGCAAAATCCTTGGCATACGCAATAACATAATTGTTAAATCCTTTTGCTTTCTTCTTTTTTGTGAAGCCTGATCTGGGGTTGGGTTAAATCGCAGAGTTTGATTCTGTAATTGTTCGGTTCGGCGGAGAAATAGGCATAAAAAGCGAAGGAACAAGGGTTACGTATGAAAGGCTGTTACTAAAAAACATAAAAAACGTCTTAAAACACTACAAAATTCCCTACGAGAAAACCCTACACGAACGAGGCAGAATCTACATAAAAACAAAGAACCCCCAAGAAACAGCCGCCAAACTGACACGAGTTTTCGGAGTTTCTTCAGTTTCTCCTGCAATTCAAACTACCTCGCATACAGAGAATATTGTGGAAACAGCTGTTAAGCTGGCAACTGACATGATTAAAAGTGAAAGCAGTTTTGCAGTCCGTTGCCGTAGGGTTGGAAAACATCCATATTCAAGCATAGACGTTTGTAGAGAAGTTGGAAAACAAGTTTTGAAAAGTCTAGAAGATAGGAAGTTGCATGTAAATCTAAAAAACCCTCAATTTACCATTAACGTTGAAGTTAGAGATGCCAACGCTTACATTTTTTCAGAAAATTTGAAAGGTGTGGGCGGATTTCCACTTGGTTCACAGTCGAAAGTTGCCTGTCTCTTAAGCGGAGGCATAGACTCTGCTGTAGCATGCTGGCTTGTAATGAAGCGCGGATGCCCCATCATCCCAGTCTACCTTGATAATACGCCATTAACAGATGAAACGACCACAGCCAAAGCCTTAGAAGTTGCCAAGAAACTTTTCGAATGGTCAATTGGGTTTCAAAGAAAAATCTACGTTGTACCGCATGGCAAAAACCTAGAAGCCTTTGTCAAAGATGCACCAAGAAAGCTAACATGCATTTTATGTAAGCGCATGATGTACCGCATTGCTGAACGAATAGCTGAAACCGAGAAAGCAGAGGGCATAGTAACTGGCGAAGCAATAGGCGAACAAGCAAGCCAAACAATAACAAACCTAAAAGTCTTAGACGACGCCTCACAAAAATATCCGATACATCGCCCACTCTTAGGCTTTGACAAAACAGAGACCACAGAATTAGCCAGAAAAATCGGCACTTTCGAAATTTCAACCCAAAAAGCCAAGAGCTGCAGTGCTGCACCCACTAAACCGTCCACCAAAGCGAAATTAGAAATCGTGAAAAAAGCTGAAGAGAACTTTGACATAGGGCGAATGGTTGAGGAATCTGTTAAAACAGCTAAAATTGTAACAGTTTAAACTTGATATTATACCATATCACAACCAAAGTTTTTCATGGTGACTACCTTTAAAAGGGTTAGCTAATGCTCGTAGCATCACAACTAAACAATTATTGCATTGAAGCCTTATCAAAAAAAATCTTTAGCCACTTTTTCCATATACATCAACAAAAAAAGAAGGGAGGCTATCAAGTGAGAGCAAGTCGCAATAGGTTTTGTACAATTTTTCGGAAACTGTTTCAGGTTTATTCTCCGTTGGCATTTCCTTTAAGATTTTCCCGTTCCATTGTACGACTTTTAAGCCACATGCTAAGGCTTCCAAACCTAGCTTGCTTGTGCCTTTTCCGACAGTTTTCTTACCGTAATGGTCATTAACTCTTTTAACATCAATGTAATATTCGTATTTGCGGAGAACATTAGGCAAACAATTATGAGGAATAGGAGAAAGCGTACTATCATGAATTGTCAATTCCAACCCAAGATTCTTAGCATATTCCTTGGCTAAGTCATCAGCAAAACGAGAAACATGAAAAGCCTTATTATTCTCCGAAACAACCGATTTAAAAAACAAATCCATGTCAATAGGATTCTTCAACAACACGGCACAATCAGGCTTAGTTGCATCAGCCATCTCTTCAGTAACGTAAAAAATACGGTCAGCATATTTCCAATACCGCTTATGGTCAGCCCAATGAAAGCGTATGTCAGAACCATGATAATGAATAACAATTGGCTTATTTAAAAAATGGCGAATATAAGGAATGATCTTGTCAAAACCGTGAACATGAACAATATCCACACCTAAACACTTTGCTAAGGTCTTAAAAGTAAAAGCTTTGGAGCCACAATCCCAAATTGAAGTATTGTTGCGATAGTAAGAACCAAAATCAAATTTACTAAACTCTTTACGCATCACAACAAAACTTTTTGTTCCATAAAACCTATCCATAAACTTCGCAATAACAGAACCAACACCCGCAGTATTCCAAACATGTAACACTTTAATAACGCCAGTCATAAAAATTTTCCTCTATTTCCAAAAGTTCATCCAAAAGTACCTCTTTACAAAGTTTATGGAAAGCCTGTCGATTGATGTCAATATGTAGCATGTTATCGCCTTCAAAGTGTTTATGATATGATGATGTTCTGCTTCCTACATCTAAAATTTGGTAATGTTTGTGTGGGTAACTGTTCACGTTTCTTCATCTCTAAATAAATCCTATCTATTTTTTCTACTGAGCGCATTTTTTCTGCATCTTCTTTTTCTGTCAGAACGTCTTCTATAAGCATGGTAATGACAGTGACTAATCCAATGATTGCTGTCCCAATTATAGCTGCGAGCAGCGGGACTCTTGGCATCATGATTCACCCTAAATGAAATCCAGAGCAACCAATTCCCAGAAAAATCTTATAAACTACTAATCATTATTCTAAATCCACATGCGCTTTTTGGAATGCACATAATAAGGAAAGGTAGAAGCATGGTTCGAGCAGGGACAGGGTTTTTTACATACTACTGTAGAAACTGTGGCTACATTGAACTTCAAAAAAAGAAAGAAAAGAAGGAATAAAGGCTCAATAGCGGAAAAAGCAATCATAAACACTTCGACCATGAGTTTATTACCATAAACAAAGTCTTGTTCTAGGGCCTCATATCAACAAAGTTTTTTCAGTGACTACTTATGAAAGGGTTAGGCATATTTGCAGTATTACAACTAATCACTTATTGTATTACTTATTAACAAAATGAACTATTTTTATGTGTTATGTCGTCGGCTGAAATTGCGGTTCAAGTGTTTCGCACACTAGAAAACGAAGACCTTAGAGTACTGCAAGTCATCGAGACCGCCATGAGCAAACACGAATTCGTTCCAAAAGAACAGATTGCAAAATTCACCAAATTCGACCTTGCACGAGACACAGACTTCAGATTAAGCCGCCTCCACAAATTAGGTTTAATCTACCAAAAGAGCGGAGCCTATACAGGTTACACTTTAAACTATGCTGGATACGATTGCCTCGCAATAAACGCCCTTGTCAAATCTGGAGTGCTTGAAGCCTTTGGAAAATCTTTAGGAGTTGGCAAAGAAGCAGACGTTTACGACGCATTAAATCCTAATGGAGAAAGGTTTGCCGTGAAATTTCACAGACTAGGCAGAATCAGCTTCCGCCAAACCATGCGAAAAAGAGGCTACACAACCGAGCATGCCAGCTGGCTTTTCCAGTCTAGACTTGCAGCAGAAAAAGAATTCCAAGCTTTAAAACTTGTCTTTCCATACGGAATAGCCGTTCCAGAGCCAATAAGCCAAAACCGCCACGTAGTAGCCATGGGCATGATTGAAGGGGCAGAACTTGCACGATGGAAGGAAATCTCCAAACCAGAAAAAGTTCTAAAGGAGATATTACGCAACGTTCGAAAAGCCTATCTAAAGGCTGGTGTTATCCACGCTGATTTAAGCGAATACAACGTCATTTTAAAGCCAAACATGCACATTCTAATCATCGATTGGCCCCAATACGTCACCGTTACCCATCCAAATGCTAAACAGCTTCTAACCCGAGACGTAAAGAATATTTTGCAGTATTTCAAACGCAAGCGTATGTTAAAGGTTAAACTTAAAGAAGCTTTGGCATATGTGACTGGAATGGGCAAAATAGCTACTTTTCAGTGAACATCCAACATTATGTAAAGTATGTTGTTTCCACGCAATAAGACATTTCCGTAATTAGTGATTAACTGGTCATCTCTGCTTTCAGTTGCCCCCTCAAGAAGTATGTTCATGTGCCCGTCACACTTAATCATTTTTCCCTTGTATTCACAGCCGTTTTTCAACACAACTGCAATGCCGGCGTTTAACTGTTTAACAAGCACATTTAACGGTTTTTTGCTAGGTTCCATGTACGCACCAGAGTTCTTTACCTTAATTACTCATATCCACAAACCATCATATATAAAAGTTTTATGAAAAAACCATCCTAAATTTAAAGGCAATTTAATCATATTCAGATTTTTACAGTCGTTTTTCAAAATAAATCGCTATTCTATCACAACTTTTTCAATATCAGACAGCGGATTCCATAATTTCGTTATTAATCAAGTCTTAATGGGAAGAACACTTGAACACTTCCACACAAAATTTAAGCAACTGCCTACATTCTAAAAATGATAGAAAATGAAGATAGTAGTCGTAGATCATGTCCACCTAGAAAAAGACCACATTGAAAAACTACGATCAACTGGTGATCTAGAAATTTTCGGTGAACCACCTAAAACACCTGATGAATTGATGGAAAGAATAAAGTCGGCAGACATCGTAATAGTTGGCTGGAGTGATCTAACTAGGAACATCATTGATTCCGCCAAGAAGCTTAAAATGATTTCAATATGGGCTACCACATGCCACTACGCGAATCTGGAGGCAGCCAAGGAAAGGGGAATCGTGGTTACACACGTTCCAGGCTATGCTACTGAGGCTGTTGCTGAGCATGTCTTCGCTTTGTTGCTTGCAGCGATTAGAAGATTACCATCGGCTGACAAGCATGTTAGAAGGGGCGATTTTGATTGGAGACCGTTTACAGGAAGCGAACTGGCTGGTAAAACTTTTGGCATAATTGGCACGGGAGCAATTGGTTGTCGAGTTGCTGAAATAGCCAAAGCTTTTAAGATGCAAGTTTTGGGTTACGATAAATATCCTAACTTAAAGAGAGCCGAAGAGATTGGGATGAAGTACGTCGACCTTTATACATTGCTGAAAGAAAGCGACTTTGTAACTTTGCATGTCACTTTGACTTCGGAAACGGAGAGATTAATAGGGAAAAAGGAAATCGAGGTTATGAAAAAAGGCGCTGTTATAATCAACACGTCCCAAGGCAAAATAATCGACGAAAAGGCTTTGGTTGATGCGTTAAAAACAGGCAAGATATCTTTTGCCTCTCTAGACGTGTTCGAAGAGGAGCCTCCAGCCAAAGACAATCCGTTGTTCAAGCTTGATAATGTGATACTTTCTCCTCACATAGGGTTCAACACCGTCGAGGCTGCAAAAAGGTGCACTGATATTTGCGTCGACAATGTAATGAAGTTCCTGGAGGGACATCCGCAAAACGTGTGTGTGTGACATGGCTTTATGCCCTCTCTTATGAATGGAAGGTGAATGGAAATGTATTTGACTAAAGAGGAAGAGCGGATACTTGCTGGCGAATTTGGTGAAGGGACACAGAAGGCACTTGAGTTGCTTGTGGCGATTGGCGATGCGTATGACGCTGAAAAAATGATTCCAATAAACCGTGCGCATGCCGCTTCAAGTGGTCAGGAAGGAGACTTGTACTTTGTCGAGCTTTTGGCTGACGGAAGCGCACGTTGCAGAGTGCCTACCAGCACAAATCCAGTTTATGATATTGGATATTTCCATAGCCTGTTTGATTCTATCCCAGAGGATGAGGCTGAAGTGGCTCGAAGAGTGATGGAAGCCTACAAGCGAGTTGGCGCGATTCTGAGTTGGAGTTGCATTCCATACATGGCTGAAAACATTCCACTGTTCGGTGAAAACGTTGCCTTCTCTGAATCAAGCGCTACGCCTTATGTGAATTCTGTTATTGGTGCAAGAACAAATCGGGAAGCAGCCCAGAGCGCACTTGCTGCAGGAGTCATCGGCAAGACCCCTGAATATGGGCTGCATCTTAAAGAAAATCGGAAGGGCACACATTTGGTCAATATAGAAGCAACCTTGAAGGACGAGTTTGACTATACCCTTCTAGGATATCACGTTGGCAAACAAGTAGGCTACGGAGTCCCCGTGCTCACGGGCATATCAAGGCGCCCGAACACGGAGGAACTTATAAACTTCTGTGCAATGTCAAACGTGCCTGGCGCTATATCAATGTTTCACATACCAAGATTCACTGTTGAAGCCTCAACCATTGAAGAAGCCTTTCAAGGCGACATCCCAAAGGACAAAATTACTGTAACAGATCACGAGCTTAGACAGGCTTACGATGAGCTTCAGACGACAAGTGGCAAGATAGACGTTGTTATGCTTGGCTGTCCACATTACACGCTGAAGCAGGTGGAAGATGTTGCAAGGCTGTTGAGTGGGAAGAAGATAAGGGATGGTGTGTCGTTTTGGGTTTGCACGTCAGCGACGGCTAAGGTTTTGGCTGAAAGAAATGGATACGTGGATGCCATTGAGAGGGCTGGTGGACACGTGGTTGTAGATACGTGCATAGATGAGCCGTGCTGGATCGCGTATAAGGACAAGGTAGGTATGACAGATTCACCTAAATGTGCCTATTATCGGAGGTTTAAAGAGGCTATAGTGGCAAGACTGCAAAACTGCGTTGAAGCCGCAATTGAAGGGAAATGGAAATGAAAAGTTTGGAAATAGCATTAAAATGCCACAAAATCATAGGCGGCTACGGCGAGGGCGAAGCGCTAGTTTCTCATGAACCGATCTGCTTCTATCTTACAGAGCCTAAGACAGGCGTGGTTAGAGAGAGAAGCCATGAATTGGCGGGAAAGAATCTTGCGAATAAGGTGCTTGTGTTTCCGTCTGGAAAGGCCAGTTCAGTGGTTCAGATAGATGGTCTGTTTAAACTGGCTTCACACAATGTTGCTCCTAAAGCATTGATAGTTAAGGACGTGGAAACAGTGCTCATCGTGAGCGCTTTTATTGCGAAAGTTCCACTGGTAAATAGATTAGAAAAGGACCCGTTTGAAACCATTCGCACAGGCGACTTCGTTAAAGTAGACGCAGAAAAAAGCGTAGTCACAATAATGAAACAAAGACCATAGTATGATACGACAGAGGTCTCCCAAAAGCTACAATGCTTCCTCTATTCTATGCTAAGATAGACCTGAATTGGATATGTTTTGGTTAAAATGGCTTGGTCGGGCGGGCAAGATTTGAACTTGCGACGCTCCGGTTTCTGCTTGTACGCTTGATAGGCTGAGGTGACACCCACCATGGGTAGGCATCTACAGCGTCTCCGCCAGCCAAAGCCATCTAAGCCTATGCTGACTCGGAAGCTCTACCAAGCTGAGCTACCGCCCGACCAGAATTGAAGATTAGAAAAATCGGATTTATGTGTTACGGATTTATTTTCAATATTTCGCCAAAGTATATACAAAAGCACTATAATTTTTTGCAGACACCTCAAGACTGAAGGAATGAGCAAAGACGACTTGAAACGACTAGCAAAAGATCTAAACATTAATTGCAAATAAGATCATCAATGGCCATTTTCAGTAAAGCATTTGCTAGGCTTTCTTATTAGAGCGCATCCAAAATGCGCCACTAATGATGACGAATGCTATTGCAACCCAAAAGAGCAATATTAGCATCTTAACTGCACCGAAAGCAATTTCTTCAAACATTTTAAGCCTTCTCAATAAAAATCAGTCTTAAACAAGCCTAAAAACAAAGTTTCCAAAACAGAAATGACACCGAAATATAGCATATTTTCGAAAATGACATATGCTTATGCAAATAGCAAGCGTTTTATAAACATTCAACCATATACAATTTAAGCCCAAGCGGGAGAAAGGAGAAGGCTTCCGTCATCCCTCAACATTTTTTCAAAATTCTTGACTACGCTTAAATTTTAGGGATTTTACTCCGCAAATCATAGCAGTAATACCAAGCAGTCCAACCCGAATAAAACGCGTCTTCTGCTTTCTTCCTTCTTCTACGATAAAACCAGATAATCAGCAAAACAATAATCAAAACCAGAAGCGCTGGCAAAAGCCAATAAAACCAGTCTGTAACAAACCAACCCCTTATAGCCACTTCATAGTACGCTGTTAGGTTAGTATCTCTGCCAAGTAAAACTGTTCTTGTAAGATTGGTCGAACCGTCTTCCCATCCTCGGAAGTTGTATACTTTGCCAGTCTCGGAGTCTGTGACTGATGAAGGCATGACTATTGTGTAGCTTTTTTCTTCAAGCAAAGCCGAGTATGGTGTTGTCTGCATGACTCCGTCAATTATGAAATCAACACCAAGAATAGGGTCACTTGTTATCGAAAGCGTGTAGGTTAAAACCGCCTCTTCATAATAAGCTGTTAACATCACGTCAGAAACTAGCTCAATTATTCTTGTGCGATTTGTTGAATTGTCCTCCCAACGGCTGAAAATGTAAAGCCTTCCCGTGTCAGCGTCAGTCCATTCACTTGGGAAGGCAATTGCGTATACACCTTCCATATGTATTGCTGAATAGGGCGTTCGTGCATGTGCACCGTTGATTGTGAAGTTAACATCCGAAATTGGACTGCTTGTTATGTTTAATAGATAGGTCAAAGGCGGAGGCTTAACTTCAACAACACCATCAACATAAAGATTGTCCGAGGTGTCGATTTCATCGGGAACAGGCTCTGCATAAGCACTAATCTCGTAAAAACCTTCAATCAAAGCGCTTGTATTCCAGACAAAAAGCTCTATAACATTAGCATCTATTTGTAGATTAGCAACATATTTTGCGCCTATAAAGTGTGTATTGTTATAATACACGCTAAGCTCAAATGACTCAATTTCACATCCTTCGTTCTTGACTGTGACATCAATATTAACCAATCCTCCTTTATACACAACTGCCGGAGATGCTTCAACTTCCAATATTCCCACATCACGGTACACAATTGAGAAATATGTTGAAACTTTGGGACAATAGGGTACACCGCCAAGAGAAACTGGGGCAGTATATGCACATGCACTTGCGGTAGCATTGCCAGTAGACGCCCATTGGGGGATGACTAGAAAACAATTAATATTCGTAATCGTGCCGTTAGCAGGGAGCTTACAGTCATCTATTTGTGTTGAATTTACTGAAACACTTAGCGAGTCATAAATCGTGACCGCAATTGTGGCTTTTTTCTCGGTCATCGCAATGTTTCGCACCGACAATTCTACCCCCATAAGACTCCCTTTTGTGAATTTTGTTTGCTCCACATTGTTTCTATCCACAGTTTTTATTGAAGTTATTTCCAAAATCCATCCAGCTTGGAAGGAAAGAAAGTCCTGAAGAACTTCATCAACAAGGTATACACTTCCAAAAATCTTCCATTGCCCCAAAAAAATATCACTTTGTAAGCCTATTCTAAAACTAATGTTGGCAACACCCGAACTATTGGTGAAAACAGAATCAAGAAAAGTGATGTTTTGTACAGAATTCTGTGGTCCATGGATTTCGAAGGCAACTTGAGCCTTCTCTACTGGATAATCATTATAAGTTACTGAAGCATAAACTACTACTTTCTCTTCTGGACCAAACGCGTCACTTGACATATTCAAGCCTCTTCCGCTGAATGGTTCCTTCTGTGTAAAAATGTCGAGTCGTCCGCCGTGATTTTCCATCGAAAAAGTGGACTCGACGTTGTGACCTACGAGAACAAAAAGAACCAGCGAGAAAGTAAGTATTAGCGTCAGTGTTCTTGACTTAATTTTCATCATTATCAAGTATTTATAAAATGCATATACTTTAACAAATATTCCGCAATCATGAATATTACTATAAAGGATGCTTTTTCGACTCCAAGATTTTTCGTTTTTTATAAAAAAATGTCAAAGAAACTGGGCTTTCTGGTAAGAATTTTTGGCGGGCCCGCCGGGAATTGTCCCCTGAAAGGTGCAAACCCTTCAAGTTTGAACCCGGGACCCCCGGGTATCTTCGCTTTTTGCTTAAAAGCCCGGTGCTCTATCCTTACTGAGCTACGGGCCCTACCTTTTTATTTCGCTCTTAAGAAAAGCGGTAAAGGTGTTCTTTAGTTTTTCGATTCGTTTGGGTTGCAAAAAAGGTTTAGTGGGTGGATTGGACTTTTAGGAGGGCTGTTATGAAGTTTTGGATTTTGTCGTTTGCGTTTAGGATTGTTTCGATTGTTTTTTTGCCTTTTTCCGTGAGTTTGTAGACTCTTTTTCTTTCGTTCCATGTTCCTTCGATTAGCCCGTTTCTTTCTAGCGAGTATAGGAGTGAGTATACTGTGCCTGAACTTACAAGAAGGTGGAATTTGGTGTGAATAAACGATATTACGTCGTAGCCGCTAATTGGTCCATTTCTCAGTTCGGCCAGAATTATTATGTCCATAAAGTTTTTGATTATTCTTTCATGCATTTTTTTTAATGTTTTTGCTTCCAACTTTTCACCGCTAAGAATGATTGTCAGAGCCGTCATGTTTATTCACGTTTTAACATTTTTGTAAGATATAGATATTTAAATTTTATTCTAATTCCGAATTAGAAGTTGAAACAGAAACTTAAAAGTTTAAACTTTTTTCTTTTCCATAAGCTTTTATGAAGGCGCATAGGTTTTCTTAGTAAACACATGGAGAGGGTCTTACAAGAAAGGCGCCTAAACATGAGGTAGTTATGTTATGAAAGCCCATGATGTTTTTGCTGGTGGGTGAAATGTTTCAATATTCAATTATATAAAAAGTTCAGGGAGTATTTTGTTTTTAAACATAATTTTTCATTTAAAAGATAAAAACTGCTGTTTTTAACAGTTAGCGATATATGTGCATGTTAATAAATGTTATTTCCTTGTTTTGCGGCTAAAAAATGGACGGTGTTAAAATTGATTTCGTGGAAGCATTCTTTTAGGAAATTAAGCGAAGAAAATGAGATGGCGAAGAAGAAGAAGCAAGCTTTAGACAATTTGCTTAACACTGGGAGAATTTCTCAGTCCACGTATGATCTGTTTAGCAATGAGATAGATGAAGCCATTGCAGAAATTGAAAGACAGGAGAAGGCTTTGCTGGAGAAGATGAATTCTAAAATGGAGGAGCTTGAAGCGCAGATTAAAACGTTGGAGATGCTTCTTGCAAACTTTGAAATTCAGCATGTGACTGGCGAAGTAGATGAGGAAGTTTATCAACGTGAAATCAATATTCTATCGATGGGAATTGACACTGCAAAACAAGAGCTAGACGTGGTCAGAGAAGCTGTGAACCAGCTTTCAAGCGGCATGCAAATTTCGTCAACCGAAGTAGTAGTTGTAGAGCAGAAAATGGAACCGCAACCTGCAGAAACTGAAGTTTCTGAGCCGAAAGTTGAAGTTGCTGAAGAAAAATTGCCTGAGCCACCAGTGGAGCCTATTGAAGTTAAGGAAGTAGATTCCTTTCAGGCTCAACAGGAAAACCCGCAGGAAACGTCGCAAAATACGGAAGAAGCGCAACCGACGGAGACGGTAGCGGAAGGCGAGGAAAAACAAGAGGCGTAACAAAAAAGATTAACAATCTTCCCTTTTTCTATTTAATAAGCTTAGATAATATCGAGTTTTATATGACTAATCGCTATTATCTTGATTTAGGAGTAGCATGCGTGGCCGAGAAAATAATATTGACTTTTCATGAAAAGTTTAAGCAGTATGACTTAGGCGAAGGTCATCCCTTCAGAGGAGACAGGTTTAAGAATGCAATGAAGTTCTTCGAAAGTCAAGACTTGTTTAGTCTTTCTCAAATTACTCTTGATGTCCCTCAGCCAGCGTCAAGGGAAAGCTTGTTAAGGGTACATGATGTTGGTTATGTTGATTTGATTTTTCGTTTGGCAAAGGAAAGCAAGCCA
Organism: uncultured Candidatus Bathyarchaeia archaeon; assembly: GCA_964450845.1. Lineage (GTDB taxonomy): Archaea > Thermoproteota > Bathyarchaeia > Bathyarchaeales > Bathycorpusculaceae > CAVZKK01. Next base: position 6,820 of record CAYVGZ010000007.1, on the reverse strand, counting down.
TATGATATTGAGACTCTCGTTTCTCCCGAAATCCTTGAAGCCGCGCTGCTCATTGCAGGTGGTGCAATTCGATGCGGTGAGGCTGTGTTTGAGGGAGAAGCAAAACGTGCGATTTCCATAGGAGGTGGCTATCATCATGCAGGAAGAAACTATGGCGGCGGATTCTGCATATTCAACGACATAGCCATTTTAGTCGAGCATCTAAGAGCCAAGTATGGTGTTAAACGGTTTCTAATATTGGATTATGACGTTCACTTTGGAAACGGCACAAGCGACATCTACTACCGAGACCCCAGTGTGCTGTATATTTCGTTGCATCAAGACCCACGCACAATCTATCCAGGAACAGGATTTACTTGGCAAATTGGAGAAGGCGCAGGAGAAGGCTGCAATGTCAACGTGCCTCTGCCGCCTGAAACTGGCGACAGCACATATCTCTACGCCTTAAAAGAGATTTTTGTTCCTTTGGTTGAAGAGTTTAAGCCCGAAATCATTATTGCAAATGGTGGAAGTGACCCGCATTTTGCAGACATGCTCGGCGATTTAAGTTTGACAGTTAAAGGCTTCTTTGAAATATCCAGCCTAATTAGGAAAACTGCTGACAAAGTCTGCAGTGGAAAACTTGTTTTGATGCCTGGAAGCGGATACAACCCTCAAGTTTTGCCGCTCTGTTGGTATGCACTTGTTGCCGGCGTAGTGGGTTTAAAAGAAATTAATGTTAAAGACCCTTATAATCCGCCGCAAGAGCCACCCTTCTGCCGAAAAAAGGTTGAAAGCACAATTGAAGAGTTAAGGAGTCTATTAAAGAAAAAATGGGCATGTTTCAGATAGGATTGGATAAGACACGGGTTTCTAGGCTTTTTTTAGTCTGCGGTTAAAGAAATCGAGAAGTATTTTGAGAGTTCGAGTACGCATTGACATATCTGTGTAAGCGCCATGCCCTTCTTCACCAAATTCAACGTACTCAAAGTCTTCTCCTTCCTTTTTGCCCAATTCAACCAGCTTATCTCTGAATTGCCTGCTTTCTTCAACTGGACATCTTGGATCATGTACACCGTGAATCATCAAAATTGGACACTTAATATTCTGTGCAAAGTTTAATGCACTTCTGTCTTCCCACAGCTTCGAATTCTTTTCAGGATCTCCCATATGCATTCTGATGAAATATTTGAAATGTGGTTGTGAACGCTCATAGAATTTTCTAAGATGTGAAATTCCTATCCACGCACATGCGGCAGCCCATAACTCAGGCTTTTTAGTAACTGCCAGAAAAGTCATGAAGCCTCCATAACTTCCACCAAAGACGCCTATCCGCATCTTATCCACGTATGGCAAAGATTTGAGATAGTTGGCTCCGGAGGCAACATCTCCGAGGTCTTTTCCTCCCCAATCCATAAGGTTCATGTCTTGAAACTTTCTCCCATATCCAGTGCTTCCCCTAACGTTTGGCAACAGCAGAACATAGTCTTCATTCGCCAGAATCTGCCCAATCATATCGAAATCAAAGAAATACTGACCAGTTGGTCCGCCATGAGGCATAATAAGCGTTGGAAGAATCTTTCCTTTAGGAATGTTCTTAGGTTTGTAGAGTATAGCGGGAATCTCCAGTCCGTCAGAGGACTTGTACTTAATATATTCTGGTGTCACAAAGAACTCTGGGTCTGCGTTTCCATATTGCGGTTCAACCAAGTATTTTATAGTTCTATTCTTAAGATCGTAGGCAACTAGAGCGCTTGGAACCGTCGGAGTGTTCAAAGGCGCTATCAAAAGCTGATCGTTTAATGCGTATTGAACGCCTCCCGCCACGCCTTTTGGAAACCTTGTCTCTTCACACTTTCCAGTTTCAATGTCATAAACGACTGGAAAAACTGTCGCTTCATAATTCCTCAAACATACAAGTTTTTTTCCATTTTCGGAAAAACCTGCAGCAGTTTCTTCACACTTGCCACCTAGAAGTTTTATCTCTTTCGTTTCAAGGTTGTAGACGCCGGGCTGTTTCACCTTGTTTGCATCCGTAGTGAAGGCAACTAGTTTGCCATCTTTGCTCCATTCAGTCACTAGGTCTTTAGAACCCTCTTTTACGCACACTATCCTTTTCTTCTCGCTTCCGTCTGGTTTCACAAGCCATATGTCCAAGTTTCGCAAATCTTTAGTTTCATTCACATTATAGGCTATCCAATCGTATTCCGGATTCCAACAACAGCCGCCCCAAGTTGGGTTTACATGATTGGTTAATTGATTCACTTCTTTACTCTTAATGTCTAATCTGAAGAGGTTAAGCTGACCCTTTCTTGTTGAAATAATTGCCAAGTGTTTACCATCTGGGCTTGTGTCAGCGGCATAGTTTTGGCATCCGGCAGTATCAGTAAGCGGCTCAGTCTTCCCAGATCTGACATTGATTTTTATGAGATTATGGTTTTCGTCGCCGTCCTTGTCCTTTGCAAAAATGAGGTTTTCGTCGTCTCTTGTCCAGACAAATCCAGCTCGTATGGCTCTAGGGCATTCACCGTGGCTCACTTGTCGTATTTCGTTAGTTTTCAAATCCGCTATATACAATTCTAGTATGCCAGTTTTATCCCAGTAAAAGGCTACCTTGTCTTTTAAATGACTTACTGTTGGCAGATAAATTTGCGGGATTTTCGACAAAATATCAATTGTATGCTTTTTCCCGTTCAAATGTAATCATCTCAAAGGAAACAAACTATTTGACTAGGTCATTTAAAACTTTTCTCTATTGGTTTTGCGATGACTGCTGTTCCATAAGCTGAGAAGACAGTGGCTGTTCCATTGAGTATGTCGGCTGTTTCAAAATCCACACTTAAAACGGCATTTGCACCAATCCTTTTCGCATTTTCAATAAGCCTACTTAATGATTCCCGTCTAGCCTTTTCACACTCTGAAGTATAAGCCGTTACTTCGCCTCCAAAAATTCCCTCAATGCCCGCAACGAATTTTCCACCAACCCCTCTAGTTCGCACCGTTAAGCCTGAATCGTGCCCAAAACCTTGACTATTTCATATGTGGGCAAATTTGGCGTCGTAACCACAATCATATCTTTTTCACTCAACTGCAACCCTCGAAACTTTAATACTTAACACCACTATTTAGGGTTACCACTGAAATGCTAGATGTGTCCTCACATGGAAAACATACACATGACTCGTGAACAATTTCCAATAACAAAAAACAAGATTTTTCTGAATCACGCTGCACAATCGCCTCTTCCAAAGCCAGTTGCAGATGCTGTTCGCAAATTTGCCGACGATTTCTCGAATTTCGGAACAACTTCGATTGAATGGAACGATGGTGGAAAACCATTCTTCGCAAAACTAATTCGGGCTAAACCAGAGGAAATAGCCTTTGTCGAAAACACTTCCGTAGGCATGAACATAGCTGCGAACGTACTTCATTACCCATCAGATTCAAAAATAGTCACAACAGATTTGGAATATCCCTCAGTGGTTTATCCTTGGCTACGCAAAAGCCTAGGCGTGAAAGTCCACTACGTGAAAAATGTTGATGGAAAAATCTTGTTGGAGGACATGGAGAGGGCTGTTGATGATAAAACTGTGGCTGTTGCCGTAAGCCACGTTGAATATGTTAACGGTTTCCGCCATGACCTGCAAGCTTTAAGCGAAATAGCCCACGAACACGGAGCCTACTTAATTGTTGACGCAATTCAATCCGCTGGCGCCATGCAAATAGACGTTAAAAAAGATAATGTTGATTTTCTAACAACAGCCTGCTACAAATGGCTTCTAAGCCCGCCAGGAGCAGGCTATCTATACGTTAAGAAAGAGCTTATAGAAAAGTTTGAGCCGCCATTTGTTGGCTGGGCAAGTGTAAAACCAGAGGTTTTCGAGACGCTAGATTTTTGGGACATTTGGAGCCTAAGGCTTTCGGAAACTGCAAGCCGTTTTGAAGTTGGTTCACCAAGCTTCATAAGCCTCACAGGCGCCGCAGAAGCATTAAAAATGCTGTTGAATTTTGGCGTCGAAAACATTGAAAAGAAAATATTGAAAATAACAGACCATTTAATAGAGTCTGTTAAGAGTTTGGGGTTGAAGCTGCAAACACCAGAAGAACAACAATATCGCTCAGGCATAGTCAACTTTAAAATAGACAAAACGAAAGAAACTGCCGAAAGCCTAAACCGCAAAGGCATAATTGTTTCCGCTAGGGCTCATGGGTTAAGGGTTTCACCACACTTTTACAACACAGAAGAGGAAATTGACAAGTTTATGGAAGAAATCAAAAATGGTCAGAAATGACTGCGCCTTAGCAGTGTTGTTCGATTTGGAAGACACGTTAATCCAGACCCAGTGGGCAAACTACCAACGTGTTATAGAGTTTAGACGCAAAACAAGAGAGAAACTACTAGAGCTCGGTATCCCGTCTAGCGTGCTTGAAGGAATAGAACGTGCCACTATAATGCGTAACAAAGCCACTGAATACATAGAAAAGAACCTTACCAAAGCAGACGCCGAAAAAATTTATCAAAAAATGGAAAAGTTCCTCACCCGATATGAGCTAGACTCAGCCGAGAAGTCAAAGCTCTTTCCAGAAACTATCCCCACATTGAAAAAGCTGAGAAAGCTTGGACTGAAAATGGGGCTTGTCACCAATACCTCGATGAAAGCGGTGGACACTGTTTTCCAGCTTCATGGCTTAGAAATGTATTTTGACGTTGTCATTACGAGGGAAAAAGTCAAGAAATTGAAACCTGATCCCGAAGGCATCTTATTAGCCCTAAAAAAGCTTGACGTAAAGAGCTTCTTCATGGTTGGCGATTTAGTTCACGATGTGTTAGCTGCTAAGAGTGCCAAAGGAACCTCTATTCTTGTTAAACGAAGCCTTGAGGAAACGGATTGCGAAGCAGATTTTATTGTTCAATCTTTAGGCGAGATTCTAATGATTATCCAAGCGGAAAAGAGGAAGCCTTATGATCGTTGTAGAGAAGGTTGTTGAGAACAATAAACAAAGGGTAATTGATTCGCTTAGGTTAGATGTTATAAAGCATGTTTTCGCGTTTTACGATATTCAATACGAACCTGAATACACAACCATGTATGCAGCTTCAAAAAATGGCAACTTAAAAGGATACATTCTCGTCTACACGGCTCTAGATTTTCTAAGCATAGTCTTAGAATGTGAAAATGACATAGCAAAAAAATTGATTGAATACCACCCGAGAACCACTTCATCATGCATGTGCCGCCGAATCTTCTGCCGTTCGTGAAACGCAAGTTTTCGAACGCCAAACATTACGTTGAAGATTGGATGCTGGTTAAGAAAGGACAGGCAAACTTTTTCACATCAGAGCATGTGCATAGGTTAGGCTCTGAGGATGACGCTTCCAGGCTTGCTATTCTTCTTTCAAGTCGTGAAGACCGCCCAATGGGAACGATAAAGAAATATATGGGCTTGATTAGCAAGACGCCAATCTATGGAGTGTCTATAAACTCTGAATTAGTCTCTTACGCTGGTTCTTTTTTGGAAGGTTTAAGCTAACATCAAATAAAATGTTTTAAGACGTATTTTTCAATTCCCATAATGTGCTTTAAAACATCATACATGCCTAGCCAAATAGCAAACAACATACTATATAGAACTCGGAAACAGTCTACTCTTCGACTAGGTCAAGTTTAGAAAAGAACTTTGTGGTACAATTTCTCTATGACTGATACTATCAAAAACCCAATAAAAAAGATGTACGCAAGATTCCTCAAGAACTCTGGAAACACTGCTCCAAATTTAGCACTATTCATCGCTTCATCTTTAAGATTCGTAAGTAAGGGACAAGTAGCCGCTGAGGAGGTGCACGAACTCTTTCCATTCCCCATCAAATAACTCAGAGGATAAAGAAAAGGGTTAAGGGAGACATCAACATGGCATATAAAAAGAATATGACCCACCCCAATCTCTCCGCGACCACCATGATAAGGACCATAATCAAAAGTGCGACGACGAATAATTAGAGTCCTATGGCTTACCTCAGTTGTTTCATAACCCGCTCCCTCAGAAAGTGCAACAAGACCCAAAAATAACATAACAAACCCTGTAGCCAGCAACTTGAGGAAAAAACGTAAAAACTTCAACTCATCAACTACAAATAGGTGTAACCCAAAATACATATTTAAGACTTTACTTCTAGGAAAAACGGCTTATGAAAACCTTAATCACCTTAGCCATGATTATCACTCTGTTAAATCACTAAAACACGGATAAAGATTAACCATAATTCACCTCATTACAGCCATAAGTCCAACAACACGAACAACGCATAATCCAAATTCTTTACAGCTTTGAAGTACATACTTGAATGCTAATCTTCCTCATTTTATAAAGACTGCAAGACAATGTCATGTAAATACCCAGTATTATAACATGTATAGAAAACTTGGTAACCTTCTTTTTCTACATGGTATGTCTTATCCTTTACATTCACTAACTACACTAAATTCACTGTTATAGTTTAAGAAAGCAATTTAAGACAAAATAACCAGCATTCTACTAGAGTTTAGTTGAGAAAATAAGGATTGCCTTCTAAAAGGCTAATACTCGCTGGTGAAACTGGTTTCTGGAATTTCTTGGACTTTTCTTCCCTTGCCTTTTTCGGACAAAATTTCAAGTTGAGAGATTTTGCATGTTCCAACAATGGCTTCTTTGTTTTCACTGATTATTCGCCCAAATTCGCTTTTGCCCGCGTAAATCTTCACCCTCTTTATTGGCGCGTTTAATGGTTTTCGCTTCTCTGCTTTTTCCCGCCTAATCTCCGTTATTACAGCCATCACCAATTCGCCTTTCTTCTCAGCTTCCT
>CAYVGZ010000006.1:0-30303 GCA_964450845.1 uncultured Candidatus Bathyarchaeia archaeon | reverse complement strand
AATCCGTCTTGGGTTCTGGAAAGTGTTAACAAGCGTTGTATTATTTCGCTGTCTTTTCTAGGCTCTAAGCCTATAGAAAGGATTGCCATGTCAACATTTATCTTATACAGTTCTTTTTGCAGGGTGTTTTCTCCAATAAGCCATAGGTCCTGGGTTTTTCTGTTTTCTATTATCTCGGCTGGAAGACCCCGTATAAACACGACACCTTCTTTTCTCGCTCGTTTATAGAGGTCTTCAAAACCTTTTCCATACGCTCGTATATCAACATAGAAAACATAGATTTCGGTTTCAGGCCAATGTTCCTTAATTAGTAGGCTATCTTTAATCGTGTTCATGCAGCAAACATTACTACAATATAATCTTCCAGTTCTGTCGGAACGAGAACCCACACACTGAACGAAAGCAACCCGTTTAGGAATCTGCATGTCACTAGGTCTTATTAGGTGCCCACCTGAAGGACCACCTGCGTTGATTAATCTTTCAAATTCAAGTGAGGTTATTACGTTTGAATATTTGCCATACCCATAATTTGGCAATGTTGATGGATCAAATACGTCTGCGCCTGTTGCCACTATTATTGTTCCCACATCAAATTCTGCGGTTTCTGGTTTCATTTCGAAGTTTATGGCTTGCCTCTCACACGCTTTGATGCACTTGTCGCAGACGATTACGCCGTCTTTGTTGAGGCATATGTTCATGTCAATTATGTATGTCGATGGAACAGCTTGTGCAAAAGGCGTGTAAATAGCGTGTCTTAAGGCTAAACCCGCGTCGAATTCGTTTGGAGCAATTACTGGACAGACTTTTGAACATTCATCACAAGCCGAGCAGTCTTTTTTGACGTACCGTGGTTTTTTCAGCACTTTAACATGAAAGTTGCCAATGTATCCTTTCACATCCGCAACTTCGCTATTAGCCAGCAACTCGATGTTTGGATGATGCCCAACGTCAGACATTTTAGGTGCAAGAATGCATATTGAACAGTCCATTGTTGGGAAAGTTTTGTCTATTCGCGCCATCATTCCGCCGATGCTTGGTTCTTTCTCCACTAAATAGACTTTATAGCCAGTGTCAGCCAAGTCCAAAGCGGCTTGAATGCCTGCCACTCCGCCTCCTATGACTAATGCTTTTCGGGTTATCGGCACTTCAATTTCTTCTGCTGGTTGAAGCAAAGCAGCTTTGGCTACAGCTATTTTCACAAGGTCTTTCACCTTTTCCGTAGCCGCCTCTCGGTCATGTAAGTGGACCCAGCTACATTGTTCGCGTATGTTAGCCATTTCAAAAAGATACTTGTTTAATCCAGCGTCTTCGCATGTCTTTCTGAATGTTGGTTCGTGAAGGCGTGGCGAACAGGATGCTACAACGACGCGGTTGAGGTTGTGTTCTTTTATGTCTTTTTTTATTAGTTCTTGTCCTTGGTCTGAACATGTGTATCGATTGTCTTGGGCTAAAACAACGTGTGGAAGTGTTCCAGCAAATTTTGCCACTTCTTCACAATCCACAGAACCTGCAATGTTTAAGCCACAGTGGCAAACATAAACTCCAATACGGATTTCTCCGCCGCCTTCCTTAGAGCCCGACTTTTCCTTTTCAGCCACTATATTAACCTCCTAGTGATTTCAAGTAATTTTCAATTGACTCTGCAGCACATTTTCCAGCACGGATTGCTTCAATCACGCTCGCTGGTCCTGTCACAGCATCTCCACCCGCAAAAACGCCTTGTAAGCTTGTTTCCATAGTTATTGGGTTAACCCAAACTGTGCCACCTTCACTCAGGTCTACTTCTTTCGGCAAAAACTCTAAGTCTGGGGCTTCACCTATTGCCAGAATCACTATATTTGTTTCGCGCGTAAATTCGGAACCTTCTATTGGCATTGGTTTTCTTCTTCCAGACTCGTCTGGTTCGCCTAATTGCATGCGAACACACTCAACAGCTGAAACCCTTCCATTTTCTCCCAGAATTTTTTTAGGCGCCACCAAAAACTCGATTTTTACCCCTTCATTCTCCGCCTCTTTAACCTCCCATGGATTTGCAGGCATTTCCTCCCTCGACCTACGATACAATATGGCTGCTTCGTTTGCCCCAAGTCTCAAAGCAGTTCTCGCAGCATCTATGGCAACGTTGCCGCCGCCAATCACAACAACGTTTCTTCCAATTTCCACTTTTTCCCCACAATTAACGCTCCATAAAAAGTCAAGTGCGTGAATCACGCCTTTCAAATTTCCACCTTCAATTTTCAACTTTTGGCTTTTATGAGCGCCTGAACCGACAAAAATGGCTTTAAACCCCTCCTTCAATAAATCGTCAAAATTCAAGTCTTTTCCAACTGTTACATCAGTTTTCATTTCTACACCTAAGTCTTTTATGAACTGAACTTCTTTTGCTAAAACCTCTTTCGGTAGGCGATATTCTGGTAAACATTTTCTTAACATTCCGCCCGGTTCCGGAAGAGACTCAAAAATTGTAACTTTATGTCCTTTCCGAGCTAGCTCGTAGGCGACTGTAAGCCCAGCAGGTCCAGAGCCTATAACTGCAATCTTTTTTTCAGAGCCTTTGGAGGCTTTTTTCCTTCTTTCCTTCTTTAAACATTCTATTTGCATCTGTTCAGTTTTTTCCAAAATTTTATCTCTATCTAATCCAGCGCGTTCCGGATGAAAACAAACTAGAGTCGTTATAAGTGGCAAAGGAATGTTTTCCACGATTTTTTTAAGGGCTTTTTCAACTGGCTCTGTGTACCCATTTTTTATGGCAGTTGTTCGTATGAATAGAAATATTTCAGGTAATCTTAGAGCTTGAGGACAATGTCTGTAGCAACTGTAGCACCAAGCGCAAAGCCAAGGCTCATCAGAATTCAAAGTCTCTTCAGGCTTTAGGAAAATTTTTTCTAGAAGGCTCCTTGGATTGTAATCTTTTCCAAGCAATTCTGCCATTGAACAGCTGGCTGTGCAAATGCCGCATTCAAAGCAGTATTTGAGTTTTTCAACATCTAAAAGCCTTTTGATATCTTCGTTGGAGATTATGGTCTTTGGCGTTTCCAAGTTTTGGGTCCTCTCTAATTTTGGGGTTTCCCAAAGATATAAAGGTTTACAAACGTAAAGGTTTTAAACAATCATACATAACACGTGATATTTGCGAACACATTTTTATAGAGTTGGACATACTAAAAAGTGAACATTGAGGAAGGCAAAAATGAGAAAGCTAAGAGTTGCTTTATATGGAGTTGGTGCTGTTGGCAGCCTAATTGCAAAGTTTTTGCTAGAAAAAGAAGGATTAGAAATAATAGGAGCTGTTGACATAGCCAAAGACAAAATCGGCAAGGATTTAGGCGAAATTCTAGGTCTAAAGAAAAAACTTGGAATAAAAATTTCGGCTGATGCTGATGCGTTGTTTTCTAAAGCCAAGGCAGACATTGCTATACACGCAACCTCATCCTTCCTTAAGGACACATTTCCGCAAATAGCCTCAATCATAAAACATGGCATCAAAGTAATATCTACATGTGAAGAACTAAGCTACCCCTACTGTACTGAAAACGAAATTGCAAAAAAACTAGACACACTCGCTAAAAAACACAACGCAACAGTTTTAGGCACAGGCATAAATCCAGGCTTTCTAATGGACACACTTGTAATAACGCTTACTGCTGTCTGCCAAAAAATAGAGAAAATCAAAGCAGTCAGAGTCATGAACGCTGCAACAAGGCGATTACCCTTTCAAAAGAAGATAGGCGCAGGTTTAACGGTCGAAGAATTTCGCAGGAAAATCGAAAATAAACAGATTACAGGACATGTTGGACTTGAACAATCTATCGCTATGATTGCTGATGCCTTGGCATGGAAACTTGACAAGATATCGGTCGAACCCGTTGAACCCGTAATTGCCAAAAAACCTGTTGAAAGCATGGACATAAAAGTTAGAGCTGGGGACGCATCGGGTTTGAGGCAAAAAGCAAGAGGTGTAATGAAGAACAGAGAGATTATAGTTCTTGATTTTCAAGCCTACATAGGCGCTGAGGAAGAGTATGATGCTGTAACAATTTATGGCGTTCCAAACGTCAAGCAGAAGATTCAGCCATGTGTACACGGCGATATAAGCACAGTGGCAATGGTGGTTAACTCAATTCCAAAAGTCATCAACGCGCCGTCAGGCCTGCTTACAATGAAGGATTTGTCAGTCCCATCCGCTGCCTTATGTGACATGAGAAAATATTTCAGCCTAAAACCACATTCTCGTTTAAGGAGATAATAGTTGAAGCGTAAAATCGACATAAACTGTGATTTAGGCGAAAGCTACGGAGTATTCAAGATTGGAAACGACGAGAAAATAATGCCCCACATAACTTCAGCGAACATCGCCTGCGGATTCCACGCCGGAGACCCCACGACAATAGCGCATACGATTGACATTGCCAAAAAACACGGAGTTGCCGTGGGAGCACATCCGGGTTACCCGGACATTATGGGTTTTGGAAGAAGAGAAATGCAACTGACTTCGGAAGAAGCAAAAAATTACACGCTCTATCAAGTAAGCGCCCTCCAAGGATTTGCAAAAGCAGCTAATCTCGATCTCCAACACGTAAAACCTCACGGAGCGCTTTACAACATGGCAGCAAAAGACGAAAAGCTCTCGAACGCAATAATAGAAGCCATAAAAGCACTAGACACTGACCTGATAGTTTTTGCGCCTCCGAATTCCACTTTATCAGAAGCCGCCGCCAAAAATCGGTTACGCGTGGCACATGAATTTTTCGCCGACAGAGCCTACAATCCAGACGGCAGTCTTGTTTCAAGAAAACAATCGAATGCTATAATTCAAAATCCAAAAAAGGTTGTTGAACGGGTTGTCAAAGCTGTTGAAGATGGAACAGTTGCAGCCGCTAATGGTGAAGTTTTAGACGTAGGCAGGGTGCATACAGTCTGTGTGCATGGTGACACTCCTGTAGCTCTAGAACTCGCAGAAACAATAAGAAAAGGGTTGATAAGAGCTGGCATCGAAGTCAAACCCGTAGGTAGCTTCATTTAAACGATTTTTATGGAGTACATTATGAGCACAGGAATCTATACAGCCGCGCGATACATGCCTTTCGGCGACAACGGTCTGCTAATCGAATTTGGAAATGTAATAAATTTGAAAGTGAACCGCAAAGTTATCGCTTTAAGCGAAGCAATTATAGGCGCTAAAATTCGAGGAGTCGAAGAACTCGTTCCGACCTATCGCTCATTACTTGTCAGATATAACGCTTCAAAAACAAGCTATGAACACCTCGTTTTCAGCATAAAAGATGTTGAAAAAACGATGGAAGAGCGAAAAAAGGAAAAAGTTGGCAGAAAAACAATCATTCCAGTTGTTTATGGAGGAGAGTATGGACCAGACCTCGCTGATGTTGCCAGATTTCACGGGTCAACTGAAGAGCAGGTTGTTAAGATACATTCTGGCAGAGAATATAGGGTTTACATGGTAGGATTTGTTGCTGGCTTTCCTTACCTAGGAGAGGTCTCGGACGAAATCGCAACGCCAAGGCTTGAAACTCCGAGACTGAAAGTGCCAGCAGGCTCGGTCGGCATAGCGGAAAAACAGACGGGCATATATCCGTGTGAAGCACCTGGCGGATGGCGAATAATAGGCAGAACGCCATTAAGATTGTTTAATCCGCTGCAGCAACCACCAGCACTTCTGCAACTCGGAGACATTGTCAAATTTAAACCAATCTCAGAAAAAGAGTTTGGCATCTCTGAAAAGACCACTCAAAAGCAACCTGCAAGCCACTTTCCGAAGAAGAAAAAGGGAATAAAAGTTTTTCAAGTGCTAAAACCCGGGTTTTTCACGACCGTCCAAGACCTAGGGAGATATGGCTATCTCAAATATGGAGTCCCAATTTCTGGTACAATGGACACATTCTCCCTAGTTGCAGCAAACCTCTTAGTTGCAAACAATCCAGATGACGCATGTCTAGAAACAACCCTAATCGGTCCAGAACTCCAAGCCTTGACAAAAACACAGATAGCCATAACTGGAGGAGCCACTTCCCCAAAAATTAATGATCAACATGTCCCTATGTGGCAAACATTAGAAGTACAAGAAGGCGCTGTAGTCTCTTTTGGAAAAATGGAAAGTGGATGCCGAGCATACCTCGCAATAAGAGGAGGAGTAGATACTCCGCCAGTACTTGGAAGCAGATCAACATACGTGCGCGGGGGATTTGGAGGAATAAACGGCAGACAACTGAAAACTGAAGATATAATTGGAGGATTCAATGTCTCTCTTCTCAAATTTGAATACTTAATGCCAGAAGAACTAGTGCCACAATTCACAGGGCAGTTTAAAGCACATGTGACACTGGGACCACAAGCTGACATGTTCACAGAAGAGGGAATAACCACTTTTCTCTCAAGCCAATATAAGGTTACATTAGAGGCAGATCGAATGGGATACCGGCTGGAAGGCCCAACGATAGAGCATAAAGCAAAGGCGGATATTATTTCAGACGCCCTATTACCAGGTGCCGTTCAAATTCCAAAAAATGGAAAACCAATAATGATAATGCGGGACGCTCAGACAGCAGGTGGTTACCCAAAAATCGCCGTAATAATAACTCCTGATGTTTCCACACTTGGACAAGCCAAAACAAACGATATTATCGAGTTTTCCAAAATAACGATGCAACAGGCCCACGAAAAAATAGGCAAATACCATAAATTTCTTAACACCCTAAGCGAGAAGTTGATAAAGAAGTCATAAGTCAACATGGCACTCTTTTGCAGCAGAAACGCTAACATTTATAGAATTCATGAAGCAATTGATTCTCAGGGGAATCACTGTGACAACACAGGCAGGGGTTACTAAAAAAGGAAAATTCTCTCTTTCAGACATGATAAAAAACGTGAAAAGCAAAACAGATTTTCAAAAAGCAGGAGCAATTGCCATATTTATCGGCTTAGTCCGTGGACAAACTCTGGAAGGCGATAAAGTTCAAAAACTGGAGTTAGAAGCTTACGAAGAAAAGGCAAACGAAATCTTAGTCAGCATCTGTGATGACTTAAAGAAAAAGAAGGGCATACTAGAGGTTCAAATTCACCATTTACTCGGCGAATTTAGCGTTGGCGAAGACCTTGTATATGTTTTGGTTGCAGGTGATCATCGAAAAAATATTTTCCCAGTTTTAGAGGAAGCTGTGGAAAGATACAAAAAAGAAGCGCCTATCTTCAAGAAGGAATATGTCACAGATAAGAAAAACAAAACAAGAGCTTACTGGCTGACAGAACAGAAAAGCGGCACATGCTAAAACCTTACCCCAAACCAAACCCAAAATAGAACTCTACCCCAACTAGACAATAATGTCTTCGATTTGAAATGTGGAAACGTTATTCTGTCCAGAAGAGTTGCTTGTCTAGGTTTTTGGATGACTGCAAAGCTCTATTCTTCACTCTTCTAATCAATGCGGCTATGATTTTGTCTTTCTTGCCCATAGTTTCCAGTCCCTTAGCCTGTAATGCCTTCATTACATCATCAATGGTTCTCTTGTTTGGTAGCCCAAAATATCCCTCGCTCATCAATTCCCTGAACGCTCGATTCGCTCGTCCACCCCATGTTTGAGCACCTTTGGGTCGCGATTTCTTGAGTGCTCGCAATCCAAGGGCTACTTCTTCTTCTAACCTTCCCAGAGAGTCACCGACAATTCTGATGCCCTTCATGTTTCCAATTCCAAGTCTTCTCTTGACTGCTTCTTGTATGATTGGGGTTCTCTCAGGGTTCAGGCCTGCAAGAACAAGACCTACAGTTTCTACAGCCACGGAATCTCTGCCCAACAAAACTATGTCTGTTGCTGTTTTGCATTTGTCACCGTCTGGCCCAATATGCGGGTTACTGCTTGTTCCATAGCGCAAATATGTGCCATCCAAAACGGCAAGGTCTATTCCACCAATAGCTTCGTACATGTCAAGAAGAGCGTTCTCCAGTTTCCTATGAAATCTTGCCTTCTTTCGATCAGGTATCAAACCAAGCAAGTTTTTCAGAATACTTCCTCGTTCATATTTACGTAGAATATGCGTGCTCACAAATACATTGGGCTTAAACAATAAATGAGATAAGCCTATCTCTTCATCAGCAACCTTCACCTTCTTCAAATCACTATCTTCAGACAAATTGAAGGGAACAACGCGTTCGTTGAAAAGTTGCTTCCAAATCTGGAGACGTTCTAAGCCATTTCCAATGTAGTTGTCAGATTCTACAATGTAGATTTTTGGGGCTTTTGTGAAGCTATCAATGATAGCCTTGAGAACTTCAACAGATGTATGGTTTTGTGCTTGATGGTTGAAGACGCCGACTTTGATGACCACAGATGTGCTTGGAGAATTCAGGTCTTCGATTGTACCCATCTGTTTTAAGGCTTCTCTGAAAGGATCATCGTTTCTGCTTAAATGTGCGACCGCAACTTTCACAGCCAAATCTAGGCCTCAGTTATATGGCCCTAGAAATCCGATGCAAGTAAATCTTGTGGTATCCTCTGCGTACGAGAATGATCCAAAGTTGGTTGAATAAAACTTAAAGAGCCTTCTTGCAGAAGTTACAATGCCACCTTCCAAAAAAAGGACTGCGGGAGATGCCTTCGCTGGAATCTGAGCCCATGCTAGACGAAGACCCTGCACAGATGAACGGATACTATTTCAAAAAACACCACTACATTTACCCATCTTCCAAGTATCTCACCATTCTAGACCCTACAAACCTATCAAGCTTTCAGTATTAATGCCATCGCTTCCCGAAGCACAAACATGTCAACAAACTAATTTACAAAACATATTTAGCTCCAAATAGAGGGGCCTAGCACCGTTGCACGCGTACACAAAATCCACAGGTTTCATGAAAACTTTATATTTGTTTAATCAAAATCTTCCTAAGAGAAGATGGAATACATGCACAAAATCTCCTTCATCGGCATGGGCTATGTTGGTCTTTGCACTGCCGTATGTTTCGCAAACAAAGGATTCAAAACCACAATCTCAACAAACGACCCCCAAAAAATAGAAATGATCAACAAAGGAAAACCCCCATTTTACGAACCCCAACTTGAAGCTTTACTCAAAAAAGTCATAAAAAACAAAAACTTAAACGCTGTCATTGGACGAAAAGAAGCCATTCTAGAAACAGACACGTCATTCATAACAGTTGGAACCCCATCAAACCCCGACGGAAGCGTCAACCTCAAATTCATAGAAGAAACCTCTAAGGAAATAGGAAAAGCACTAAAAAAGAAAAAAGACAACCACCTCGTAGTTGTAAAAAGCACAGTCCCGCCAGGCACAACAGAAAAACTCGTCAAAGCAAACATAGAAAAACAAAGCGGAAAAACCTGCGGCAAACAATTCCAATTATGCTTTAACCCAGAATTCCTACGCGAAGGCAACGCAATCTACGACACGCTAAACCCAGACTACATAGTCATAGGCGGATACAACAAAAAATCCACAGAAACACTCGAAACCCTATACAAAGAATTCCATAAAGAAAACCCCCCACCAACAATCAAAACAAACATTCCAACAGCAGAACTCATAAAATACGCAAACAACGCATTCCTAGCCACAAAAATCAGCTTCATAAACACACTAGCAAACATATGCGAAAAGATACCAGGCATAGACATCAAAAAAATAGCAGAAGCCATAGGAAAAGACCATAGAATAAACCCCCACTTCCTAAACGCAGGCCTAGGCTGGGGAGGAAGTTGCTTTCCCAAAGACGTAAAAGCCCTGATAAGCTTTTCCAAAAAACTCGGCTACAACCCCACACTAATAGAAGCAACATGGAAAGCCAATGAAGACCAAATAAAATTCACAATACAAAAAGCTAAAAAAGAACTCAAAACATTAAAAGGCAAAACAATAGCTATCCTAGGATTAAGCTTCAAACCAGACACAGACGACATCAGAGAAGCCCGATCAACAAAAATAATACACCAACTTCTAAGAGAAGGAGCAAAAATAACCGCTTACGACCCAATGGCAATGCCAAACATCAAAAAAGTTTTCAAAGAAAAAATAAAATATGCCTCTTCACCAACGAAATGCCTAAAAAACGCCGACTGTGCAATACTGGTTACAGAATGGGAAGAATTCAAAAAACTGAAACCAGAAGACTTTATCCAGAACATGCGAAAATTAATCTTGATAGACGGCAGAAGAATATACGCCCCACAAGAATTCTCCAAAAAACTGCGATACACAGCAATAGGCCTAGGCGAACCCTTAAAACCACAACGTTAATTTCACCTCGCCAACAAAAACTACATGAGGTTTCACCTTGCTTAAAAAAGCGGTAATTCCAGCGGCAGGCCTCGGGACGAGACTGCTACCAATAACAAAAGAACTCCCAAAAGAAATGCTTCCAATAGTTGCACTAATGAAAAACGGTCAACCATGCCTAAAACCCATGCTACAAATAATTTTTGAACAGCTATATGACGTAGGCTTCAGAGAGTTTGCCTTCATCGTAGGCAGAGGCAAAAGAGCAATAGAAGACCACTTCTTACCAGACGAAGACTTCATACGGTATCTAAAAAACAAAAACAGAAAAGACCTTGCACAAGAGCTCCAAGAGTTCTACAATAAAATAAACGACTCAAACATAGTTTTCATAAACCAACCAAAGCCAAAAGGATTCGGAGACGCAGTTGCACGGGCGTCATTGTTCACTGGAAACGAAAAATTTCTAATGCAAGCAGGTGACGACCTAATCATGTCCAAAAACAACAACCACTTAAAAAGGGCCACTGAAACTTTCGAAAAATACGATGCAGACACTCTATTCCTAGTCGAAGAGGTTCCTGATCCCAGAAATTATGGCGTTATAACTGGAAAAGAAATGAAGCCAAGCATCTTCCAGGTCACAAACATTGTTGAAAAACCCAAGAGACCTCCGTCAAACCTAGCCATAGTTGCCCTTTACATTTTCAAACCAATAATATACAAAGCGATCAGCAAGGTAAAACCCGACGAAAACGGAGAAATACAACTGGCAGATGCTCTTAAAATGTTGGTAGAATGGAACTGCAAAGTTTATGGTTTAAAACTAAGCCCTACCGAGAGAAGAGTAGACATCGGTACAGCTGAATCCTACTTGGCAGTGTTAAAATCAGTAGTGATGGGCAAATAGTCATTTACAACCTTCAAAAAACTCCGCTATTTTATCTGAAACATATTCGACTTCACGCTTAGTTAACGCCGGATACATTGGTATCGAAAGTACTTCCTTAGCAGCCTTCTCAGTATTCTTTAATGCTTGTTGAGTACCCAAAACGCTGGTTATGGCCGGTTGCATATGAATTGGAACTGGGTAATGCACAAGAGTAGATATTCCGTGGTGACTTAAAAATTCTCTAAGTTCATCACGTTTCTTGGTTCTTATCACATATACATGGTAAACATGTTTAGCCCATGGTTCCTCAACAGGCGTAGTCACTAAGCCCTCTAAAGCTTTGTTATACATCCCTGCGATATTTCGCCTGGCTTCATTCCACTCAGGAAGCTTTTCCAACTGCTTTATTCCAATAGCTGCTTGAATTTCATTAAACCTTAAATTATAGCCCTTCAATTCGAAGACGTATTTATCCCGTCTCCCATGATCCCTCAGCTTCCTAACCACTTCTGCGATTTCTTCATTGTTAGTTACAACAGCGCCGCCGTCGCCACAAACAGTCATGTTTTTCGATGGGTAAAAACTGAAGCATGCAACATGCCCGATTCCGCCAACTCTTCGTCCCTTATATTCTGCACCATGTGCTTGACAAGCGTCTTCGATAACATAAATGTCATTCTCTTCTGCTATCTCTAAAATCGGTTCCATGTTGGCAGGATGCCCATATAGATGGACTGTCATTATGGCTTTAGTTCGCTTTGTCACCGCTTCTCTTATTTTTTCAGGATCAACTGTACATGTTCTCGGTTCTACGTCTACAAAAACGGGCTTAGCTCCAACTTCTATAACTGGAGTGGCTGTGGATACAAAAGAGAAAGACGGAACTATAACCTCATCTCCGTGCTTTATATCTAAAGCTAGTAAAGATAGGAAAATGCCAGCTGTTCCAGAACTGACGCAAATGGCATTCTTTACATTGCAAAATTTGGCAAATTTTCTTTCAAATTCGCGGACCTTTTCATGCAGAATAAACCATCCACTATCTAAAACTTCCAAAACAGCCTTCTTTACATCATCATCCACGTAAACCTTCACTAATGGTATATTCATTTTTTCCTCCATGAGTAAACCTCTCCTCGCTTATAAAATCCCAACGGGCATTCAACCTCTTTAACCTTCTTAATAACTCTAGCGGGATTACCACCAACAAGATAATCAGGCGGCACATCTTTGGCAACAACAGATCCAGCTCCAACAAGAGAGTTTTCGCCAATTACTATGCCTGGCAAAATGACAGCTCCTGCTCCAACAACAGCATTTTTATCCACGATAGGTCCGTGGCAGCATTTTTTTCCAGTAGTTGGAGCGTATTTTTTAAATGCTGGACATGGTGGATGTAGCACGTTTGTCATAATGACACCGGGTCCGATCCAAGCGTTGTTTTTAATTGACGTGTATTCTGGTATAAAACAACCTGAGTGAATCTTAACGTTATCCATTATCTCGCATTCCCGTTCTATTATCGATCCTGAGCCTACGCTGACGTAATTGCCTATTCGATTTTTCTCTCTTATTCTAGCGTTATCACCTGTTTGAAAGTTGTTTCCAATAATGTTTCCAGTGTAAATTATTGTTCCAGCTCTGATGACGGGAAAGTCTCCTATGATCAATTTCATTTTGTTGGTTTTAGTTCCTACAAGTGGTTTGCCTAAAATCACAAAATCTTCAACGATTGGATCCTTTCCAATTTCAATCGGCTCGTAAATAACCACGTTTTTATTTGTCTTCATCAATTTTCACACTTCTTTTTAAACGAGCAGATTCTAACGCTTTCTCTGCAATCATCACTACTCTTGATGCTATTTCACCTTGAGCTATCGGTTTACGTCCGGTTTTGACGCATTCTATAAAATCTTTGAGCTCAAGTTTAAGCGGTTCCTCAAATTTCACATTTAAATCCAATGCTCCTTTGTCTATGGCTTTAAATGTTCCATTATTTTTTTCCATGTGAATATCATGGAGAATTACCGTCTGCTTTGAAAGGTCAGAGGTTACACTTTTTTTGCTTCCGATAACTGTTAAATTCCTGTGGTTACCTGGCGGCAACCAACCGATTTCAATAATTCCAACAGTGCCATTTCTGTATCTCAGAACAAGGACTGCTAGATCCTCAAAATTTTCTCTTCCTAAAAAGTGGGCTACACTGCATGTAACTTCCTCTGGGACTTCTTCAAGTAAATAATCATAGATGTCAATGTGATGCACTGCGAAGTTTATCAATGCACCAACTTCTGCTCGTGGATTTTTAAAGCCCATATAATGCCCAAACACGTAGTAAATTTTTCCTAGTTCCCCTAGGTCAGTTAATTCTTTAATTTTGTTTACAGCTGGGTTATACCTATAAATGGGTCCAGCCATCAAAATTCTGTCTTTATCTGTGGCGAATTGAACAAGTTTTTTTGCTTCAGCATAGTTTGTGGCTAAAGGTTTTTCTACAAAAACGTGTTTCCCCGTTGTCAAGCATTCTTGACATACTTCGAAATGAGTATCTGCTGGAGTTACTATGTCCACGGCATCAATGTCACTTTTCAAAAATTCATTCAAGTTCGTGGTCGTTTCAACATTATACTCTCTTTTAACGCTTTCTAAAATTTTAACCTGTTTATCTGCAACTCCATAAAGTGTGCACAGTCCATCTTTTTCTAACTCTTTCAATACGCGTAGATGATTTTTTCCAAATCTTCCAACGCCAACCAAGACAATTTTTGGTTTCATGCCTCTCCTCCTTTAATTCCGCTACTGATAATAGTGGGTTAATCAAATATGTAAGTGTGTATTATCAACTCTTCTCGTTTTAAAAGTCGCTTTCTCTTTGAGCTATTTAAAATCTTCCATTGTTTCTTAAGGCGTTGAGCACCGTTGAAAGGAAGATTGCGTACAACAATCTAAAATGAAAAATGTGTAATCATTAACAAATAAATATTAATTGTAAAATATAGTAGGTGGCAACTAGCTTAGGAGAGGCAGAAAAGTGATAGGTGATAATGTCAGTCTTGGTAAAAGGGTAAAGATAGGGCAGAATAGCATCATCAAAGACAACGCTACCATAGGTGATGATGTTGTTATATTTCCTAACGTATACATTGGTGAAAACACGAAGATTGGCGACGAGAGCATCATACAATTCGGGGCTTTCATAGAGCATAACTGCAACATAGGAAGACATTCTAGAATAGGCACCAATGCCGTGTTACGAAGGGAAACCAACATTGGCGACAATTCAATATTTGGGTCGCTGAGTGCTAGCGAGGGCAAAAATTGGATTGGTAACAATGTTCTGATACATAGTCAATGTCACCTGACTACAGGGCTCATCATTGAAGATTGGGTGTTTATAGCTCCAGAGTTTGTTGGCGCTAACGACCCTGACATGCTGCACGGAAGAAGACACTTGAAGAAGTTTGTGCCTCACGCACCACGCATCAAATTTGGTACAGGAATAGCTGTGAATGTAACAGTGCTTCCTGGAGTTATTATAGGTAGAGAATGCATAATAGGGGCGCATTCGGTTGTCACCAAGGACTTGCCAGATTTTTCCGTTGCCTATGGAGTTCCTGCAAAAGTTGCAAAAACTGTCGATGAGAAGTGGAGATTGCCCGAAGAACTCTTTCAGGAGTTTCGAAGAAGAGTAAGTGAAGAGGATTTGACAAAGTTTCTAGACAAGGTCCTTAGTGATTTCAAATGATGTTTAAATGCTAGTTCAACCCCATTTTCTGGAGGTGTCGAGACGAAAATTTGGTATGATGCATGCACCGGAAAACATGTTAGATATGCAGTGGCGGTTGCTCAGCGGTTTAGAAAACTCGGACACGACGTTATTTTAACTACAAGAGAGCATCCTGATACTCTACCGCTTGCAAAGCTGCTGAATGAAAATTTTGTAGTTGTAGGGAGATATGGTTTAGGTTCTCTTTCTGGAAAATTAATGGAAAGCACTAGACGTCAGCTCAAGTTTTGCAGAATGTTCGAAAAAAACCCGCCGGACATAGGCATATCTCATGGTTCAGTAGAATTATGCCGAGTCGCTTTCGGTCTGGGTATTCCATCAATATGTACAAATGATACTCCCCACGCAGAGGCTGTAAAAAGACTAACGACGCCTCTTACAGATTACTTAGTGATCCCAAAGGCTATCCCAACGTCCTTTTTTGAGGGTTACGGAGCTAAGCGAATCATACAATTCGATGGTGTGGACGAAGTGGCTTGGGTAAAAAACGTTCAGCCAAAAATCGAGCAAAAATATGAGCGCCCTCTGATTGTGGTTAGACAATTACAGACTAAGGCTTCTTATGCCAAGGGCAAACCAGACACTACCATAGCCTTGGCCAAGAAGTTAACTTCTCTGGGGAAAGTCGTATTCTTATCGAGATATTATAGACGCACGAGAAAGGGAATTGTTATTCCTACAAAACTTGTAGATTCCGTCAGTCTAGCAGCTCAAGCAGATATCGTGGTGAGTGCCGGCGGAACGATCGCTCGGGAAGCAGCACTTCAAGGAACATGTAGCATCATCATTTCAACAATAGGTCGCTTTCACGTAAATGATTATTTGGAGAGAAAAGGCTTCCCTATCTTCACTTTTAGTGACATGCCACAGGCATTAAGATGCGCTAGAAAGAATTTGGGACGGAGATGGAATGTGAAAAATCTGCTAGAAAAGCTTGACAATCCTGTTGACGTTATTGAAAAAATAGTGTCAACGATATAAACTAGAATACCGTATCAAAAACAAATAATACTGTGATTTACGTTATTAAGAAATTTGCATATGTAAGAATGAATTTACCAATGTTGGGGCTGGTCGTCTAGCTTGGTTAGGACATTGGCTTTACGAGCCAAAGGTCGCCGGTTCAAGTCCGGCCCGGCCCACCAATCAATGTTTTTATCAATTGATTTGCGTTGTTCTGTGTAGCTATTGGTGGAAGTTGTGTCAACAACTGTTTCAGACTGAGGTTGAAAATACACACGTTTACTCCTACTTCATAAATCTAATAAAACAGAACGACTGAACAAAAAGTAAGAATCCAAAATGAAGAAAATTCTTCGCACTCAGAAATCCGCGCATGCTCTCAGCCTAATACTTTGCTTAATGGGAATAACAGCTCTTTTTGTGACTGTGTGGCTAACATGGCCACAAATCTCTACGAGTGAAAATGCTTTTTCAACTTATATCTCACTTCTCTGGACGGAGGAGTTGACTCTCATTTCTGGATTCGAGTTTAAACTCATATACTTTGTCATTTTGGGTGACGCATTGCTAGTTTTAGGAGTGATAGTATGGGTTTTGAGCCGACAATGGTTTCTTCTTCCTGGAAAAACTGTGTGGTTTCAATGTCCTTACTGCAACAAAAAGTGGAGATCAACTGAAGACAAAGCATTAGTACATTGCCCCCATTGTCGTCAACTGGTTCATCCGAAAATGATTGAAAAGTAGAATGCACTTCGTGCGCTTAGTCTATACCTCTTTGCAACCTCTTAGTTCTCTCCAGCCTCTCTGTTGTTTAAACACTTCTCAACTGCTACTGCTGTTAATACTATCATTTGTCAGGCTTCATTTTCTCAGTTAACAATGAAGCTTTTATATTTCCAAAAATTCTTCAGTAGAAAAAACAGTTGCTATTCATATCGAACTAGGTAAATCGGTCTACTTGCCTCTTTCTTCCGTTGTTTCAAAGTCAGGTTCTTCAGAGAGGAAACACTCAGTATTTCGGTCAGGTGTTTTTCTCTGGTTTTTTCAGATATTGGAGTGAGAGAGAATTCGTTGTCTGGGCTCATGTTTATTTTCAAGTAATTTTTCATTTTCCGTCCTCTGCTCAGCTTATGCATATTAGTTGTATATTAAGACTTAATAAACGTTTTGAACCACTTGTACGACTCCAAAACATTAATTCTCTTTTCTCAAGCAACGATCAAGTTTCTAATTTTCTAAATTCTAAACGTGAAGAAACATAGAATTTCGGAAATAAGCGGATTTAGAATTGGAATTTGGAAAATTCAAGTGTAACGTTTTTAGCTAATCCTTTATAGATGCACAAATAGAATCTCTTTCATGAATGACAGGGCAATCAGTCGCTTTAACACCTTCCTAATGTTCACTCTAATTCTATTTTGGGGAAGCTCTTTTGTGATTGTCAAAATAGCGTTGAGAGAAGGGCTAACTCCTATTTCAATAGCGACTTTCAGGTTTCTTATTGCAGGCGGACTTTTTCTTGCCACGATTTTAATTGAGAAAAGAATAAGGAGAAATTATAGGTTTCTTGTTGAAAGGAAAGATTTTCCAATGCTTTTATTTCTTGCTCTTACGGGTGTAACGTTCTTCTTTATCGCTCAGTATACAGGTATCCAAATGGCAGGAGCTTCCATCGCTGCTATCTTAGTCTGCCTACTTTCACCAGTTCTCATAACTCTTCTTTCTACTATAATATTCAAGGAACATTTAGTGAAAAAGCAGGTTTTCGGAGTTGGAATTGCTGCGCTGGGCACCATCATTGTTGTTACTGGTGGCACCATAAGCCTTCCTAGTCACCGAGAATTCCTTCTTGGAAGCGTGATTTTGCTGTTCACTCCTGCTCTTTGGGCTACGTACAGTCTTGTTGGAAAGAAGATAATGGACAGGTACAGTCCTTTTCTCGTCGTGGCTTACGTAAATGTGCTAGGGGGCTTATGTCTAATTCCTTTTTCCTTAGCTGAGAACTCTTTTTATCAAATTTTTACGATGAGTCTCTACAGTTGGTTGGCAATTCTCTTCTTAGCTGTTACATGTTCGCTGTTAGGCTATTACATTTGGTTCTATGTAATGAAGCATGTGGAAGCGGCAATTACTAGTTCGTTTTTGTTCGCAGAACCGTTGGTCACCGTGTTATTTGCGACCATATTTGTGGGAGAAGAATTAAGCACGTTTATTCTTGTAGGGGGTTTTCTGGTATTTATAGGGGTATACTTGGTTGCTAGGAGATGAATACATGTGGATAGTCTAGGAATTCTAGCACTTTTTTGGGATTAAATACCTTAAATGTTGCGTTTCGTAGGTTTCTACCAATTTTCGGAATTAAGCCTGCAGCGTCTGTTCCAAGTTTGCATATGAGGGCAAGCTCAAATAAGCTTAACGTTTCTATGTTCAATATGTCTCGGTTTAAATCTGCTTTTTTTAAGGTCAATCTAACGTCATAAATTGATGAGCCCAAGATTATTAATCTGTCTAGCAAAGATTTTGTCCAATTTCCATACTGAGTGAGTTGTTTTTCCGAAAGCATGGCTTCAGCGTGGTTTTTTTCTTTGTCTATGCTGAGAATTTTAACGCTTAATGGCAAGTTTTCGCAGAACCCAAAAAGTTGAACTAGTTTGTTGAATGCAACTTTTCTTCCATCGACAAGCTGTCCTTGTAAACGTTGCAGAGGAATTGTAGCGTCAATGATTTTAGGCGAGAAAGCTCCTATGTCTACATAGAGTTCACTCTTGCTTTTGTCCATGGATACTATACGACCTTTTATTGTTGTGAATTTCTCTACATCCTCTAAACGTGTTGGGCATAGTCCTATCGCTTCAGATAGATAGCGTAACGCCACTTTTTCATCTTCACCAGAAACGGCTATTTGAATCCATCCGCGAGAGGTAACCCCACAAATCTTGACTTCAACTTTTAAACCTTTAAGTGTGGACTTTAAAAACTTGTCAACGAGTTTTAGTTGAAACCTGTCATAGGTTTTTGCGAGTAAAGTCACGGTAGGCATTTGCAGTCGCCAACTAAAGCCAGCATTTCCCTGTGCAACCGTTGTATCTTTGCAATGGCAGATGGTGGTAACTCTTTAGAAAAATTTTTTATAGTCCTCTCTATTGGTACCCGTTTTGAACCTTCAATCAGCTTGTCCGCATAAGAAACAATCTTTTCTTCAAGGGTTTGGGGAACATAAATATCCATCGGCCATCCCAATTTCTTCGCCTCTCTTGCTGTAATTCCTCCGCCAACATGCCTTTTTATTAGTGAAACAACTGTTTCTGGTAACCCCAATGATTCTGCAATTTCGGCTCCTATTACTGCGTGGTGGACGCTGTGAGTTTTTGATCGTCCAATGTCATGCAGAATGGCTCCTATTTCCACAAGTTCCGAATCAACTTCTACTCCTCTCTCCTTACAAGCGTCAGCTATTTCTACGGCAAGTTCAGCTACTGCTTCGCAATGTTTTATTACATTCCTTGAGCATCCACTTTGACGGAGAAATTGCAACGCTTGCTCTCTTGATGGAAGCTTTTCACTCACCTAGTTCCTTCCTTAACTGTTCGAGTTTCTGTGTTAACGATTGAACGATTTTGTCGTTTTCATAATGCATTAAAGGTTTGCCACATGTTGGGCATCGAAAGACAAGTTCCACAGCCTCCTCGAATGGAATTCGTCTGCATCCTGGAGTATTACAATAGAAAAAGTCGTGGTTTTTCTCGTATTCAAGTCTGGTGTCAAGCTTTTCGAGTACTCGGCGTTTTTGGCTTAGTATGAAGCCTTCAAGCTGATCTGGTTGCAGCTTCCAGTGGAATATGAACCATCCAGTTTTTGGGTCGCGTGTTCTCCTTAAACTAACAAGAGAATGGTCGTAAAGTTTATAGAGAATTTTGCGGACGGAGTTTAGCCTTATGCCCGTTTTGTTGGCTATTTCATCATCTGTTGTTTCTTCTGAATTTTTTAGAATCTCGATTAATTTAACAGCTTCCTCTTCGCCTAATGCTTCTGCAACTTTCATTAAGGTTATGCCGTCTATGGTTGATAACATGGTGAACCTTTTGCTCAACTGTTGAACACTCGTCTCTCTATAGTATATATGTAAGCTTTAATTTAAATCTCTTTATCAGAAATCTGAATCAGAAATGTATAGTTTTCTTTCCCCTTTTCTGAGGGATTATAATCACCTTTGCGTCCTCAAAGTTTTTCTTCAATTCCTCTCCTTCGAATAAGCGGTCTAGGAAAACAGCTAGGCTAGCACATTCTGAGTGGGGTTGATTCCCAACTGCTACGTTAAAGTCGGAAAAAGCTTCTGAAAAGAATTCTCGTGGAACTTTTTGGCTTCCAACAATAACTAAAATATCTTTTCCAGCTTCTTTAATCTTCTTCAGCACATCGCTTGTTTGGATGTTTTCTCCATAGGCTGTTAGGTGAACAACTATTCCCCCTTTTGCTTTCCATTGTTTAACAGCTTCTTTACAAGGTGTTTTCATTTCAAAGAAGAAAGGGCCTCCCCAGTTTTTTGCGACTTTCTCAATTGTTTCCTTAATTTTTTCGTCTTTTGTGTCTGATAATATAAGGCCTGATGCTCCTAGCGCTCGAGCCGTTAATGCGACATGTGTTGTAAGCCTTGCATCTCTGCGAGGTCGGTGACCCCACCTTAACACTACGACTTTGGGCATGTTTTTCACTTTGCAGTTTTTCTGTGTTTAGACCTTTTCGAATTTTCCATGAAGTTCTTCCACACGACTTTTCACTTTCTCCGCAAACCAAGGAATTGCCTCAAAAACCACGTAGGCAGAATTATCCACATACTTTATTGTTTGAACATCTGCCCTTTTGAAAAGCCATGATATAAGTGACATTGTTTCGCTTGTTGAAGGAATAGTAAAGGAGACGCGAACATAGTTTTTCAGCATTTTCAGTACATCCTGTTTTAGTTCATCAAGATTGGTTTTGTACAGTGCCGAAACAGGCATGGGGTTTAGTACTTTCCGTTTTAGGTTTTCGAGTTTTTGGTGGGCCTCTGTTTCTGGCAATAAGTCAATTTTGTTTAAGGCTGTTATTATTGGGATGCCAGATGCTCCTATGCGTTCTATTGTTTCTAGGCAGACGATAAGTTTCTTTTCAATGATATTGATTGGCTCGCTTGCATCCACAACCAAAAGTATTAGGTCTGAGTAGATGGTTTCTTCAAGTGTTGAATGGAACGCCTCTATTAGCGTTAGTGGTAAACGGTCTATGAAGCCAACGGTGTCAGTTAATATAAACTTCTTCTTTGAAAAGTTGACAAGCCTTGTTGTTGTGGAGAGGGTTGTGAATAAAGTTTCATCCACAGTAACTTCTTCCTCTGCGAGGGAGTTAAACAGAGAGCTTTTTCCAGCGTTTGTGTATCCGGCTAGAGAAATTGATGAAAAACCTAGCTCCGCTCTTCTTTCGCGGTGTAGAAGCCGTTTTTCTCGTATTTTCTTTAGTTTTCTGCGTATGGTGTGTACTTGTCTCTTTACGGCTTCATAATAAACATCTACTTCGTATGCGCCGAGTCCCATAAATCCTGGTTGCTCTTCCTTTCTTGCCAATCTTACCCTTTCCTTTGCATGTGCTAACTCGTATTGCTGCCTCGCTAATTGAATTTGCAGCTGAGCTTCAGTCGTTGTTGCTCTTCTTGTGAAGATTTCGAGGATTAGCTGAAAGCGGTCGATGGCTTCGACGTCTGTGGCTTTTGCTAAATTGTAAGCTTGAACCGGTTTTAATGGATTGTCAAAAATTATTTTTTGGGCATGCGTTTCTTTTGCAAGTTCAGCAAGTTCTTCCACTTTTCCGGCGCCTATTTGGTAGCGAGAGTCCGGTTCTCTAACTTGCTCTATTTTGCCGACGACCGTGTATCCTGCGGATTCCGCCAAATTTTTGAGTTCTTCCAGGCTTGAAGTTTCAAGGGATTGTCGGCGTTGAACTATGATGGCTTTCGTTCGGCTGGCTCCTCCTTCTTGTTTAGTTGAATCAAATCTCCTAAGGTGAGTTCGTGGCTGGTTGATTTAGGAATTTTTGTTTGCTGAATTTTTTCCTTCGTAGGTGGGACCAGTAGCTTAATTTTTAGAGCGTACTCCAATTTCGTTGCGAGTTTGTTGTTGGGGATCATTTTTCGTGTTTCAATTTTTTTGAGGAGTGATACTTTTTCGCTTATTTTTTTGCCCAGTTCTTCGTGCGAAAGCCCTAGTTTTCCTCTTGCTTGTCTTATTTTCTGGTCAAAGTTTTCTATGAGTTCTAGAGATGCGTCTATTGTTGTTTCGGGCGGTTTTTTGCTTTGCGCTTTCAAGGGTTGAGGCGTTGATTTTGGTTTTAACGTGATGGTTTTGCGCAGGGGTTCTTCCAAAACAATTGTTCCATGTTTTGAGCATTCGTTGCATACTGTCAGCTTTGCTCCTTCAATCATAACTTTGTGGGGGCTACCGTAGATTTTGCGTCCACAGACTTCGCAGCGCAATTGCCTTTGCACCTAAACTGTTTTTATTAGTTTGGTTGTGTTTATAGTTGTCGAATTGCAATTGTGCTGATTAATGGATGTGTTGGCTTGGAAGATGCCCTTAGACGGATTAGAAGCGTGGCAGACTATCAGTTCGGAAAAGGAGTAGGCATCGGGCTTTTTCCAGAAAATGTGGAAATAATTTATTCCAAAAGAACTGGTAGAATCCGCTACATTTACTTGAATGGTAAAAGGCTAACAACTCTCCGCCCAATAGATGGTTTATTCTCTCTAAGCATTAAGGGTGCAAAGAGAATTGCTGAAAATGCTGGGTCTGCGAAATGTTTTGTCACCGTTCAAAATGATGTTTCAGAGTTTATTGCTGAAGGTGGCGATGCCTTCGCGGCACATATCGTTAAGGCTGATGATGAAATTCGCCCAAAAAACGAGGTTATCGTTGTTGACGAAAGTGGCAAAGTTTTGGCGGTTGGGCGGGCTGTCTTATCAAGCGAAGAGATAAAATCCTTCAAAACTGGTGTTGCTGTTAAGGTTAGACGTGGTTGCAAGGAAGAAAGTTAAGTATTTGAGTTTTAAATAGAAGTATTTGGTGGAAGGCGAACTTTATGCATAGACGCGTAAGTCCCCGTGAGACAAAACGAATGATGCAACGCATGGGATTGAGCATGGACGCAGTCCCAAATGTAGAGCAAGTTGTCATCAAAACAAGCAGTAAAGAAATAATCATTGAAGAGCCAGAGGTGGCGATACTCGAAATGCAGGGACAAAAAATCTTTCAGGTGACTGGCGGAAAAATCAGCGAAAAGGTCACGGAACGCAAACCAACGTTTCCAGAAGAAGACGTGAGGCTTGTAGCAGACCAAACAGGCAAAAGCATTGAAGAAGCAAGAAAAGCACTAGAAGAAAGTGGGGGAGACTTGGCTAAGGCAATTCTCTTACTTCAGTCAAAGATTTAATACGTCTTCATTAGTCTTTTTATGGCGTATGGGCAACATAGGACTTCGGTTTGAACATTTTTCAGCCACTCTAATAGCTTTGCCTTCAGTACGACTAAAGCCTCCTTGTTCCAGTCGATTTTTTTACGTGAAAATCTTCAATTTCAAAAACTTTATCCTGAGGATGCAAAATCCCGCCATTCCACATCAACAAACAAAAAACCCTCCTAATTTACAAAACATATTTGGCTCCAAATGGAGGTGCTTAGCGCTGTTGCACGCAACACAGAACAGCAAAAAGAGAAAACCCAACTTCCATCCCATGACAAACAAATTAGCAGTAACCTAACATCAGTTAGACATATAATGCTCCGCTGCTTTTAAGTTCCGTCACACATAATATTTCTGATGGGGGTTAAGCTCACAAGTGTTTGACATAGTTTCCGTGGGGCACTTCAGTTTGGATTCCATTTTTTTGCCAGAAAGGACTACGCCCTTTGTTGTTTTGGGTGGTTCTGTAGCTTATGTTTCTTTTGCTGCCAGACGTTTAAATGCTAGAGTTGCGGTTGTCTCCAATGTTGGCAATGATTTTCCAACCGCTTACTTATGGTGGCTCGGGCAAGAGGGCGTCGATTTGTCTGGAGTATCCAAAGCCGCAAATGCCCAAACTACGCGTTTTGAGCTAAAATACAGTGGCGACTTGTCTGATCGCATTTTGCAGTTAAAGAACAGAGCGCCTCCTATTAGTGTCCAAGATTTGCCTAATTCTCTGAAAGCCAAAGCTATTCACATAGCACCCATAGCTGGCGAGATCACTTATGAAATAGCCGAGAAGCTGAGAAGTTGTGCTGATATTTTGTCTCTTGACCCACAAGGACTAGTGCGAATTTTTGACGAAAATGGGAATGTTACTACTGGAGGGTTCACAGACAAGCGCATATTGGGACTTGTTGATATTTACAAATCATCATTAAAAGAAATTCAAGCTATAACAGGTTTATCTGACGTTGATTCAGCTATAAAAGCGATTCACGAGCATGGCGTTAAAATAGTCATCGTTACTTTAAAAGCGAATGGCGCTGCAATTTCTGTCGAAGACACAATCCATAGCGTTCCAGCTTACAAGCCCGAGAAAATTATCGACCCAACCGGAGCTGGAGACGCTTTCATCGGAAGCTTCTTAGCTGAATATGTTAATGGTGAAGACTGTTCATGGTGTTCATATGTGGGCTCTGCAGCCGCTTCACTTGTTGTTGAAGGCATTGGTCCGACGTTTTTCGGTGACAAGGAGGAGATTTATCGTAGAGCCCGTTTACTTTATAAAAAGGAAATTAAGGAATAATGCACAGTTTATTAAGAGAGGCGTTAACTTTGGGACGTGTTGATAAAGGTGTCAAATGCAGCGTATCTGGCTGCAGTAGAGAAGCTATCCGTTCGCTTTCTGCAGAAAAGGTCAGGTCTGCTGGCTTAAATGTTGGCAGCAGTGAAAGGCGTGCCTATCTATGTAAGGAACATTATAAAGAATATAAGAAGAAAACAAAGAAAGACAAGCAACTTGAACAGTGGCGATATAAAGGCTAAATGAGAGACGATTTTCATGCGAATATTACAGTTGCACTCAAACTTCATCGAGTATAAACCAATCCAGAAAGAAATAGCCATGGCTGAAGAAGCCGAAAAGAAAACAGTGCGCCTAGAAGAAATCATCGTTTTGTTCACGGCAATAGAGGAAGGCGACGACGTAACAGTAGCCAAAAAAGCCATAGACGAGGTTCGAGCCTTCGTCGAAAAGCTGAAGGTGAATCGAATTTTAATCTATCCTTACGCGCACCTAAGCAGTAACCTAGCAAAGCCAACTGAAGCATTAAAAGTAGTTAAGGCTATGGAATCGTATGCAAAAGAGAAAGGAATAGAAACATACCGTGGACCCTTTGGCTGGAACAAACAATTCACCATATCAATAAAAGGGCACCCGCTTGCAGAACAATCTCGTGTAATTCTGCCAGTCGAGACAAAAGAAGAAGAAACGGTTTCTGAAGCGGTAAAAGCCGAGGAAAAACTAAAGTCGTTCTGGCACATTCTTCAGCCAAACGGGAAAATGACGCCTGTTGAAGAATTCAATTTCAAAGGACATGAAAACCTCGAAAAGTTCACAAAACATGAAATCTCTAAGGTGAGGGCAAGCCAGCAGATGCCGCCCCATGTGCTCTTAATGAAGAGGCTGGAAATAGCCGATTATGAGCCTGGAAGCGACCCTGGAAACATACGCTGGTATCCTAAAGGGAGGCTAATCAAATCGTTACTTGAGCAGTTTGTTACCGCTAAAATGATGGAGTACGGTGCCATGGAAGTTGAGACTCCAGTTATGTATGATTATCAACATCCAAGCTTGGCTGACTACTTAAGCCGTTTTCCCGCAAGACAATATCTGCTAAAATCAGAGGATAAAGAGCTTTTTTTGCGGTTTGCTGCGTGTTTCGGGCAATTTTTAATGGTTCACGATGCACAGTTCTCTTACAAGCACATGCCGCTGAAGGTTTACGAACTAACTCGCTATAGTTTTAGGCGAGAAAAGAGCGGAGAAGTTGTTGGTTTAAGACGTCTAAGAGCCTTCACAATGCCAGATTGTCACGCGTTCTGTATAGATCTGGAACAAGCTAAAAAAGAGTTGATGACAAGGTTCAAATTGTGCATACAGATTTTGGAGGAAATTGGCTTATCCAAATATGATTATGAAGCAGCAGTGCGATTTACAAAAGACTTCTACAAAGAAAATGAAGGTTCCATTGGTTCTTTAGCGAAAACCCTTGGTAAACCAGTATTAGTTGAGATGTGGAGCGAGCCTTTCTTCTATTTTAGACTGAAATGGGACTTCAACTTCGTAGACAACCAAGACAAGGCTGCAGCCCTCTCAACAGACCAAATAGACTTTGAGAACGCCAAAAGATACGACATAAACTATGTTGACGAAAAAGGCGAAAAGCACTATCCGCTGATTCTGCACTGTTCTCCAAGCGGGGCAATTGAAAGATGCGTGTACGCGTTGTTAGAAAAAGCCTACAAAGAACAGCAAGGTCATAAGCCACCAATGCTTCCCTTATGGCTTTCACCAACACAAGTACGCATAACACCAATGTCAGATAAATACCTTGAAGATGTTGAAAAACTGGCTAAAACACTGGAGAAGCATTGCATACGCGTAGACATTGACGATCGAGCGTTGACTTTACAAAAAAGAATCCGCGAGGCTGAAACGGAGTGGGTCCCTTACATAATTGTTGTTGGACAAAAAGAGGTTGAATCTGGTGTACTTCCAGTAAGGGAGAGAAAAAGCGGGGAAATACGTAGAATGGAACTTGAACAGCTAATAAGTGAGATTGAAGAAATAATAAAAGGCAAGCTCTTCAAACCCTTGCCCCTGCCAAGGTATCTTTCGAAAAGGCCCCAATTCTATGGTTAACGACGGTGAGAATTGGCCAATTTTTGCAAAAAGTATATCAAACCTTAATTGAATAAACTAAACTCTCTCGTTTGGAGGATGAACTGTTGGAAAGAGAGCTATTTGTCTACATAGATGGGGAATATTATCCAAGATCGCAAGCAAAGATTTCAGTTTATGACCATGGGCTTCTGTATGGAGACGGCATATTTGAAGGCATTCGAGCATACGAGGGTTCGGTATTTAAGCTAAAAGAGCATATTGAAAGGCTTTATCGTTCAGCTCATACAATAATGCTGCAGATTCCAATAGAAAAAGAGGAAATGATACAGATAGTTCTTGAAACTTTACGGAAAAACAACTTAAAAGACGCATACATCCGCCTAGTAGTCACAAGAGGCATAGGCGACCTAGGGCTAAACCCAAGAAGGTGTTCAAAACCGACAATAATTGTCATAACAGACAAGATAGCGCTTCACGGGAACGAAGCTAAAGAAAAAGGAGTTACCGCCATGCTTTCATGGGTTAAAAGAGACCCCGTGGACGCAACAACGCACGAGATAAAGTCGCTTAACTACCTTAACAGCATATTAGCAAAAATCGAGGCAAACATAAGTGGGGTCGATGAAGCCATATGTCTGGATAAGAACGGCTTTGTGTGTGAAGGAGTAGCCGAAAACATATTCATAGTCAAAAACGGAAAACTATTCACTCCGCCAAGCTACACTGGCGCATTGCCCGGAATAACAGCTGAAGAAGTAATGAAACTTGCCCAAAAGTTAGGATACGAAGTCATAGAGAAGAACATAACACCCTATGAATTGTTCAATGCAAAAGAAGTATTCTTCACGGGAACAGCCGCAGAAATCGTGCCAGTAAGAGAAATAAACAAAAGAACAATAGCCGACGGAATTCCAGGTCCAATAACCAAAAGATTAATGGAAACATTTTCAAAGCTGGTTAGAGATCCAAAAGAAGGAACACCCATTTACTAGTAGAATAAGGCTCAGGAGAGCCAAAGCTTTATAGTTTATTTATTTTTCTCCATGAACCTGTCAAGTTCATTCAAGGCTTGTTCGAGGGTTTCTATCGGAGGAAGGAAAACTCCTCGGACATGTCCAGCACCATAGACGGGGTCAAATCCTGATCCATGCACTAAAAGCACTCCAGTTTCCTTCAGAAGCTCCAATACAAATTCTTTGTCTGTTTTCCATTTTCGCCCAACTGTGTGGATTTTTGGAAAAACATAGAACGCTCCTTC
Source organism: uncultured Candidatus Bathyarchaeia archaeon (assembly GCA_964450845.1). Lineage (GTDB taxonomy): Archaea > Thermoproteota > Bathyarchaeia > Bathyarchaeales > Bathycorpusculaceae > CAVZKK01. Next base: position 2,282 of record CAYVGZ010000006.1, on the reverse strand, counting down.
TGGCTTTGCACAACTTATTCCTTCAATTTCATTCAGTCTTTTCCAAGCGTAGTCTCTTCTCTGCCCGAGTTTATCAACCATCTCCATTACGTGGTTTTGTGGTCCATTAAGAGCAGCAACTCCAGCTTTCTGTACTGGAGTGTTTGCACAAAGCCTAATCCTCGCTTCTTTTTCTATACACTGCTTTAGCTCCTGCAGCTGATCTTCTTGGTCGTGAAAATACACATAGCCAAGTCTCCATCCAGTCATTAAGTATGCTTTTGAAAAACCGTTAAAACCTATTACTGGAACATCTTTGGCAATGTGAGTGGTGCTGACAAACTTTTTCTCGTATATTATTTGGTCGTAGATTTCGTCTGACAAAACTGGGAGGTCATGTTCACTTGCTAAGTCTAATATTTGCTTCACAACCTTCTCCTCATAAAGTGCACCGCAAGGATTGTTGGGATTGATGATTGCAATTCCACGAGTTTTCTTCGATATTTTTTTTCTCAAATCATCAATGTTCGGTTGCCAGCCTTCTTTCTCAATAGTTTCATATGTGACTGGGGTTCCGCCGAAAAATTTGGCATAGGAAATGTAAGGTGGATAAGTTGGTCCAGGAAGAAGAATTTCGTCTCCAGCGTCAATAAGTGCAGCCATAACCATTTGGATGCCTTCAGAGATTCCTGAAGTAACAATAACATCCTCAAAAGAAATATCCACGCCATTAACTCTCTTTTCCTTTTGGGTTATGGCTTGTCTAAGCTCTGGCAATCCTTCAGAGGGTGAGTAGGCGTTTGCTCCCTCTTCAACAGCCTTTATTAAAGCTTGCTTGATGTGCTGTGGAGTGTCAAAGTCAAACGCAACAGGATCCCCTATATTAAGATAATAGATTTTTTTGCCTGTTTTTGCAAGTTGCTTTGCATGAACAGTAACGTCTCGGATAGCGTACTCTATTGTGCGTACTCTTTCAGTAACTTTTACTTTTGCCAAGGATCTCCACCTTCTAGAGATTTTTAGGCTTTTGCGTTAAAAAGAAATAAAGATTATGGAGAGACTGTTGCTACTGTAAATGTGTCGACGAATTCAAGGTCTTCTGAAGTGTAAACACTTATTGTTATCTCTTCATTTTCATATAGACCCCAGTCCCATGAAAATGTAAGTGTGGCATTTTTGCCGACTTCGATCATATATTCGATACCGGTAACTTCGAAAACTGTTTCGTTTTCAAAGCGTATAACTATTCGGGTTATAGTTGTGTTTAGTAAAGAGTTTTCGATGTTTTTAATGGTTACGTTGAAATTTTTGTCATTTTCAGTTGTTGTAAAGTTGGCATTGATTATTTTCAAATATGTATAAGGCAATGTTACGTTTTGAAAAGCGATTTTATTTGATGCATTAACTGTGACAGTGATTGTATCGTTTCTGAAAGCTGTCCAATCAAATGTGCAATTAAACTGTTTCCACTCGCCCACAGTTATATTTTGGGAAGTGAAACTTGTTTGGTTTGTATCAAACTTTATTTGTGTAATTGTAATGTTTTGGAGGGAGCATGGCATGTTTGTGACATTTACTAAGAAATGTTCAGTGTCGGTTAGATTGAAGTTTGCCATTATTTTAAAGATAATCTCTGGAGGAGTTTTCACCGTCTCTGAAACTGGGGTGTAGCCTTGTTTTGTATATACGGTTATCGAGACATTTTTGTCGCGATAATCTCTCCATGGCCAAACGCATCTAAATGTAACATTACTGTTTGTTTGAAGCGGATGTGGAAGAGATGGGCTGGTTAGACTTCCATTTATGTGATATTCTGTGCCGTTATTGTAAGTTAGAACGATATCTGATACGTCAACTGGAGTGCTTGACAATTCTGAATTTAAAACTGTTATGCTGACTTCATTAGGATTCATTTCATTAAACGCTACGTCAGTTATCAACAAAAGCACGCTTGCAGTTGCATTTGGTGATGTTTCTGCATAGTATCCTTCAGATGTTTCCACTCGAATCGTTGGATTTTTGAAGGTTTCCCAATCATACAAACATCGAAGTGAAATCGAGTTTCCTGCAACGGCATCTATTGGAAAAGTAACATTTTGGTTATCTGAAAGTCGACTAACGTCCTCAATAAGCATCCTATTAATTAAAATCTTTGTTAATGTAAGGTTTATTGCTGATCGCTGATCATTTTTGATAGTGACGTTAAATTGTTTGCAACTTATTGCAGCATCGAGTTTGGCAGTTACCTCGAGTTCAACGTATTCAGTACTAGTAGATACTACTGCTCCTGAAGCGTTCAATGT
>CAYVGZ010000005.1:0-46611 GCA_964450845.1 uncultured Candidatus Bathyarchaeia archaeon | reverse complement strand
TTGAGTGTACCATTCTGAGAAGTCTTCAGTTTTCTTAACGGTGATTCCCATGTCTGACATTTTCATCTCTCCATTTGTTTGATATTTGCTGAATATAATTCTACTGCAAAATTAATCCTAATGTGGGCTAAGTGTTGCGAGAATTTAGCAATGTGGAACGCAATCGCCCATAGCAACCACTTCACACCAAAATGTCAAAAGACACTATTAAACATTTCCACAATCGGGTACTGCATACTTATTTGTCATATTTCAATTATCGGCGATTTCTGTTCCTATTTAAGTTAACATGCAACGTTCGTAGTTGCTATTGATAGTTGTTCTGCCTTAGATGCAAAGACACTATTTTGACATGCTCCAACTTTACATTAGATTTGAGCTTCACTCTATTTATAGAGGGGCTATAACTTCCGCAAAACAACAAAAACCCCACACTAAAACCAAAGAGAAAACCTACAATACACATTTTTCAAATCAAAATTAAAATTGAAAACAATTTCTACTATCGTACTTGCACAAGACGCCATTCTCTATAATCAATAGCAACCTTGATGTATCCTCTAAGCATATTGTCAACTTTGGCATCACCCGTGTCAACCCTTAAGACGTTTCCTTCTATACTTTGAAGCTTGCTCTTAGTTGCCGCAACAATTATTCTCTGCTTTCCAATACGTTTAATGATTTCAGGGCTTATCTGCTGGTTTCCCCTTCCTAGAAGAATTCCTTGGTGCCCAATTGGTGAAAGAATGATCCAAGTGTTTTGCCAGTCCTTTGTCTCTTCCAAAATTCTGCTTTCGTCTACATCAAGTATGACTTTGCCTTTTTTGTAGATATCCACGCCTAACACGGTTTTTTCGATGCCTAGCAGTTCTGCGATGCGTTTGACGGTTGTTCCCGGGCCAAGTATGTATGTTGCGTTTGGCTGCATTTCTTCTATTATGTATCGTGCTGTTGCTGTTTGATTTTCTTTCTCATCAACTGTTTCTGGACTTAGCTGTTTGCTTCCCTGAATTCTCGTCGGAACGAACGGACATTTCAAAAAACCATGAAGTTTCACCGCGAAAGTGTCGCTTCGAATTGCCTTTTCATCAGCATCCATGATTTCAAACTCCGCTATTTCCGCTTGGTTTCCAGCGAAGGCCAAAACAACATTCGCAGCATCCGAAGGGTTAACTGAAAAAACACCGCTATACATTTTCACTCCTGAAGGAACACCTAAAACGGGTACTTCACCACTGCCTTGCATGACATCAAAAATATCTTTAGCCGTGCCATCTCCACCAACAAAAACAATCAAATTCACCTCCGCCTTAACCAAAAGTTTAACCGCAGTTTTCGTATCCTCAGCGCTGGTTTCTTTCCCGATTTCCATGGGCAAAACATAAACTGGAAAACCAGCAGCCTTTGCCTCTTTTTCCCCCATAATGCTAGGGCAAGTCAAAACTTCAATTGCTATTTCCGTCAGGTTTTCTTTTAGTTTTTGCAGGAATTCTACTGCTCTTTTAGACGCTATTGGCTTTGCCCCTTTGGCAATTGCCTCTTTCAATACACCATCTGTTCCTTTAAGGCCTACCCTGCCTCCCATACCTGCTATTGGATTAACGATAAAACCCATCTTCATAGTCTTCATCGGTGACAAGATTTATTGCGTAAACTAATAAACCATTTTCATAGAATGCAGGGGTTATCAGTTTAATGGAGAAGCGAAAAACAGGAACATTTTCCATTTTAGCCATTTCACCCGACTCTAAACTAATAGGGTGTCGCCGTCGCTTCAGGCTCTACATCAGTAGGAGACAGAGTCCCGCATGCAAAGCCCGGGGTCGGCGTTATAGCTACACAAGCATACACGAATGTTGCTTATGGAATTAAAGGATTGGAATTATTGGCGAAGGGGCTGTCTCCGAAGGAGGCTTTGGATAAGCTTTTGGTGGAAGACCCTGAAAGAGAGCTAAGACAGGTCGCAATTATGGATTTCAAGAAGAGAAAGGCTGTTTTCACGGGTGCCAAAGTTCCAAGTTTTCATGGAGAACTTTTAGGTGAAAACTACGTTGTGATTGAAAATTTGCTTACTGGAAAAGAAGTGGTAAACAGCATGGGAAAGGAATTTGAGAATTCCAGCGGAGACTTAGCTCAAAGATTGGCGATGGTACTAAAGGCGGGAAACAAAAGTGGTGGAGACAGACGGGGCGAAAAATCTGCAGCATTAATCTTAATCGATGCTGAAAAAGTGGAAGCGGAAATAAAAATTGATGTGCATAAGAAACCCATCGAAGACTTGTGCCGCAAGCTGAGAATTCCATAGAAAGAAATGATGTGAAAAAGCTTTTTTTCTGAGAATTCTTATATCTAACAGATTCTAACATCCTTTTCTCTTACAATAATAGAGGTCTTGTTGAATGCCAAAAAAAGATATGCAAAGAATTCTTGTGACTGGCGCTACAGGGCAAATCGGGTCGGAATTGACAATAGAGCTACGAAAGAAATATGGCGGTGACAATGTCATTGCGGCAGGGCATAAAAGGGCGCCCAGCGAGAAGCTTTTCCAGTCAGGACCCTTCGAGTACGTTGATGTCACAGACAAAGATAACATTGAAAAAGTTGTAAGAAAGCATGATATTGACACAGTCTACCATTTAGCTGCAGTTCTCTCGGCTACTGGCGAACAAAACCCACAGCTTGCTTGGGATGTGAATATGCGCAGCCTCTACAACATACTTGAGGTTTCAAGAGAACACGAAATGGTCAGAGTTTTTTGGCCCAGCTCTATTGCTGTTTTTGGTCCTTCAACACCTCGTGTTAATACGCCTCAGGAAACTGTCCTAACTCCAGGAACCATATATGGCGTCACAAAGGTTGCGGGAGAATTGCTGTGTAACTATTATTTCCTTCGATTCGGTTTGGATGTGCGAAGTGTTCGCTATCCCGGCATAATAAGCAGTGAGACGCCCCCAAGCGGAGGTACAACAGACTACGCTGTAGAGATATTTTGTGAAGCAATTAAGAAGAAGCGTTACATGTGCTTTGTGAGTGAGGACACAGTGCTGTCCATGATGTATATGCCAGATTGCATCAATGCAGCCATAAACCTAATGGAAGTTGATGCCTCAAAAGTCAAACATCGTACTAGCTACAACGTGACAGCGATGAGCTTCTCTGCCGGAGCCTTAGCCGCTGAAATCAAGAAGCATATTCCAGAATTCAAATGTGAATACAAGCCTGACTTTAGGCAGAAAATTGCAGATTCTTGGCCTATGTCAATAGATGACAGTGTAGCCCGTCGAGAGTGGGGTTGGAATCCCATGTTTGATTTGGCTTCTATGACGAAGGACATGATAGAAAAGCTGTCGAAGAAATTTGCAACCGAAATTTAGGCTGGAAAAAGTTAAAAGAATGGGTGAGAGATTAGGGAAAAGAGGTATGGTATAATGCGGAATCCAACAGCGTTCTTGCGAGAAGAATATGAAGACTTAGTAAAAGATGAGCTTGACTGGAAGATTCGGGTTCTGCAAGGTCCAAGCACGCCATGGTGTAGTGTTGATGGAAAAAAGGTTCTAATGTTTTGTTCTAACAACTATTTGGGCCTCAGCAATCATCCACGACTGAAAGAGGCAGCAATAAAAGCAGTGCAAACTCACGGCGCCGGTTCCGGTTCAGTTCGTCCCATTGCTGGAACTATGGATTTGCACGTTGAACTTGAGAGACGACTTGCAAAGTTTAAGCATGCAGAAGCTTCACTTGTTTATCAGACAGGCGTAGCGGCTAATTCTGGTTTGATTCCTCAGTTAGCTGGCAAAGGCGATTTAATAATAAGTGATGAACTTAACCACGGTAGCATAATTGACGGCGTTAGGCTATCACACGCTGAAAGGGCAATTTACAAACACGCAGACACGCAAGACTTGTCACGCGTTTTGGTTGAAGCCGAAAAGCACGATCCACCATATAGGCGAATACTGATAATCACAGACGGCGTCTTCTCCATGGACGGCGACATAGCTCCACTCGATGAAATAGCCAAACTGGGCGCAGAACACGGTGCCATGGTCTATGTGGATGACGCTCATGGCGAGGGCGTTTTGGGCGAAGGGGGAAGAGGTATAGTTTCACACTTTAAGCTTGGCCGCGACAAAGTTCACGTGGAAATGGGCACTTTTTCTAAAGCTTTCGGCGTTGTAGGCGGGCATGTTTCTGGTTCCAAGGATTTGATCAACTTTGCCTTCAATCGGTCACGAACTTGGCTTCTAAGCGGGTCGCATCCACCTGCTGTTGCGGCTGCTTGTATAGCTGCCATTGACGTTTTAGAAAGCGAGCCTCAGCACATACAAACACTTTGGGAACACACTAGGTATTTCAAGAAAGCCATGAAGGATTTAGGCTTTGATGTAGGCAACAGCCAAACACCAATAACACCAGTCATAGTTGGTGAAAGCGGCGCCGCGAAAAAACTGAGTGCACGTCTCTTTGAGGAAGGCGTTTTTGCCTTGCCAATTGTGTATCCGATGGTTGCGCGGGATAAAGCCCGAATAAGAACCATTATGAACGCTGCCTTAACACGGGAAGACTTAGACTTTGCCATAAACGCTTTCGAGAAAATTGGAAAAGAAATGCACATAATCTAGCATTTCATCCCTTATCCATTACGCCCTTGCTTTTTCAGGTTTTCCTTAATTGTCATCTTTACTGGCCGAAAAAATAACAGGATAATAAACAATAAAATTAGCAATAATAGTTGCGCAGAAATTCTCAAATCGGTTTTGCTGAGACTCTATGTATAGCTTGGAAAGCCAATTCTTTTCTGCCCCCTGCCTGTAATATTTCCTTTTTTAGTTTCTTTGCGTCAACTGGGCAATTTTTGGAGACATCCTCGATAAACTTTCTCAAATCATCTTCGTTGAGGTGGCAACTTAGAGTTAGTTCTTCAATAACTTCTTTCGAAGTTCTTGCATCACCATGGCAACTTTCGCTTAATTCTTCTAGCGCAAATTCCAGAAATTTTGGATCTAAATTACACTTGGAGCTTAACTCCTTTGCCCATTTCGAACTCAATCTTTTCACTTCCTGCTTACAGACAAGATTGAATTAGATATAAAAATTATATTATTTAAGCATTAGCTTCATTAGCGCAGTTTTTCTAAGCACTTATCGACATCTTCAAGTCCAAGCGCTTTGAGAGTTTCTGTTTTCGGAATGCCATTTTCGTCCCATCCAGCTGCTTCGTAATACATTCTCTTTTCCTCGTCAACCTTAGCTTTGTCAGCAGTTTTTCCCTTGTATGGACCGGAGGGTAATGGTTCGTAGAATCTAGGCGGGTTGGCATCGTGAATTTTGGGGTTCCATTTCAAGTCTGGTCCACCCAACAATAGCATTGCTCTCTGCAGTTGCAGTATTTTCAACGCTTTAGATCTGAACCATTCCTCTCGTGTTAATTCGATGCCAGTAACTGCTTGGTAAAAGTCGAATTTGACTCTGCGTGGCACGCCGAAACTGTTAAAGTTGCAAAAGACTCCTGAATCGTTAAAAATCTCTCCCAACTCACTTCCAGATCCATCCAGTGGTAAACCAGTTGTAGATGTGTGGTCTCCGCCTTGAACTGAGCACACGTAAGAAATCGCTTCTGGATAGTCTTTTCCACTGCGGATTCCGTGAGCACCGGTGCCTATGCCCTTAGCTTGAACAGCGTATTTTAGAACATCGACTTTCTTCATTTTTCCAATATTTAATGCTGCACGGTAGGTTCCTTCAGCCAATAAGTCACCTACACCTTCTCTAAAAGCAATTTTTTTAGCTAAAGCTGCGAAGGCTTCGGTGTCACCCCATTTGAGTTCTATGCCATCTAAATCTTTCTTTGTCAGTATCCCTCTTTGGAACAGCTCAGCGGCAAAACCCATCCCATTTCCTGTTTGTATGCCGCATAAGCCTAAATCGTCGATGAGTGAAGCGAGGAACACATTTTCTTCTGGACTGAAAATTCCCAAGTTTGGACCTAAGTAGGCTTGCATTTCATAATCTGGATTGTCAGTTATTGCTCCTTTGAACTTTCCACTCTTAACCATGGCTATCTTTAAGCAGCAAGTTGGGCAGCCAAAATCGCTCCAAAACTGTTTTATCCAAACTCTATTCTCAAACTGGTCAACGCCAAAACTTCTTTCATCATGCCACTCATCCTGCCAATTCCGAACAGGTTCAGAGCTTGTTTTTGCCCCGACTTCATAGCCGCCTGCACCAGTTCCCCAGCGCCTCCACAGTTCGCTTTCATAAGCATTGTCGTTAACGACTTGAATTAGCCGCTTCATCTTTCTCAAGTCAGCTGCTTCAGGCAACGGTCCAGTGCCCTTAACAGCCACTGCCTTTAGCTTTTTAGAACCCATAACTGCACCATAACCACCATAACCCGCTGCATGAGTCCATTTCGCTGCGACAATCGCCGTCCGCACTTTATTTTCACCTGCTGGACCAATATATAGCAGTGCGGGTTCTTTCCATTCGCCGTATTCGGGATAACACTTTTTCAAATGTTCTCTGCCCTCTTTTGTGAGTGTTGTAACTGTTTGTTTTGCATCTTTACCCCAAACGTGGATTGCGTCTCTAATTTGAACGTCAGAATCCTTAACAAACAAATAAACGGGCTTTTCCGCTTCGCCGCTTACAATTATACCATCGTAACCAGCACATCTTAGCTCAACCCCAAACTCTCCGCCCACGGTTGAACCTATCATGCCGTTGCTCTGCGGAGACTTACCTGAAATACACGTTCTGCCGCCTGGATAATATCCTGTTAGCGGACCTGTTAAGAATAAAAGCATGTTTTCTTGCCCTAAAGGATTTATTGTTTCCCATCTACTGCCCAGTCTGTCCCAGAGAATCTTGGCCGCCAAACCTCTGCCGCCAACATAATCTTTCAAAATGTCATCGTCAAATTTTATATCTTTGATTTTTCCCGTTGAAAGGTTAACTTCAAGAAATTTTCCTGCATAACCCAAAATCATACGTATTCCTCCCCTTGCTCTCCGTACATTTTAGTAGCCAAATCCCGTGTTATTTCTTCTGGCGTGCGTGCATAAAGCCTGTAAGCCTGATCTTTTCTTGAAACTATTGTTAGTACGTTCCATCCGCCTTCTTGACACACTTTCACGCATTGTGGCTCGCCTTTGCATAAGTCGCAAATTATAATGCGATTTTCCGTTGGATGCATATGTGGGATTCTGCCTGGGCAAGCGTCTATGCATCTTCCGCAGGCGATGCAGGCTTTAGCTTTCACCAAAACTGCGCCTGTTCTTTTGCTTATTGACAGCGCCTTTGTTGGACACGCTTTTACACATGGGTAGTCTTCGCATTGGGCACAGAAGTGTGGAAATTCAGTGCCAGGAACCAGCATGAAGACTCTTATTCTTGAAGCTTCTGGCCATATACGGTTTTCATGAAAAAGCGAACATGCAATTTCACATTTTCGGCATCCACTGCATTTTGAAAGTTCTCGTGCGATCCATATCTGTTCTTTTTTTGTTGGCAAAGTTAAATGCCTCTAAAATATTGTAGATTTTCCTAAGGGTTTCTTCAATTTAAAGGTGGTGCTTCATACGATAATTCTTTAAGTGTTGATTTCTCAATTCATTTGAAAAGAGAAAAAGCCTAGTTCGGAGCTGTAAAATTGGCCGTGCTGTACGAACTCTTAAGTATTATAGCAATTTCCTTTGTTTTGAATCTTATACCCTTCGCCGGCCCCTCAAACCTTCTCATAGCTACCAATGCCGCTCTGCTCGTCGATGCGGATCCATTCTCTATAGGATTCCTCGTAGCTCTAGGCTCAGCATCAGCAAAGTTTATTCATTATGTGGTCACGTTTTTCCTAGGGGGTTTCTTAGGGGAAGAACGTAGAAAACGCCTCGATGCTGCAGGGGTAAAGCTTAAACGTTGGGCTTTCTTGGCGCTTTTCGTGGTAGCTGCATCACCATTGCCTGATGAGCCAGTGGTAATACCATTAGGCCTATTAAAGTATAGCCCAGTCAAGTTTTACGTAGTCTACTTTGCAGGTAAATTGTCGATAACAATTGTCGGCGCCTATCTGGCGAGGTTCGGCCAGGGAATTTTAGCTCCGTGGATGAGTCAAGAAGCTCTCATGATTGCTTCAATAATCCTAACTATAGTCTTAACCATAATACTGTTGAAAGTCGATGTTGGGAAAATCGCCAAAAAAATTTTTAAAAGAAGAAGTTACTCGAGTCTTTCCTAATTTAATATTCTTGCCCGTGCTGCATTGAAAATGTTATTTCTCGAAAAGGCCTCACTTTAAAATAGCAAGAGCGCTGTAGAAATAAAAGGAGCTATTTGAGGTCGTCCTTGAACATGTATGCAAAGAAAGCGAGCTACTGCTGGTTAGGAAACGAAATCAAACATCCTAAACTTGAGGGTTAGGGAAAAAGCTTGAGAATCATTGCTGACCTGCACATTCATAGCCGTTATAGCCGTGCCACCAGCGAGAAAATGTGCCCTGAAGAAATAGCCCGCTTTGCAAAGATTAAGGGCTTAAACCTCGTAGGCACAGGAGATTTTACGCATCCTAAATGGCTTAGGGAACTGCAGGAAATCCTTGTTCCTGAATGGGATATGGGCTTGTATAAAGTTGCAGGAAATTCAAGGTCACCTGTATACTTTATGATAACAACAGAGGTATGTACCACATTCACTTTTGAAAATGAAATTAAAAAAGTCCACCATGTAATTTTGACGTCTAGCATAGAAACTGCGGTTCAAATCAACAATAGATTAGTAAAATATGGCGATTTAACAATTGATGGTAGACCAACATTGAACATGGATGCGTCGCATTTGGTTGAAGAGGTCATGGAGGTTTCAAGCGAAAACATGGTTTTTCCAGCCCATGCTTGGACGCCTTGGTTCGGCATTTTCGGCGCCTTCAGCGGTTTCAACAGCGTTGAAGAATGCTACCAAGACATGACAAAACACATTCACGCTTTAGAAACTGGGCTTTCATCGGACCCTCCCATGAACTGGCGCTTAAGCAAACTTGACGATTTCGTCCTCGTTTCAAACAGTGACAGCCACAGCTTTTGGCCTTGGCGCATTGGAAGAGAAGCCAACGTCTTCGAGTTGAAAAAACTAGGCTATCGTGAAATCGTAGATGCTATCCGCCTTAAAGATACGGAAAAATTCAAATTTACGATAGAGACAGACCCAGCATATGGAAAATATCATTGGACTGGCCACCGAAACTGTCACGTAGTGCTTTCTCCACAAGAGGCAGTAAAACTTGGAAACATTTGCCCAGTTTGCCGCAGAAAACTTACTAAAGGCGTTGAGCAACGTGTTGAAGAATTGGCTGATCGCCCAGCAGGATTCAAACCTAAAGGAGCTGTGGGCTTTGTGCATTTGCTCCCACTTTCAGAAATTATTGCAACAGTCTTAGGCGTCGATTCTCCTTCCACCCAACAAGTGTGGAACATTTACAATTTACTTGTCGAAAAATTCGGCGACGAGTATAGTGTGCTCATGGATGTTTCAAAAGAGGCGTTAAGCACAATTGTTGAAGAGAAAATTGCTGAAGCGATAATCAGAGTCAGAGAAGGGCAAATCAAAGTGGTGCCTGGATATGATGGTGTTTACGGGCAACTAGTAATTTTTGATGAGCAATTCACAGAGAAGACTCTGTCGCAAAGAGTTCAACAATTGAATCTTACTAATTTCATGTGACTAACGTTTTTACGTATTTTAACTGTATGTTTGTTGAGCGAATATACGGCAAAACTTATTAAGTCGTAATATACTCGATACTCTGAGGACTTGCTAATGGAAGGCATAAGTCAGCAGATAAACGGAAAAGAGGATAAGATTTCGAAGATTGTAGATAAGGTTTTGAGGCAGGTTTTTGGAGAAGAAGCTACACATTTGATTTATAGGCATTTGGAAAATAATTATTCTCTTAGACGGAATGAGATAACGGAGAAAATTGAGGTGTTTGCTGCGGGTCTTGAAGGGTTTTTGAGGTCTGGTGCTTATGTTGTTGAGCGAAAGATTTTGGAGGATATATACTCAAATTATGGCTTACTTCGCAGGTTGGAATTAGAGAGAGTGCAAGAAGAAAGTGATTTTGTTAGTCAAGTGAAGTCTCTTATGCGAAAAGCATAGGTTTGTCTGTTTGCGTGTGCGTGCAACAGCTTAGAGCCCCTCTATCTGGAGCCAAATATGCTTTATTTGGGTTTTTGTTGAAATTGAGAATTGAATAATCAAGGATTTCATGGATTTTCTAATCCTCTAAGCCTTGAAAAATAATGGTGGCCGTCTCAGTGGCTATAACTTCATTGAGTACGTGTATGCTCAGTTCTGCTTTCTTCCGAGTTCTGGATGGTTTATTCGCATAAAGATGCGATGGAAAGGACTGGGTTGTTGCATGGAGTGCAGGAGAGCAGACGGAGTTATCGGGTTGTCCACGTTTCGTACAATGTGCGAAAAAGTTTTAACATCAATTTGCTTTAACCTGTATGAAAGACTGAGAAGCGCAGGCTTGGGTTTGAATTTAATTGTACCTTCAAGCTAGTGTTTGAAAATGAATAGACTCAAAGAGAACGTATCGAAAAATTTTGCTAAGTCTAAGAAGGCACCCTTACTATTGAAAATGCTGTTAGGAAGAAAAGCGATGGCGACAGATCCGTCTCCGGTTGTTTCAAAAATGTATTATGTTTTGGAACAATATTCTATTGACGAAGATGTGCAAAAAGTCCATTCAAAAGTTATGGACATTGTAGACAATTTGAGCGTAAAGGACGCTAAAATTTTTTCTGCAAGTGGGAGAGAGTGTGATACTAATAGGTTGTTGAAAGCTGGTACGCGGGGCAAGTATGGTATGTTGTTGACAATGATTGCGAAATGTTTTGCTCCAAAAATGACTATTGAATTAGGAACATGTGTAGGTTTTTCAGCGATGTATATTGTTGGAGGGTTAGAATCAGTGAACGAGCTAGACTATTCATTTGTTTCAATTGAGGCTAGCAAATCACTAGTAGACTTAGCGCAGAATAACCTACACAAGTTTGGTGCAAATGATAGACGGTGTAAGTTAGTTAATGATTATTTTGAAAATGTTTTATCTAGGTTGTTACACGATAATGTGGTAGTTGATTTTGTGTTTGTTGATGGTAATCATACGTACGATGCGACTTTGAAATATTTTAATTGGCTAATAGGCAAGATGAGACAGGATGGAATTATGATGTTTGATGACATACGATGGTCACAAGGAATGTTTAAGGCATGGAAGAGCATATGCGTCCATAAAAATGTTGCCACCTCAGTTGATTTAGGGAGAATGGGGCTCTGCCTGGTAAAGCGTGATTACCCAATATCATCCAAAAAGCATTTTTCTTTTCATATTTGACGAACCAGTATTTAAGTCAGCAATGTCGTTACTCTGTTAACGCTTAACACGGTTAGCCCATCCCATGAAGAATTGCCAGAACTGGAATCCTCTTCGTGTTAAGGCACTCCTGCATAAACTATCTGAATGAGTAACAGGTTCTTTTGCATACATCTAAAAACGTACTTAACATATGCCATCTAGGTTCGCTTTTAAATGTTCTTCCAATTTTTTTCTTTTCATGTAGCTGATGTCTAGTCAATCTTGTAACAATTATGCAGACAGAATGAATGAGATTGCTTTGTTCATAAGGTTATTTGCCTTTAGGTACCCTTTCAAAAGTGGTAATGGGAGGTTCTTTAGGAAAAAATAAGCTAGTCTAGAATATGGGATCTGAGAGTTCACGTAGTCACAGATGGTTTGGAAAATTTGTGATTTGGTCGATTTTGGATATTTTACATAGTAGTTAGGGACAGCCCTTCCAAAAAGTTTTGCGACATATAAATGTGCCTTCAGCCAGTTCTTTTTTCTTGTGATTGAATTTTTTTGTGCTTGCATTAGTGTAGTTCTAGATACTTCTCTAACTTCAATAACTCCTTCTTCTTTTGCTTTCTGAATCAGGTTCTCTCCCCTCTTAGTTCTAGTTATGACAATTGTTTCTCCTTTTCGTTGTCTCACCACTTCTGGAAGCCATGCGTCGCCAAAGGAAACATCAGCGAATTCGTTGAGGTGGTCATAGCACATTTTGCACCGCCAAGGAGTGAAGAAGTTTTTCGTTAGCATTCTGTAATTTCTCGGTAAGAATTTTGTTGTTCCATTTTTAAGTTTAAAAAGAACGTCGCCGGGCCATCCTCGCCATTCTTTGGCTCTATAATCGAATTTTGCTATATCTTCTTTGTGAACACTTGCTTTATAGGATAAAAAATTGATAACCTTTAGACTCAAGACGTGGGAACAAAAGAGTCCCATATGTAAGACTATTTTGTCCTTAAGCTGAGGTATTAGCCTTTCTAATTTTCGCAGAGCATAAATCTGGCAGGATAACCCCACCACGGCGTATTTGCCATCTCTTTTCAATATTTCCTTGATTTCCATATTCACTGGGGCAGAACAATACTTTGACCGAGTTGCAGATAGTAGTTCCTCTTTATTTTTTGCAATGATTACTTTAGGATGTAGAGGGTCAGGTTCTACCATCTTAGTTACTATTGCACCGTCAATGAAGCCCTTTTCGAGAGCAAACGCCAGAAGAGCGGTGACTAGACCACCACTTTGTCCGCTTTTATAAATAGAGCTATCTTTAGCGTGTCCTACGTAGAACCGCATGTAGTTTCCGATTAAATCATCTGAAGCCCGTTTATTGAAGACAAAATTGTTTATCTCGTCAAAGTCAATGACATAGCTTGGGCATACTTCAAGGCATAGCTTGCACGCTGTGCATTTTGAATTGTCAACAACAGCCTCGAAAAATCCTCTGTCATTAATACGCATTTCAATGGCGTTTGTGGGGCATATGACTGTGCAAGTGCCGCATCCAACGCATAGACGTTGTTTACTTATTTCTTGTGTATTTTTGATTTCCACGATGATCACGTCTGAATTTTAATCTATCATTTGGGCTACAAGTTTAGCATTTTCGAAGGCTGAATTTTTCACTTCTTTCCGTTTAGCTTCTAATTCTTTCTTTATTTCTTTTCTTCGATATAGGGCGTCGTTTACGAGATTAGTCAAATGATTTAAAGATAAATTCTTATAGTCACATACATATTTTGCTTGATCGAGTAGTTCCATCGTCTCCAAATATTTGTGGCTCCAACCTATTGTTATGGTAGGCACACACATTGAAGTAGAGGCTACTATGCTGTGGAATCTGCATCCAATAAATAGATCAAAAATTTGAGTTAATGCCTTCAATTCTCTTGGATCATATTCATTCTCAATCAGTTGTATTCTGTGTTTATTTTTGGCTTTTATATATATCATCCTTGCAATAAAGCGATCATCATATCCCCTAGCAGCAGACTTATACGGAAACTCGTAAGGAACAAACACAAGTTCAGAATTTAAATTTTTGACAAGAAAATCGGAAAGTTGAGCCATGACGTTTACGTAATGATTTTCAGTTTCTGCACCTTTAGTTCGTTCGTAAATTCGGAGATTAACAGCAATTCCAATTTTCAGCACACCTTTTCTTTTCTCTATATTTTCTTTTTTCAATATTTCATTTAGCCGTTTTTGCGATGCAGGTTCTAAAAGAAAAGCGGAATCAGAGTAGACTTTAACATTTTTTCTTATTCCTAAACCATATAAGTAGCTGCGTGAGATTTTTCCTCGCGCAACGATAACATTTGCTCTTTGCAGACAGATCTTGCAAAATATTCTTGTAAATTTAGAATTAAATGGTCCAAAACTCTGTGAATACAGAATGACCGGCTTTCGAAATAACTTGCACATTAGAATGGTTAATCCTCTAACGAGTATTCCTGTCTTCCTGCCTTTGTCAGAGAAAAGAAAACCACTCAAATCTATAATAATATCAGTATTGAGAAGCCT
Organism: uncultured Candidatus Bathyarchaeia archaeon; assembly: GCA_964450845.1. GTDB lineage: Archaea > Thermoproteota > Bathyarchaeia > Bathyarchaeales > Bathycorpusculaceae > CAVZKK01. The sequence continues at coordinate 32,687 of CAYVGZ010000005.1, read as the reverse complement.
AGAAATCATGGACAACATCGATTTCAGAGCACGCTTTGTTGTGAACCGATAATCAAAGATCTCCAAACCGTGTCTTTTAGCTTGTTTGTAATCGAGATGTGGGTATCCTGAGGCCAAGACAAACTCTCCGTCTGGAATAAAACATTTCAAGGTTTTTACAACGCTTATCAGCATAGCAGCGCTGCCCTTGTTTCGAAAACTAGCGCCTACGAGCAGAACTCTCTTCATGGCAGATGCCTCGCCTTAATCTTTAAGTCTTTGTTCTTCATAGCTATTTCTCGTTTTGCTATGAAGTTTAGCGTTGTCATACCGATTCACAACGAGGAGAGGCCACACCTCAAATCATAAACGGTATCAACATCATGCCCTAGTCCAACGACCCAACTGCCAGATCGCACAATTGCAACATCCTTCATTGTTTATGTTTTAACCACTCTCTATACTGCTCATCAACAGTTAAAGCGCCCTTCATCAACGCGTTAAAACTACTTAAAGAAGCCAAATAACGGATATCTTTCGGCAAACAATGTCCAGCAATGCCGTCTCTAGCCTCCAAAATCTCGGTGTTCCATTTAGTATTGCAAGCCGCTTGCACATCATCAAAACTTAAACCATTTTCCTCACAAATCATCCGCAGTTCCTCAGCAAAAGCTATTTGAACATAACGATAAGCGTTTTCAGCTATCTTTGACATTTCAGCGACCTCAATAGAAGAGACTACGTGAAGAGGGACCTCCAGCACATCTTTGTAAAACGCCATGCCAGTTTTGAGACTCTCAGCATCTACACCTCCAATAACACGACGTTGCTTAACACCATGCTCATCAGGTTCCTCAGCCCAATACCTATGCGGCACATGCACCAAACGAACACGTTGTTCAAATACGTCTCTAAAAACACGTTTACACAAACCAGGAACCACTGTACTCTCAATAGAAACCAAAGGTTTAGTAGATAAACCAGTCTTACCCTTAACCTTCTCGCAAGCATCAAAAATAGCAGATAAATCCGGACCTCCTTCTTTAAGTCCAGTGTACACACATATCAAATAGACATCAGCCGAAGGAATAGTATCCCAAACCTGCGTAGCTCTAACAATTCCAGCTTTTTTCGCTCTTTTGACTGCCGTCGAGCTAATGTCATAGCCCCAAACGTCAAGTTCCTTATCAAGAATATATTTCGCTGTTGCAAAGCCAACCTCGCCCAAACCAATAACGCAAATCTTCATGTCGACACATCCATTACACATCGTAGCTTACATACATAATAAAAACAAGCAATTATACATTTCTAAGAATGCAAAACCTCTCTAACCCTTTTCCAAAACTGTCTCTTTTGAAAAGCGGGAACAAAATCCGCAACATCTCTGTATTTGTCAACATCTGAAAAATAGCCCTTAAACAATGCAAAACCATTTCTAGGAGATTTTAGCAAAACAAGAAGCGATCTTCCTAAAGCGTAAAAAAAGTTATAGTTTAAGGCTTTCATTCCTTTACCCCAGAAATAAGCCTTGTTTGGAAAAAGCCTTGTTTCTCTGGATAATTTGAACGTTAAATCAGGAAAAACAACGACTTTTTTATCCTCTGAAAGAGCCTTATAAACGAGATAAGCCTCAAAACCATAATTCTCAGGATACCTAAACCCAATGCTCCTAAACCATTTGGCATCGACGATTCTGCCAGAACCTCTTGGAGAAAAAGAACGAGATACTTCACCCTCAGCCACCCCAGAAGCCAGAACAACATCACCGTCTTTCATCCTTTTAATAATTTCCTCAATGTAATGTAGTGGATACACAACCTCTCCATCACTGAAAAGTACAAAATCTAGTTCTTTATCTTTTAAAACGTTTAGACCAGCATTAACAACCTTAGCTAACTCAGGTCTACCAACCCAATTCTCCTCATGCCTCGGCAAATTAACAACAACATCTGCGTATTTAGAGGCAATTTCTCCAGTTCTATCTATACTCCCGTCGTTCACCACTACGATAAAAGGCTTCAGCGTTTGGTTTAACAGGCATAAAAGGCTATCTTCGATCGCATCTTGCTCATCTCTAACCTTTATTACTACGCCACATGCAAATTTCAAGCTGCTTTCTCCCTTTTGATATACTCTCTCCTCTCACTTTTCAGATAGAATCAATACTTAAAAACATTTAAACATAAAACCATACCTACTAAACCTAAACTGCAGAATAGTGAACTACTTTGGCAAAGCGTGAGATTAGGCTACAATATTCTGGTTTCATAATATTTGCCGCCAGAATACTTAGTGTAGCTACAGGACTAGTCTTTACTTTAATGTTAACACGAGCCATCACAGAAGACCAATTAGGAATATGGGGCAACATTAATGACATAATTGCTTATTTTGCATTCCTCGCCCCCGCATTCCCATTCTGGGCAACGCGATTCGTAGCACGAAACAAAGAAGGAACGGTAAAAACAGGACTTCTGGCAAATCTAACTCTCTCAATGATAGCTACAGTAATTTACCTTCCACTTATTCCACTAATCATGCCACTGCTCGGTATCAGCCAAACCTACATAATCCCCTACTTAATTGCTTCAACGCAAATAATTGAAACTTACATAACAACTATGTTAGAATCCTGCCTACGCGCAAAAATACCACAAACCATTGGATATGGACTACTACTTGCAGAAATCTGCAAAGTTCTATTAGCCTATATACTCATCGTCAAACTTCAACAACCAATCCTGGGGGCTTTATTAGCCATCACAATTGCCTTCGCTGTACGAATCATCTACTACCTTAAACTCTTATCCCAAGAACTAAAGCAACCAGTCAATTGGAACTACGTGAAAGAATGGCTGAAAGGCTCAACAATAAACATATACTATTTTGTAGGCACCAGAATAGCAACATTCATATTAATCATGCTGATTGCTTATGACCCCATAGCCGGCCCAGAAGCAAGAGGCATGTACCAAGCCGCCTTAACCATAGCAAACATAATCACGTACTCTTATTTCCTATCTTTCGCATTATACCCAAAACTTCTAGCAGAAAGCAGCATCCAAGACATAACGACTTCGTTAAAAACCGTTTTAATGTTCGCTATACCAATGACGGCAGGAGCAATAGCGCTATCAAACTCGTATCTCATAATTCTGAACAAAATTTACGAGGAAGCATCGCCAGTACTCATGGTTCTGGCTATAGGCGCTTTTGTCCAAATTATTACACAATTCTACCTCTATGTACTTTTGGGACTTGAAAACATAGATGATGAAGCAAAAATACCATTGCAAAAACTTGCGAAACGCCCACTGTTCATAGCATTCACTTTACCTTATGTCCAATCCGCAATAGCATTACCAACAACCTTCTATGTCTTAACGACCCTCACACAAAATCAGCCAGTGACCGCAGCATTATACGTAAGCATAATTGACACAATAGCCACTTGGGCGATGTTTCTAGTTTTATATGCCATTATACGCAGAATAGCTAAACTGAATATTCCGTGGAAGAACATTGCAAAATATGTTTTCGCCTCAGTTGTTATGATGTTCGTTCTATTTTTAATTCCACATCCAACAAGACTGTCGTCCACTTTAGGCATAACAGCAGCAGGAGCAGTTCTCTATCTTGCGGTTTTAATACTAATCGACAAGGAAGCAAAAACGTTGGCTAACGATGTGTGGCAGGAGATTAAATTTAGGATTAGAGGAGAAGTCTAAGAATCGTTGTTTCATAATTCAAGGAAAAACGTTTTAAAGAATCTCACCATAGTATCGTAATTCGTTCACAACACTACAGCTTTCTTTTTTCCATTCCTTCTAATCAGCAAAAGCAACTACTCATTCAAAATGCAGATTCAAAACTTTTAAGTAATAATGGACAAACCATAAGTAAGAAGAAAATCAGAAGCTGACGGGGAGAAAGGAATGCAAACTAAACTAGGCACAATGCTTAGTCTAAAACACTTTTTCTTGCCTAGAAATAACCATTGGTTAAAAAGAACAATTTTGGTTTTTACTTTCATACTATTCGACTATTTATCAACACTTGTTTTTTGTCGTGCCCCTCATGAGGAAGCCAATCTGTACGCAAGAACCTTTATGGAAACATTTGGTATACCGTTAGGGCTGACCGTGTTTGTGTTAGTAGCTAACCTGCCGATTTACATAACTTTGAGTTTAGACTCTCATGTCATAAGAACACCATTCAAAACTGCCATAGTCATTGAACCCTTTGTTGACATCATATTCGCATGGTTTGTTGCTGGATTGCATTTCAGTGGAGGTGCAAGTTGGTTTTGGCATGCTCCAGATTTAATGCGGCAGGTTTCTGGCGCTTTTCTATATTTGACAATGGCTTTTCTGTTTGTCAAGCCTCATAAGCCATGCAATTACACTTAATCACTGGTCAGCGTGTAACAATTACGATAAAAGATCAGCCAAAACGTTCTGCAGTTCGCTTTTGTCTTTTAAATCTCGAAAAATAGCCTTGCCTGTCCCATAAAGTCGAAAAGAAACATCTTTAAAGGTTAATTCAAAAATTATAGCAGAAATTGACTTTTCAATTCTTGCCTTTTTCATGATTTTTGCAATTGTTTGTTCTTTCTTATCATATTTAAAAATGACGATAAAGTCCTTTTCTTCGCCACATGTTTCTTCAATTCTAGCCACATAATCTTCAATGGTAACCATTAAACCCGCTCAATCTCCTTCAAAACTTGAATGAATCGGTCGACTTCTTCGCGAGTGTTGTAGATGTAGAAGCTTGCTCTAGCTGAGGATTTTAGCCTGAATATTTCATGTAATGGTTGGGCGCAGTGGAAGCCACTTCTGATAGTGATTCCATAATTGTCCAAGAACAGGGCAATGTCGTGCGAACTTAAACCTTCAACGTTAAAAGGAATTATGCCACATTTAACGGACGCATCTTTTGGTCCGTAAATCTTGACCTTTTGGCACTCTTGCATGCGTCGCGTGGCATATTCTGTCAACATACATTCATGTGCCTTAACGTTTTCCATACCTAGCCTTCTCAGATATTTTACTGCTTCCATCAGCCCAACGCCGCCGCAGATGTCGGGTGTTCCAGCTTCGAACTTCCAAGGCAAATCATTCCATATGATGGAACAGCGTTTAGTTACTTGGTTGAAGGAGACTTCCCGTATCATTTCGCCACCACCTTGAAATGGCTCCATCTTCTCCAGAATCTCACGCTTCCCGTATAGGGCGCCTATGCCTGTTGGACCCAACATTTTATGTCCAGAAAACGCAAAAAAATCTACATCCAAATCTTTAACGTTAATAGGTAAATGAGGAACGGATTGCGCTCCGTCGATGACGGTTAAGGCACCATGCTCATGGGCAACCCTTGCGACTCTCTTAACATCGTTTATGACCCCGCTAAAGTTTGAAACTTGAGAGATGCAGACAATTTTAGTTTTGTTGGACATTATATTTTCAAAAGCCTCATAATTTAGGGTTCCATCATCATTTACTTCTATGTACTTAACGTTAAACCCGGTCAGTTTTGAAAGAATTTCCCAAGGAACGATGTTGCTGTGATGCTCCATCAATGACACTATGACTTCATCGTCTTTCCTTAAATTTCGAAGACCCCAAGCGTAGGCAACCAAGTTTATTGCTTCAGTTGTACCTCTCACAAAAACTATTTCTTCCATGCTATTTGCGTTTATGAAATTGGCAACCTCTTCGTGCGCCTCCTCGTAAAGTTCAGATGCTTCCTGAGAAAGCGTGTGAACGGCTCTATGGACGTTTGCGTTATGATTTTCATAGAAATTTTTGATGGCGTCGATTACCTGTTTTGGTTTTTGCGAAGTTGCAGCGTTGTCGAAATAGATCAGTGGGTAATTGTTTATTTTTCGCTTTAATATTGGAAAGTCTTCCCGAATTTTGTACGGATCCAACATTATTTTTCCTCTTCGGTTTTCATTCTTTTTGAGAGTACTTTTGCTAGCTCTTCTTCTTCCAATGCTTGTTTTTCTTCAAAACTTGGTTCTTTCAACAGCCAATCAGGAGAGTCTCCCTTGTTTTCAAAGTATTTTCTGATGGCCCTTTTAAGTGCTCCAACGGCCAGAATGCCACAGTGAAACTTTATGCTTGGCAACCCACCCACAGCTTCTGTAACGCTTTTCCACGAGACTTTCCATGCATCTTCAAGTTTCATTCCTTTAATCATTTCTGTGACTATGCTTGAAGTTGCTATGTTTGCGGCGCAACCGTAACTTTCAAAGGATGCCTTTTCGATTACGTCTTGATCGTTGATTTTTAGGTAGAAGGTGATCATGTCTCCGCATAAGGGGTTTCCCGCGACTGCCGTAACTGTGGCATCTTCCATTTTTCCCAGATTTTTAGGATTTCTGAACAAATCTAGAACCTTAGGATTATAGGGCAGAGGCGTTCGCGACATAATTACTCAACTCCTGTGGAACCAGTTATTCCTCTTATTCTTTCAACAGCCTTTGGAATCACGCTTAGAACATAGTCTATATCTTCTTCAGTATGATACCGTGTGACCTTCATTAGTATGCTGCCGTGGGCTTCGTCAAACTTTCTGCCCATAGCAACAAGAACGTGGCTCGGTTGGAGGAGACGCCGTGTACACGCGCTTCCGCTTGAAACGTAAACGCCGTTTAGGCTTAGCTCGATTGTTAAAGCTTCACCTTCACACCTCAGAAAGCTTATGTTCACGTTGTCAGGAGACCTTTTGTCGCCTTTAGGTCCGTTAACTCTAACATCCGATACTTTTCCAGTTATCCCATCAAACAGTTTATCCCGCAGCCTTCGCATGTGACGAACGTTTTCTTCAAAATTTTGGAAAGCCAAGACAGACGCTTTAGCGAAACCAACAATTAGAGGCGTATTTTCAACTCCAGGCCAAAGTTTCTGCGTCCCTATTTGACCTTCCAAAATTCTTTCCACATTAACCCCTTCACGTATATATAGGGCGCCTATTCCACGCGGTCCCAAAATTTTGTAGCTGCTTATCGTGGCTAAATCTACACCTAAATCCTTAACATTGAAGTGAATTTTGCCATAAGCATCTGAAGCATCAGTGTGGAAAATTGTTTCCAAGTTTTTGTCCTTAACTATTTCTATCGCTTCTTTGATTGACTGTATTGTTCCAATTTCGTGGTTTACAACCGACAAGCTTACAAGAACTGTCTCTTTATCAACAGCTTCTCTTAGCTTTTCAAGGTCTATGAAGCCTTCGCTGTCAACTGGGATTTTCGTTGTGGAAAATCCGTGTTTTTGCAGCATTTCGGTAACATACAAAACACTTATGGGCTCAATTTCTGAAATCACAATTTTTTTGCCTTTGTCTTTCATTGAAGAGACTGTTCCTATCAATGCTAGGTTGTTGGCTTCTGTTTCTCCTGGGGTAAAGTTGACTTCCTCAAGTGTTTTGCATCCCAAAAATGTGGAAATTTTTTGTGCTGATTCCATTATTGTTTCGAAGGCTTCCCAGCCAGGCTTATGCGTTAGCGTTGGGTTGCCATACGCGCGTTGATCGTAGTATGGCAGCATCGCTTCAATTATTTCTTTGGAAACAATGCTTGAATTTTCAATGTCAAGATAGACCTCGTGTTTTATGCCTTCGTGCGCTTTAAGCAGTTGTTTCACGTTTTCAACCATTCTAACTCAATCCTCAATGGGCAAATACCATTCTTCTAAAGCTTAGTATCACTCATCTAATAAAAAAACATAACCTAAACAAACTTGTTATCCACACATAACATTTTATAATTGTTGATGTGGTAAAATGCTGTTGTAAGAGAAGAAATGGGCGCATTCAAGTGAAAGTAACGGATTTGCAGATACCAGAATCAGTTAAAGAAATTATAATTAGGTCTGGAATCGTTGAGCTTTATCCGCCGCAGGAGGAAGCAATAAAAGCTGGAGCCCTTGAAGGAAAAAATCTTGTTCTAGCCAGTCCAACAGCCTCTGGAAAAACTTTGGTTGCGGAGTTTTGCGCCCTCAAGCATATATTAGAAAAAAACGGAAAAACAATTTATCTAACGCCTCTAAGGGCTCTAGCCAATGAAAAATTCCAAGATTTCAAAAAATATGCTTCAATAAGGAAAACTGAAGGAAAACGTGTAAGGATAGGCATCAGCACAGGCGATTTTGACAGCAACGACCCGTGGCTGGAAAGATATGACATAATCATAACTACAAACGAGAAAGCAGACTCGCTTCTGAGACATAGAGCCAAATGGATGGACGAGATTTCGCTCATAGTCGCCGACGAAGTGCACTTGCTAAATGAAGCTGAACGCGGTCCAACCCTTGAGGTTGTTTTGGCAAGGCTCATGCAGATTAATCCGGACATACAGGTTTTAGCCTTAAGCGCAACAATAAACAATGTTGAAGAAATTGCGGAGTGGCTTAAAGCAGACTATGTTACAACTGAATGGAGGCCAATCCCTCTAAAGGAAGGCGTTCTCTTACATGACGAAATCCAATTCAGGGATGGAGACGCACGCAAAATAGAGAAGAAGACAAAGAACACAGCAATAAATTTGGCATTAAACACGGTCAAATTTGGCGGTCAAGCGTTAATCTTTGCATCTACGCGGAAAAACGCTGTTACTCTTGCGAATAGAGTTGCAGGCGAAGTTGACGAAGTCTTATCCAAGTCTGTGAAACGCGCTTTAGAGAACGAATCAGAGAGAATTTTGGTGGCTGGCGAAAGAACAAGAATAAGCGAGTCACTTGCAGAGCTGGTTAAGCGTGGCACAGCCTTTCACCACGCTGGTTTAGGCGGTGGACACCGCAAATTAATAGAGGATTCTTTCCGACAGGGAAAGATTAAGGTTTTAACGGCAACGCCAACACTGGCTTTCGGCGTAAACCTACCTGCCAGAACAGTTATAATCCAAGATTATAGACGATACGAACCTGGATATGGCTATTACCCAATCAGCGTTTTAGAGTACAAACAGATGGCAGGGAGAGCTGGAAGACCAAAATACGACAAGGTTGGAGAAGCCCTGCTTATCGCTAAAACTGCTGATGAATCAGACTATCTAATGGAAAGCTACATTCTTGCGCGTCCAGAGCGAATATGGTCACGGCTTGCTGTTGAAAGAATTTTGCGATCGCACGTCTTAGCAACGATTGCAGCAGATTTCGCTCACACGGAACAGGGAATTTACGACTTTTTCGGCAGAACCTTTTACGCTCACCAATACGATGTCAATGCAATTAAAAGCATCATAGCAAAAATCCTCAAATATCTATACGATGAGGAAATGATTGACCTTGCAGCCGACAACATCTATGCTACAAAGTTTGGAAAGCGAGTAAGCGAACTCTACATAGACCCAGTTTCAGGAGTCATAATCCGCGACGCCTTAAGGCGGAAACCAGCATACCTAACAGATTTAAGCCTTCTCCACATGATTGCGCACACTCCAGACATGGGTCCAGTGTTACGGCCGTATGCGCGTGAATTAGACGAAGTATCTGTTTTCATGGAAGAACACAGAACAGAACTCTTAGTAGATATACCAAACGAGTGGGAAGACCGCATAATCTACGAGCAGTTTCTCGGTGAAGTAAAAACAGCCATGACTTTGTGTGCTTGGATTGAAGAGATGACTGAAGATGGAATAATTGAACGGTTCAGAGCGCAACCTGGCGATCTCTACAGGACCATTGAAAACGCAAAATGGCTGCTTCACGCCACACATGAATTAGCAACGCTTTTCGGCAACAAACAAGCTTTGCCGCTAACCATTGAACTCAAGGAAAGAGTAGAGAAAGGAGTAAAGAAAGAACTGTTGCCAATAGTTAAACTGGAGGGGATTGGCAGAGCCCGTGGGCGCATAATATACAATGCTGGATATAAAACAATAGAAGACATAAAAACAGTGCAAATTGAAGACTTAATGAATCTGCCGCTTATAGGACCCAGAGTAGCAAAGAGGATTAAAGAACAAGTTGGCGGTTTTGTAAAGAAGGAATTTTGGGAAAAACTCGAAAAAGAAGAGGCTTGGAAGCAAAAGGCTTTAACAGAATACTAAGTTAGACCTCTAGCCTTGCGCTCTTTTATTGTTTTTTTAACTATGCGTGCAACTTGTTCTTTAGCCGTTCCCAAATAATTTTTAGGTTTTAAAGCCTCTTCGATTTCTTTCTCTGCGAGTTTTCTCCTCACGTTCTTGTCTTCTAAAAGTATTTCTTTGAAATGTCGCCTCTCTGTTTCACTCTTTATTGTCAATTTTCTAAGCAGTTCGTGGGCTTCTTGGCGACTCACGCCTTTCCTCGTCAATGCAATCATAACCGCTTCTGACATTACACGTCCTTGAGTCAGCTCAATGTTTTTTAGCATGCGCTTTTCGTCAACACGCAGATTAGCCACAATTTTAATCATCAAGAAAAGTATGTGATCAGTCAGAATGCATGTTTCGGGAATTATGAAACGCTCTGCAGAAGACTGCGTCAAATCGCGTTCATGCCATGTTACAACATTCTCTAAAGCTGGAACAACAAGGCTTCTAACGATTCTAGCCAGTCCGCAAACCCTTTCACAGAGTTCAGGATTGCGCTTCTGAGACATGGTTGAACTTCCAACCTGCTTCTCAACCTCAAAAAACTCGAAAAGCTCCCCAATTTCAGGTCTCTGCAACTCTCGAACCTCGGTGGCAAAATTGTCAAGCGTAGAAGCAATCATAGCCAGCAAACATACAAGTTCTGCATGGCGGTCTCGCTGCACGATTTGTGTAGAAATATCAGCAGCTTTAATCCCTAACCGTTGCATAACGAGTTCCTGAATCTTCACAGCATTAGGACCTAAGCCAGCTTGAGTGCCTACTGCTCCGCTCATTTTTCCAACCAAAACACGTTCTTTGCATTGCCTAAGCCTTTCAATATGCCGCGAAATCTCGCGCATCCAAACTGCAAATTTAAAGCCCAAAGTTATCGGCAACGCATGCTGACCATGTGTTCTACCCATAATCAACGTGCTTCTGTACCGTAAGGCTTTTTCCATTAGGATCTTCTCGAAGTCATCCAGTTTTTTTTCAATTAGTTCCAGAGCTTGTTTTAGTTGTAAAGCATTTGCGGTGTCCACGATATCATAGCTTGTTGCGCCTAGATGAACATATGCCCCGCTTGGTCCACATGCTTCTGCAAAAGCTCTGACCAAAGAGGTAACATCATGTTTTATTTCACGTTCAATCTCCTTTATGTGACTTAATCTAACATGTTTTATCGAAGCCACAGCAGCAATCTTTTCAGCATCTTTTCGTGGTATATTGCCAACCTCAGCGTGCGCCCATGCTAAGGCTACTTCCACATCAAGCATTCTCTGCACCCGCGCTTCTTCCTCGAAGATTCTCCTCATTTCAGCAGTTCCGTAACGGCCCGTTTCAATTGGACCCGTGTCTATGGGAAGAATGGACAAGTCATTTATCCCTCGCAAGAAGATAAGGCGATTAAAGATTAATGTTTTACCGAAAGAATAGATAACGTCTTACAGCGAAAGGGCTCTTTGCCATGGGAGCAATAATAGCGGTGATTAACAAGAGAGGTGAAAATGCAACAGAGACAGCAGTTGCTATGCTCAAAATGTTAAAACATAAAGGCATCGAAGCCTTTGGAATAGCGTCACCAACCGTTGTAAAGATAGAAAAATCCGTCGAAGCACTGCAGAACCAGAATTTAGATTCGCTAATAGTTGTTGGACACGGTTTCTCAAAAATTCTCAGGCATGACACGCCTCAACCAACAAAACTTGAAGATGCAACGCTAACTTTTGAAGGAAGAATTTATCCAGCCAAGGAAGTTTCTGACGCAGAGGATGTTGCCAAAAAACTTGGAAAGAACCGCAAAGAAGCCATTAAAAACCTAATTGAAGAGTCTGAAGGATGTTTCGCTTTTGCAGTAGCTGAAGCCGAAAAAATTATCGCAGGCAGAGACCCCATGGGCATTCAACCTTTCTATTATGGCGAAAACACGGACTTTGCGGCTCTAGCTTCCGAACAGAAAACGTTATGGAGAATCGGAATAAAAACTGCAAATTCGTTTCCGCCCGGAAACATGGCATTCGTTGATAAAAACGGCTTCAAATTCAAACCCATAAAGACTCTTGCCTATTTGAAGGCAGAGCACACAACAATGTTTGTTGCAGCAAAAAAACTTCAAAAATTTTTGCAATGCTCAGTCAAGGAAAGAGTTTCAGGCTTGAAGGAAGTTGCAGTGGCTTTTTCAGGAGGATTAGACAGCAGCATAATTGCGTTTTTGGCTAAAAATTCAGGCGTAGATGTGCATTTGCTTCATGTAAGCCTAAAAAATCAGCCAGAAACGGAACAAGCAGAAATGGCAGCAGAAAAATTGGAACTGCCAATTCATGTCCACTTTTATGATACAGAGGATGTTGAAAAAGTTCTTCCAAAGGTTCTTTGGTTGATTGAGGAGTCAGACCCCATTAAAGCGAGTATAGGCATTCCTTTCTATTGGACAGCAGAAAAAACGGCAGAAATGAATTTTAAAGTTATGCTGGCTGGGCAAGGCGCAGATGAGCTTTTCGGGGGCTATCACCGATACGTACACGATTATTTAGCATATGGTGGTGAAAAATTACGTGAAACACTTTTTAACGATGCTCTTAAAATGCACAAAACCAACTTCGAAAGGGATTTTAAAATCTGCGCTTTTCACGATGTGGAACTGCGGTTACCCTTTGCAACGTACCAAATAGCAAAATTCGCCACAGAGTTACCAGTAGAGCTAAAAATAGAAATGAAAAATAACGGGCTACGAAAACTTGTTTTGAGGCGGGTTGCTGAAAATCTTGGTCTTCCACAATTTATAGTGAAGAAACCAAAAAGAGCAATACAGTATGCAACGGGCATAAACAAAACTCTCAAAAAATTGGCCACAATGAAAGGAATATCCATGAAGAAATACATGCAGGAAACTTTCCAAACAGTCCTCAAAAAGATGATATGACATGAACAAAACCGCTGTCATTTTTTCTCCCGAATACTATAAGCACAATCCTGGCAGAGGTCATCCAGAATCTGCAAAACGTCTTGGCATAATCGTCAACGAACTAAAGAGGGGAAGACTTTCGAGAAGCAAGAATTGGCAGTTCGTAGCGCCGGAAAAAGCTCGCATAGAAGATGTCGAATTAGTCCATGATATAGAATACATTAAATTTGTTGAGACTTTCTGCAGGTCTGGAGGAGGACTCATGGATTTAGAAGACACAGTAGCTTCTCCCGAGAGTTTCGAAGTTGCACTTTACGCTGTGGGCGGAACGCTTAAAGCTGTCGACCTTGTCATGGAAAAAAGGTTTGAAAATGCTTTCGCTCTAGTGCGACCACCTGGACATCATGCTGAAAAGTTTTGTGCAAAAGGTTTTTGCATTTTCAACAACATTGCCATAGCCGCTAGACATCTGCTTAAAAAATTCAATTTGCAGAAAATTTTAATATTAGATATAGATGCGCATCATGGAAACGGAACACAAGAAACCTTCTATGAAACCAATAAGGTCTTATACATAAGTTTGCATCAGAATCCACGAGCGTTTCCTGGAACAGGTTTTATAGACGAAATCGGAAAGGGCTACGGTTTAGGTTACAACGTAAACATTCCACTTCCCTTCCGAACTGGCGACCAAATCTATCTAAAGGCAATAAGAGAAATTGTAACGCCAATAATATACCAGTTTAAACCGCAATTTATATTGGTGTCAGCTGGATTAGACGGTCACTACACAGATCCAGTGGCGAGCCTTTCCCTGTCAGCGTTATGTTACCAAGACATTTACGATGTAATAGTGAGTTTAGCATCAGAAATATGCGGCGGGAGGCTAGTTTCAGTTCTTGAAGGAGGTTACAGCCTCAAATTTGTTGGAAAAATAGCTGCAGCAGCCATCGCAAAAACGAGTGAAACCCTTTACGTCGTAGATGATAAAGTTCCAGCAATCAGCAAACGTAACAGAAGGCAAGGCGAAAAGATCATAGAGAATGTGAAAGAAGTTCAAAAAGCTTTTTGGAATATAGACTAGCAGGCTACTCGATCACTTGAATTGCCCCTTCTGGACATTGAACTTCGCAAGCTCTGCATACCAAACATTCTTCAGGTTTTACAGGAACGGACTTTTCGTTTTTAATCTCAAAAACTGCAACTGGGCAAGTATCTACACATGTGCCGCATCCAGTGCATTTGTCATTATTAACTAATATTTTTACCATTTCCATTCCTTCTCTAACTAGAGTTTCATTGAAATTTAAGCAGTAGAATAAAAGCTTTTAGGCTCATTAATGGATTTCTTCACGAAGTCTTAAGAGGATTCCGTCAATTGTTGTATTAGCCCTCTCTTTTCTGCGCTGATAATCTGACAAAAGCTTTCGATAGGCTTCTAATGAAAGCTCGCCCCGGCTGTGACGAGACTCAATGCTTTTCATGTTGGCTTCAACTTCGTTGATTTCGGTTTCTGCGATTTCAAGTTGTTGCATTAGTTCGGCATATTGACCCCCTGCCGCATGCATCTTCTCTTTGGACTCTGTCAAGTTTCTGGACAAGGTGGTAAGACGTGTTTCTAAGGTTTTTCTCTGCACCTTATACCGACGCCTTGGAATCTTCCCTTTACGAACTCTATTTTCAAGTGATTCAATTTCAAAAGTTGTTTTTCTTTTCTCCTCGTATGCTTCTACAAAAGACCTAATATATTCCGGACGAAGCTTCATAGCTACTGCAGACACAGCAACTCCTACAGGAGCCTCAGGTCTTTTCCAAACAATAGCAACCGCACACCCAACAATTGCCAAAGCCCACATCCACAACGTAGGACGGAAAGATAGCCATAATGGATTATACTCATAAACGATCTGCAAAACATTCTCTGAAGGAAGACCATTTTCCAATAAACTGATGCTTCTCCTATTCATGGTTACTGCTTCTTGGAAAACGCCCCTCGCAATATTGTATGCACTACCGATTAAAGTGGTTTCGAAACTTGCTATTCTTGCACCCTCTGGCAAAACAAAAGTTACTGAGGCCCACTCGATGTAATAATTCAAATTTTGAAACAATGGAAATGTAATATTGAAGTTGTTTGTTCCCATCTGCGTAGTGTAGTTGCTGGGAAACTTGTATTTTACAGTAAACCTAGTGGATCTGTAGCTTTCCAACGGTGAGGCAAAACTAATCTTGTAACGGTTCGTTTCCTCATCTGTCTGCACAGGTTGCGACATTTTTCTCCCAAACTGATCTTGAGCACTTGGATCGAAAGCGTTTGGAGGTAAATTTATTTCGATGGCGGAAACATCTGCAACTGATTTACTTTCTATGTAGTAACTGTCTGAACCTTCTACTTCGCCTATTCCGCTTATTCTAACCTCGCTTTCTAGCTCTTTTACATCAAACATCTGTATTTCGTCATCAGTTGATAGGAAGGTTATGTTTGCGGGTGAATAGGTAAATTCCGGCAAGTTTTCTTTCGAATAACTGGTTGCATTAACTGTTCCGCTTATATACGTTGCGCCTGTTGGCAAACCGATTGAGACTTTGCACACAGTTGCTGTTTTCGTTAAACTTGGATATGCCGGAAAGTCTAAGGTGTAGCGACTTGTATTTGAAGTGTCTTGTGTGAGAAGGTCATTTGAGAGTATAAATCCAACAGTAAATAATTGCGGAGTTTCTTGCGGAAAATCAATCTTTACCCCATAAAATCCAACATGGTTTTCCAAAGGTACATCGAGAGTAACTTGAAAAATGCTTGATGAATTATAAGCTACACATTGAAGAATATGTGGAGCATACTTGTATGGAAAACCCATGAGAAAACCGTCGGATGCGTTTCCTGTTATTTGCATGGTGTCATTTATGAAAATATAGCCATTGTACAAAATCTCTATTTCATGGTTCACATGATCTATAGTATAATTTCCACTGTTTTGTGCTTGGACGGTTTTTATGTTAGACGAGATTGAAAGAAGAATTATGATAGCAACACTTGCCATTGTAATTAATAGAGCTGTTTTTTTCATTTGGGCTCCTCCGCTTAGTTTCCAAATTTTCAGGCTCTCTATTTATTGATGAGCACATTTATTTACTTTTAGAATCACACTATCTTGGTTACGTATATACTTACCCGTTCCCGTCAAAGAAGAGCCCAGTTTAAATAATTAATAGGATATAATCACACCAAATTACGACCGTAGGAGACTTAACACTCTTCTATGACCCTGTTCAAAGGCAATTAGCCGATTTAATTTTGTATTCACATGTAATTAAGAAGGTAAAAATGTATAAGCTGAAATATGCGAATTATCTGTTGGACAAAATCCTACCAGAACAAATCTAGGCGAAAAGTTCACAACTGGCCATGTTTAAGATAATAGTTTTCTTCCTTCTCAGGTCCGAAGCTTCTTACCCCTCTGTCTTTAAGTTGTTTTCTAAGCCTTTCAGCATATTGCTTTTCTATTTCGCCTCTTTTCTCCATGTAAGCTATTATTTCTTCTGCTTGTTCCTCTGTGTCGCATCTGCGGATAAAGTCTATTACGTCAGGCATGTAATGGACAAATTTTTCAGAGGTTGCGCCTTCTCCAGTTTGCACATCTGTTCGCACAGAGTTTACTGAAACTTTATTCTCGTCGGATTCTAACTCTTTAGCTAGGTTTGGAAACATTTTTTTGAAGGACTCTTTGTCAAATCCCAAGTTTAGCACCTTCAACTGTAGTAGCAATGCATCCTTACTTCATTTAATGGAAAAGCCGATATTTAAGTGTCTTCAAAATTAAGAGACAAACCAATAGTTTAGGAAGGAACAAACCGTTGTGCCGGGTTTTCTTTAAGCAACTTTTTTAACTTTCGCGCAGAAAGACCGGTAATTTCGTCTCCATATATCTCGCATTTTTCTTTCTTAGAGGCTTCTAAGCTTTGGATAACTTTGATTTCAGCCTTTTCTTTGGAGGGCAATTCAGCATATATGTGAAAAGAACCGTGCCTTTTTCCTTTCTTTGTCACAGTGACCCATTCAGTCTGCATTATTTTGAGATCATTTTGCTTCAGGATTTTTAAAACATCTTCAGGCTCATCGTGATATACAACTATGTCCACATCACTGTCATAATATATTGTGCCACGCCACACGCTTCCAATTAGAATAGGCTTGTATGCTTTGAGAATTTGCATCAGCTTTAAGGCTTCCTTACGCATTTGAATTAAACGATCCTTTCTAACTGAACCTTCGTTTTCCTCTGCTATTTTGTCAAGTTCCAACGCAACTTCAAAATTTGACGGAAGAAACTTGGACTTAACTATTTTTGCAGCTTTAAGCTTTGCCTGTTTATACTCTTTTTCAACACCAAAGTAGAGAAGACTGGCGGCTTCCCTCGCAATTCTCTTTCTTAATCCTAGAGAATCAACGTTCAAACGTTCACCAATAAAATTTAGATTATAACAACACTTAACATTTCACTATTTGTTCGTATAGTTCTATGGTTTTTTCAGCTATCTTATCCCATGTAAACTCTTCTAAGACTCTACGTCTACCATTCTTCCCAAGCCATTTTCTTTTTTCAGGGCTCTCAAGGGCGCTATTTATCCCCCATGCAATGTCTGATGGATTATCTGGATTTATGTGGAAGCCGCACTGCTCCTCACCGCAGCAAATAACTATCTCCCGCATTCCACTAACACCTGCTGCGCCAACAATAACTGGGCGTTCCATGCTCATTGCTTCGAGAACAACTATTCCGAAGGGCTCGTAGAGGCTTGGGAAAACTGCGGCATCACATGCGGCGTAGTGAAGAATACGTTCCTCCTCTGAAATAAATGCGAAGTTTAATTTTACAGAATCTTGCAGTCTCATGGTTTTAACCAAGTTTACCAGATAATCCTGCAAGTCACCTAAACCCACAATTACAAGTTTTGCTTTTGGTGTTTTCTGTAAAACATGCGGCATTGCCATTATTAGTCTGTCAACACCTTTAACGCCGACAAGTCTTCCAAGGTAAAGAATCATAAGCTCATCGTCTTTTACACCATAAGAAACCCTTATCTTTCTTATCTGCTCAGCATTTGCCGTCTCTGGATTGTATTTTTGTGGGTCAACGCCGTTGTAGCATACTTGGATTTTTTCTTGAGGAAAGCCGAGTTTTATGAGTTCATCTTTCATGGCGTAGGATACAGTTACGATTAAGTCTGCTGCTTTGGCAGCGTGGAGCTCAATGTTGCTCACGACTTCAGAGCCATTTCCAAGAGTTCTTCCTTTCTCTGTGGAGTGCACGTGAAACGCGAAGGGCAATCCGACCTCTTTTTTGATGGTTATTCCGCTTATTGCAGATAGCCAATCATGCGCAACTATTATGTCATATTTGAAACCTTCTTTTTTGATTAGTTCGTTTACGAGTTTCGAAGCACTTAGGTAATTGTAGATAAGGATTTTAGAGAACAAGTGGATGCCTCTGCCCCATTTTCTAATGTCTTCAGCAATCACATCTGGCAATGAATCAGAAATGTCAATGTGTAATGGTCTGTGAATTTCTATTCCTCTCCAAATTTCCCGTGTCGGAAGGCTGCCATTATCATCATTCATCGTGAAAACCGTGACGTCATTATCCATCAAAACAAACTTGCGTGTGATTTCAGCGGCATAAGTTCCTAAGCCACCTACAATTTTTGGCGGATATTCGTAAACCAGCACAGCCATCTTCATTGATTTCTTCACCGTCTCTTGTTTGCTCCAATAATGCTTTATTGCTACTAAAACATTGCTTATTTACGTTTCTTAAACTCTTCAATCGCCTGTTATTAACCACGTTACTTATGTGGTTGCTGTGATTATGAAGCGGCTTTGGAGATATCCATTTGCCGATTTTTGCTCTCTGAGTTCTATATTGACGTTTTTGAAGTCTTTCAGAAGTTTCATTATTTCTTCTTCATCAGTGAAGTGGTGGGCAACTCCTTTTTCTGCGCCATTTTGTCGGATGAAAGTGTCTTTTTCAGCTTTTACTCCTTTCCCATACATACCGCTTCTCTTTGAATGGAAGTTTGTAAGGAGAATGCCATCCTTCTTTAGTACTCGATGGATTTCGAAAATCGTTTTTTGAATTCCTTCAAGCTCTTGATGATAAATAGTGAAAAGGCATATAGCTGCATCAAAGCAAGAGCTAACGTAAGGTAATGAATGCATGTCGCCCTTTGCAACATAAGCTTTCAGATTTCGCTTTTTGAGTCTTTCTTTGGTGCAGTTTATACCAGTATCGGATATTTCTAATCCATGAACTGTGAATCTTTGACTTGCTATGTATATCAGATTTCTTCCTGCGCCAAATCCAAGATCGAGAACGCGTGCTTTTTTGTTCTTCTTTTTTAAGAAGTCAACAAAGCTAACAACTAGTTCGTCGGGTTCTTCTTGGCTGTACCGTTTTTCCTGCAGTATTTGGTTCCATTCGGTCAACCGCTTTCCTCTTTTATTGCTGGTTTCACTGCTTTTATGTTATTATAATGCACTTGATTAAAGCGTTATCCACAAATCTGCATGTATATTTCTAAGTCTATGATTTTCAGCCTAACCACAAATGGGTAAATCTAAAAAACATATTAATAACATATAATAAAATATAAGGGAGTGCAATAAGATGAGTACATCACCAGTTAAAAGGTTAATTCTTGAAACTATGTGGATGCTTGATAAGCCTGCAAAGGCTGCAGATATAGCTAAGGAAACCCGATTGGGGTTTCCAACGGTTATGATGCACATAATTGGGCTCAATCGCATGGGATATTTAGAGCAACGTCAAAAAGGATATTATGCCATAACAGAGAAGGGTAAGAAAACTCTTGGTTTTCCAGAAATAAACAAAGAAAAAGCAAACGAAATTTTAGCCTATCTACCATTAGAAAAATCATTTCACTTTTACGTTGACATCGGAAAACCCTTAAACATTCATGTAGCGAGTCTTCAAGATTTCTGTGACAAAATCTTGAAAATTGATAAAAGCTCAGTGGAATTTCATACAAATCGCGGAGATTTTGAAGCGTGGTTTATGGGATTAGGTGATATCGAGTTGGCGAGGAAAATGTTGCTCATAAGGGAACAGAAAGTTTTGGGAGAGGAGCTGCGCAAGAAACTTTACGAAATTGTGAAAAATCGATGCGAAGAGCTAGCGAAAATAAGGAAGCATGAAGAATCATCGGGATAATCCAATCGACTTTAAGCTGGCTTAAAGCGTTCCTTAAGTTTATCTAGAATCTGCTGTAGGGTCGTGTATTCCATCTCTTGAGGACCTAGGCGGGCTGGTTCAAATTCGCCCATGCGCCTGAGCATAGAAGCGTTTTCCAAGGCTTCATGCCTAGCTAGAGCAAAGGCTGGATCATCAAACAAGTCTGCAATCATCGGTTTTCCATCATCGTCGCTTGCAATTTTACCATTTGCCACCTGAAAACCTAAGGCAACCATTCTTGGAGGGCCATCAAACGCTGTACATTTAGCATCATTTAAGCCAACTGGCATTATTGGACCCCAATGGCTTCCTCGCATCCATCCTTCGACAAGATAGCTGTGCATGAAAGGTGCGAGAATTTCGCCTACTGCTGGTAATCCATGTTGTGCACGTATAATCATAACTGGATCGTCTTTTCCAATGTATTTTCCCGCGATTTGCGAAAGTCTAGTGACGCTACCTACGGCGCATATTAAGTCGTCTCTAGCTCGCCAAAGACGAGAAATCATGTAGCGTTGCACTGTTCCGATTAAGGCGATTAGTTCGTATGTTTCTTCTGGGCATTTGAGCGTGACTTTCTTGTTTTCCATGGTATCTAAAATCTCGAATTTGAAGCCTCCAATCATATGTGGGTCGATTACGAGACCTGCAGTGTTCATGGGGTCAGCAAAGATGCGGAAGAGAGGAAAGTTAAAGGATCCTCCTGAAGTTTTGTCAGCTCCGAAGATTACTATTGGGTCTGAGGCTCTTTCTTCTATTTCCATTTCTGCAATACCTGGACCCATGCCTCGAATGTTTCCGCTGAAGGCGGTTTTTAAGAGGTCCTGTCCAGCGGCGTAAAGTTTCAGTTCTAGGGCTTTGTTTGCGGCTTCTTTAAAGGTGTCCCAAGCAAGTTTGTGAACTTCTGGGTTTACTTCACCTTTTTCATGTACCATAAGGAGTTCGAGGTCGTCTCCAACGTTGAAAACATAATAGCTGTTTATCAAGTCCTTTTCCATTGCGCCTTTAAGATTTTGCTCGGCAATTTTTAAAAGAGGTTTTGGAACGATGTGATGACCTGCTAATGAGCCTACGTCGCATTTGATTAGGGAAATCGTGGTTTTTTTTGGCATAAATATATCACTTTAAATTTGGCTTCGGTTTAGAGTTAGACTGTAGCTTTTAAAAAACTTGCGAAGCAAAATTGGTGAGGAAACCGTGAAATAATAAGAGTTATACAATTTGAGTAGTGGGGGACGCGTTTGTGGAAAGGGTGAAAGCTGTATCTGTGAAAATACCTGAAGAAGTTTACAAAGAAATGGTTCTGCGTGTTCCAGAAGGTGATAGAAGTAGCTTTATCCGCGATGCTATAGTGGAAAAATTGCAAAAAACGCCTAAACCGGACAAAATTTTGGAGTTAGAGCAGAGAATGGGCAAGATGGAAGGGGAGTTTTCAGAAATTAGGAAATATCTTGCAAACTTGGAACTGCTTACATATGAGCGTGGGAAAACAAACCCCTACACGTTTTGCATGGACGAAACGGACCACAAAATAATAGATTACCTAATTCACTATAAGGGCGCAACAACGCCAGAACTGGCAGAATACATGAAAACAAACAGGTGGCTGGTTCTGAATAGGCTGAGAAGAATGCAAAAAGTATCGAGGAAGCAGCTTGGAAAATCCATAATAGAATATTATTCAGGAGAAAAATCAGGTAAGAAAAAGGCTTGGTGGATAAACGAGGAATTAGTTGGAACGTAGCGTGTGTTAAGTTGCTCTAATGCTAAATGGGGAGTTATAGCCCCTCTATTTATAGGTTGAATTGTGCTTTGGACTGGACTATTGTGGGGAGATATGCAGTAACAATTAATTGGAGTGATAATTAATTCTATTTTGTGTGGGCCCGTAGCCCAGTATGGATTAAGGCGCCGAATCACATATAGATGCGCAAGCCTCCGGACAGTTGATGGAAGAAAGCCGGAGAACAGGGGTTCAAATCCCCTCGGGCCCGCCAAGATGATAGTAACGCTTGACTGAAAAAGGTAAGCATTCTGTGAGTATCTATTAAAGAGTTATTTGTATCTGTTACTCTTCCAGAATAAACAACCCTCACCTTTTTCTCCAGTTTGTGGGTCTCTTATAGTAACATCAATACGAGCATATCCCAAATTTCCTCTGCTTTCAGATCCTCTTATATGAAAAGCTGCTTTAATTAGGTAAGCAATCAATGACCTTTTAGGCATGGTTAATTGAGCCAGATAAGTGATTATGGAATCAATTTCGCCAGCATATTCTTTTACTCGATTGAGTTCAAGTATCTTAACAGGGTTCCTATTGATTTTTACTTCAATACAATCTTTTGAGAGATCAGGAGAGATATCGATAACCTCAGTTTTTTTGACAGCTTTTCTGCTTTCAAACTTCTGCCATCTTTTTAGACTCATTGGGCGAAAATAAATAAAAAGCGATGGATATGCCCCTTGAGGTCTAAAAGCATTCATCGCATATACTTCTAGTCCGCCAATACGTGGGTCTATTTGTAAGTCCTGATGTGCAGGAACGTTCCAAGCCCAATACTCCAGATACTTTGTTTTATAGTCTTTGTATGCCATTAAAGCCATATACAAGCCCTTTTCCACAAGAATTTCGTATTCACCAGCACTATTTGTATAAGTTTTATAAATTGCCTCGAAATGAGCACTTTTTATTTCAACCACAGCGTCTTGCAGTGGATTTTTTCCAAAATCAGTTACCTTCCCGAAGACTTTGATTTTTTTCTCACTCATTTTTTATCCCAAGATATCTCCGCTATTTTATTCCTCAATGAATTAGATTTATGTTTTACCGAATGAAGTTTTGGGTCGTCTAAAGTTATTTGAACCCTTTTTTATGCCCTTGAACTTGTATGTTTAAGCTACTTAACATGGGGAATTTAAACGTGGATTTAAATCTACTCGGGCCCGCTACTCTAGCTCTCCGTCGTGTCTAGACCCCCCTTATATATACCTTGAATTTTGGCTTCAATTTCAGTTTAGATTTAAGCTTGTTTTGTTCAATCCGTGATTTCTTCGCACGGCTCATGTTTGAGTTTCGTAGGCTTTTAGCAGTGTGTTTATGTCTTTTCCCACGTTTTCGCCTTGATATCCGCCTTCCAAAACGAAAAACGTGGGCTTCTTTAATCCAGCAATTCGCTCGCCGATTTCTCTGTAGCCTTTTTCAGTTAATCCAAGCGAAGCCAAATCGCCAGCATGCGTATCAAAACCAGCCGAAACCGCAACCATCTCAAACCTATCCACATCAACCGAACTCAACGCCTTATCAAGCGTTCTTACGTATTCTTCGTCTCCGCAGTCAGGCGGCAACGGAAAATTCAAACAATTCGCCTCAGAAACTACTCCTGTGCTTGGATAATTTGGATGCGTATGCAAAGACACGTAAGTCATATTTTCATCGTTAAGAAAAATTTCCTGTGTCCCATTTCCATGATGTCCATCAATGTCCAAAATCAACGTACGCTTACCCTCATGTTTGATGGCTATTGCAATGTTGTTAAAATAGCAGAATCCCCGTGTGTACACTCCAAGTGCTGCACCGTTTCTTCCAGCATGGTGCCCTGGCGGACGCATAATTGAAAATCCTCCAACCTTGGCAGCGAGAATGGCGCCGCCAGCTGAAAGCCTTGCAAACTCGTAAATATTGTCATATGCGGGTGTGTCTGGGTCGTCAACTAGGCTTTTCTTAACATTCCAAACATAATCCGTGTTATGCACCTTGAGCAAGTCGTCCTCGCTGGCAGGTGTAGGCTCTAAAAACTCGTAACCCAACCCCTTCAAAACCTCAGCAGCTTTTCTGACTCTTTCAGGTCCTTCTATGTGCCATTGTCCATAGCCTAGGCATTTTTCTGAAAAGATTATTTTTGTTTTCATGGGTGTTTACGTCCATACAGTAATGAAGCGGTAATTTTCAAATTAAAATATAACCTCTCCTCTTAAAGGTTTAGAGAATTTAGAAAAAATGGGGAACGTGTTAGTGGTTTCAGAAAACCCGTTTGCTCAATTTCGCGTAGAATGTGAGACTGTTTTAGGAGACGCTCTTAAGAAGGTTTTTCCGGAAATTCAAATAGCGAATCTAGCGTTAGAAAAGCCGCCAGCTTCAGAGTTTGGGCAACTGGCTTCTTCATTGTGTTTTGAACTTGGTAAACAGTTGGGTGAGAAGCCTCTTGCTTTGGCTAAGCGTTTAGTCAAATCTATGGATAAGTCAAAGTTTTCTTTAATCGAACGTGTTGCCCCTGCTGGAGGAGGATACATAAACTTTCATTTGGATTTTGAGAAGTTTTCAGCCTTAACCATTGAATCAGTTGGGCAACTTGACGCTGAATATGGCTTTGTTAAAACTGAAAAGCCTTTGAAAATTATTGTAGAGCACACAAGCGCCAACCCGTTGCATCCAATACACATTGGGCACGCTCGAAACCCCATGTTAGGAGACACCATTGCTAGGCTGCTCAGCGCCAGGGGGCACAACGTTTCGCGTCATTACTACATAGATGATGTTGGACGGCAATCCTCAGTACTGGCTTACGGTTACTTGAAGTTGGGCAAGACTAAGCTTGAGGGAAAACCCGACCATTACGTAGGACAAGTCTACACAATCACAAGCTGTATTGTTGAAATCAACCGTTTAAAGAAAGAACTTGAACGCGCCAAGAGGGTTAACGCTGAAGACGAGGTCATCAAAATCAACAGAGAACTAGACGAGTGGGTTTCAATAGCAGCAGAGTTAAAGGGCAAGCATCCACAACTCTTCGAAGAACTCCTCGCAAAAATAAGTAAAGATGAAGACTCCGAAAGCGCGATTAGCAAGCTGAACCGAGCGTACGAGGCTGGAGACGAGAAAGCCAAACGACTCATTAGAGAAGTCAGCGAATTGTGCTTGGACGGTTTCAGAAAAACACTGAGCAGGATAGGGGTTTCTTATGATTCGTGGGATTGGGAAGGCGATTTCGTGTGGAACGGCAGCGTCGCAAGAGCCCTTCATAGTTTAGAAAAGTCGCCGTATGTTTATGAGAAAGGTGGAGTTTTAGAGTTTGATGCGGAAAAGGCTGTAGAAGCTCTCGATCTAAAGGCGAAACTTGGTTTACGTGAGGATTATGAGGTTCCGCCGTTGACGCTTGTGCGTGCAGATGGCACGACGCTTTACACTACGAGGGATGTGGCTTACCATTTGTGGAAGTTCGAGCGGGCAGATAAGGTGATTAACGTTATAGGGATGGATCAGATGTTGGCTCAGTTGCAGTTGAAGATTGCTTTGTACGCTTTGGGGCACGGTATGCTCGCAGACAATCTTGTTCACTTCGCCTACAACCTTGTCACACTTCCGGGTTACAAGATGTCCAGCCGAAGGGGTCACTACATTGCCTTTGACGAAGTGATGAACGAAGCGGTGTGGAGGGCTTTCGAAGAAGTTTCGAAGCGGTCTCCGCAATTGTCCAAAGAGGAGAAACAGAAGATTGCAGAATTTGTAGGCGTCGGCGCAGTACGCTACGCGCTTATAGAGGTTGACACTGGAAAAACCGTCATGTTCACGTGGGACAGAGTACTGAACTTCGAAACAAACAGTGCACCTTACATCCAATACACTCATGCAAGAGCCTGCAGCATCCTAAGAAAAGCGGTAAGAAAACCAGAAAAACCAGCCTATGAACTGCTAAAAGAGAAAATAGAACACGAAATAGTTTTGGATTTAGCGAGCTTCCCAAATGTTTTCATCGAAGCAACAGAATTTCTCAAGCCCAATTCGATTGCTGACTATGCAAATGGCTTGGCTGACAAGTTCAACACGTTTTACAACGCGTTGTCTGTGATAAAGGCTGAACCACAAGGGCTTAGCGACGCAAGACTTGCCTTAGTTGACGCCGTAAGAATTGTGTTAAGAAACGCGCTTAACCTCATTGGCATAGTGGCGCCTGAAAAAATGTAAAGTTTAAGGTGCTCCTTCCATTATTGCAACTGCCGTGCTTGTTCCTATGCGGTTTGCACCAGCCTCAATAATGGTTACTGCATCAGCGTATGTTCTTACGCCGCCTGCTGCTTTGACACCCATGTTCTTGCCTACGGTTTGCCGCATCAACCTAACATCTTCAACAGTTGCTCCCTTACCAAACAAGCCAGTTGACGTTTTCACAAAGTCAGCTCCAGCCTCTTTGGCGAGTTTGCACGCGATTATTTTTTCATCATTTGTTAAGTAGGCAGTTTCAATAATGACTTTAACGATTATCTCCCTAGACAAGCGTTTAACATCTACAACCGCCGCAACATCACGCTTTACAAACTCATAATCACCAGATTTCAATGCACTCAAATTAATGACCATGTCCAATTCTTCCGCGCCATCCTCCACAGCTTTGACCGCTTCCAAAGCCTTTATTTCTGACAGAGAAACACCAAACGGAAAACCCACAGTTGAGCAAACCTTAACATCCGAGCCCTCCAACAGTTTTGCTGCAAATTTCACGTAAACAGGGTTAACAACAGCACATCGAAAACCATACTTAACGGCTTCTTTGCATAATTTTTCAACTTCGCTTTTTGTGGCAACTGCCTTAACATTCGTTGAATCTATCATTTTGGCTAGTTCTTCTCTTGAAATCTGCAATTTTTTCACCCCATCAGCTTTAGACTAAGCGCCTAACCTAGTTATGAGCGAACCTACCATTATTGGCAGGATTAGTGAAGCATCGCCCTCAATCATAATGCGCTCAGCCTTTTCATTTATCTTTTTCCACGAAACTGCTTCTCGGGGTCTTGCACCAGAGAGGCTACCGTCCCATTCTACGGCTGTGCTAATGTATATTGCATAGTCTAATCCTTCTTTAAACTGGTTCCACCAAAGCGTATGATGTTTTGAAATGCCGCCGCCCACTATTAAAGCGCCCGTCTTCTTCGCCGTGAAAACAATGTCATTTAATTCTCCAGAATCCTTTAGCAAATTAACTTTGAAGTCATGATCTTGTGAAAAAAACCATAAATGGTATCCTACAGCACCGTCTGTAATGCCAGGTACGTAAACGGGTATGTTGTTTTTGGCTGCCCAGTAGAGGATGGAACTTTCGTTACAGATTCTTTTTCCTATTTCTCGGCACATTTGATTAGATGAAACTTCCTTGACGCCTTCTTTCCACAGACTTTGAAGTAGCACTTGCATTTTGTTTTCGATTACTATCCCGTAACACTCGTTCGGAACCAGAACATTTCCCAAGCGGTTTATGCCCTTTTTACGAAGTTTAGCATCATCCATTTCGAACGAGCCCTTGTAATATTTTTCCCAACTCCTGGCAATATCATGATCGAGCGTTCCGCAAGTTGTAACTACAACATCAACAAGATTACGCTTAACAAGTTCTTTCAAAACGCCTCTGGTTCCCGTAGCCACAAGGTTTCCTGTAAAAGAAAGAAACTTCACACAACTCCTATCCTTAATCATGTTCTCCAAAATTCTCACACCCAAAGCCAGCTTACCAGCCGTGAAACCCCAAGCCTTTTCCATCTGCAAAACAAGCTCGTCCACAGACATGCCCTCAAAAAAAGTATGGTCTTCAACAACATTTTTCAACATGCAATTTTCTCCTTTAACTGGTAATTCAGAAACTTCAAATTTTAGCTTTATTAAACTATCCCTTAAGCATTAAACCTATAAAAGTGGTTTAGGGGGCGGTCAAGTTTTCATGTATTGCTAGTCAACTAAATAGGCTACTATTTTGCTGTACAAATCCTCATCTCTTAGGTCTTCATGGCCCGCGTAAATACTTGGGTTATCATTCACTTCCACTACAATGTAATCGCCGTTAATTTCTTTGATGTCTACTCCGTAAAGTCCACGTCCAACTACTTCGCACGCTTTCAAAGCCGTTTCTTTCAGTTTCACGGGTGCGTTTTCTCTTTTGAGCGATATTGTTCTGCCCCAAATGAAGCTAGGCTTGCCTCTGCGTTTGGCGCCGTGTTTCCATCTGCCTTTAGGCACCATATACTTACATACGTACAAGACCTCGCCATTTAAGACCCCAACTCTCCAATCGAAGGCTGAGGGCATAAACTTCTGCGCAACCAAAACATCAGATTTCCTGAAAAATCTCTTAGCAACTTCGCGAAAACTTGTTTCACAAGCAACTTTTTCCACATACTTAGAGAAGCTTGTGTACGGCGCTTTAACCACGACTGGTCTTCCGAAGGTTCTGAAAATCTCCAAGATTCGTTTATGGTGCAGTTCATCCTTGTTTATGAAAACTGTTGGGATGTTAGGGACGTCGTATTTTTTGAAAAGTTCGTACAGATGAATTTTGTTTCCGCAAATCTGAATTGACTTTGGATCATCAACGACTTTTAGGCCTAGTTCCCATGCTGTTTTAGAAACTATGTAGGCGGTGAAAAGGGGGTCTGTTGTTGCTCTGATGAAGACAGCGTCGTATTTTGGAATTTCGAGGAGGTTTTCTCTAAACATAAAATCGAATTTGTGACCCATTGTTTCTGCGGCAGTCTTGAAATTCTGGAGGGCTTTAGCTTCTTTTGGGTCTGTAAAATTATACTTCTCAACAAAACAGGCTATACTAGCCAACTAAGTTTTCACCATTTTTGGAAATTTGAGAAATTTCTTTAGAGATTATTTTCAAGTCGCGCGGGCAGAGTTCTTCATTTTTTAGTGGTTGAAACCCGCACAAGTAAGCTTTTTCTTGGACGCGTTGAATGTGTAACTTGCAAATTGGAATCTTGAAGACCTCGTATATTTTCTCTGAGATTTTGCTTGCATCTCCGTCCAATTCGCATTTTCCGAAGATGGATTTAAGCGAAATCATTTCGCCTTTTAGGGGTTGTGCGCAAACATCGAATTTGTAGTTCATACCTAAACTCTTTACCGCTCGGTAAAGGGCGCTTCTGTTTTTTGCTATCTTGAAGCCATTGTAAGAGAATGGGTTGACAGCAAAGATAACCACTGGAAAATTGAATTCAGAGATTATCTGCTTCACTGAGCCCGTTACTAAGTAAGGCATTGTTGGAATTCCAGCCTTTGAGGCTCTGAGCAAAAGAATGGGCGTTCTGTAGGCGTCAATTATGTTTTCACTTGAAGGAATTACCTGATTGCCCAAAATCTCCGCATGTAGAGATACGTAATATCCTGTTTTGAGATACCGATAATCGTTATTGATGTTGAGAGTGAAATCTTTAATTGACGACTCGAGAAACGTCGATGGATTCATTATAGGCAAATCTGCCGTTAGGTCGATGTTTGATACGACCAACACCAATGTGACACCAGATGATTGAATGCACGGTATTGCAACAGTCATATTTAAGATTAACTGTACATTTATATTCGCATTCCGAAACCAAATAGACTGAAAGAGGAACTGGTACGTATAAAACCCTAGAGGTCTTGGGCCCAGAACATGAATTTTCATTGGTTAACGAAGAACTAAACGCTTTGCCCATCGTGGACAAAGTCATAAAAGATTTCCATGGGCGTGTTGTGAATTTTGTAGAGTTGTCAAACTTCACTTTTGGAAAAGAAATCCAGTTACATGTTATGGAAATTAAACCCAACACGCCTTTCAGATCGCCTGAAAACTTCGAGGAAATCATGCACGGGGCAGTTTTGACTCTCACAGATTTTTTAGAAACCAAATATAGGGCGCATCTCCTTGGAGCAGGCATGCACCCTTTACTTAAACTTGAAGAGACTGGAGTTTGGCCTCACCGTCATAGGAAAATTTACGAAGCTTACAGTAAAGTCTTCAACCTGAATCAGCATGGATGGCTCAACGTCCAGAGCTTTCAATTAAACATTCCATACTCCAACCAAGAAAACGCTATTCTCATGCATAACATGCTCTCGGAGATTTGTGCTTACTTGCCAGCAATCTCGGCTTCGTCTCCCATTTATGAAGGAAAATTTGGAGAAAATGTTGATAACAGATTGCTTTTTTATATGCTGAACCAGAAGGAAGTTTCTTCGGTAACTGGAGATGTGATTCCAGAATATGTGTCCTCATTTGGGCAGTATGAAAAGGAAATTATTGAGACGTATTCGCTGGACTTGGCGCGTGCTGGAGTGGATGAGTGTCTTCTCTTTAAGGATTGGGTTAACTCGCGTGGAGCAGTCTTTAGGTTTGACAGGAAAGCCATAGAGATACGTGTGATGGATGAACAGGAATGCGTTAAGTCGGATGTTGCATTAAGTTGTTTTATAAGAGCACTGCTTAGGGGACTCATAGAAAGAAAAGCTAAATTTCTGCCGCACGAAATTTTGGTAAAAGATTTTAATTCGGTTGTAAGAATGGGGTTAGACGCAAAAGTTGCACATCCAAATGGACAAACGGCACGCCAAGTCTGTCAGCGGTTCCTCAGGATTGCTTGGGGAAATGCGACAGAAGAAGAGAAGAAGTATCTTTCGATAATACAGAAAAGAATAGAACGTGGGAATTTGTCGGAGATTATACGAGAAAGAGTTCAGAGAAAAGCTCAAAGAACAGATTTTGAAGAAGCAGCAATCAATGTTTACTCAATGCTTATAAAGAGCCTTATTGATAATCAACCCTATTTCTGAAAAATGATGGCGTTGCCCTTATGCTAACCCAAAGCAGAAGAGAGAACAGTTTTTTCGACGTTTGTAGCCAATGCGGAGGCGCTTGTTGTCGAAATGCTAGGCCCCCACTAACCATTAAACGTAAACAAATTATAGAAGCTTACTTAAAGAAGCAAAAAATTCCCTTTGGCAATCCTTTTGTTCAAGCAGAATACGTTTTTCCAAAAGAGGACGCAGAAGAATATTGCATATTTTATGATAAGAAAACTGGAAAGTGCCTCATTCATTCAGTAAAGCCAGAAACATGCATTGCGGGTCCTATAACGTTTGACATAAACATAAAAAACCAAAAAATTGAATGGCACCTGAAAACGGAAAAAATCTGTCCATTGGCTGGAGTACTATACAAGAATAAGGGGACCCTGAAAAAACATCTTGAATTAGCTAAAAGAGAAATATTGGCGCTTGTCAGCGAACTTGACTCTGGAGCCTTAAAAGTCATATTGAAAATAGAAGAGCCTGAAACCTTCAAAATAGGCGAAGACAACATTGGAAAGGATATACTAGATAAGCTAACTTAGTTTGTATCTTTTGAAAAACGATAAATTTTTATTTCTCAAAATGGTTGCACAAAATAGAAAATTGGAAAATAATCTAGGGGATTTTTATGCCTACAATAAAAGAAGTGCCTACAAAACCCAGCCGCTTCGAACGTGTAGGGTCTCACACTCACATTAAGGGCTTGGGCTTGGACAAAAACTTGAAAGCCGTCAAGGTTAAGGATGGCATGGTAGGTCAAGAGAAGGCTCGAGAAGCGGCGGGTCTAGTGGTTCAGATGATTAAAGAAGGAAAGTTGAGTGGGAAAACCGTGATTTTGGCTGGTCCTCCGGGAACTGGCAAGACTGCCATTGCCGTGGCTGTTTCTCGAGAATTGGGCGCCAACGTTCCTTTCATTCAGATGAGTGGTAGCGAAATCTACAGTAGCGAGCGCAAGAAGACTGAAGTTTTGATTGAGGCTATTAGAAAATGCATCGGCGTTGAAATACATGAAATGCGCAAGGTGTACGAAGGCGAAGTTGTAAACGTCGATGTGCGAACCACGTCGCATCCTTATAACCCATATCAAAAGGTTCCAGAAAGCGTGCGAATAACCTTGAAAACCAATAACCAGGAAAAAACCATTGAGGCAGGTGCCTCTATTGCACAGCAAATAATTCAGCAGGGAATAACTGAAGGCTACATTATCCAAATCGATGCTGAAACTGGCAGAATTGCAAACTTGGGACTGAGCTTAGAAAGCGCGAAAGGCAAAACTTACGATGTCGACACTAGCGAGAAGGTTCCTAGACCCACAGGCGACGTATTGAAGGAGAAGGAATTCGTTTATATGCTTACTCTTGCGGGAATGGATGAAATAAACGCTAGAAACCGAGCGGGCGGTAGCATGTTTTCGCTCTTTTTCGGTGGTGCTGAAACCAAAGAGATAGACACTGAAATCAGAACGGCTGTCGATGAATCTGTCAAAAAACTTGTTGACGAAGGTAACGCGTTTATTCATCCAGGCGTTCTATTCATTGATGACAGCCACTTGCTAGATTTGGAGGCGTTCAGTTTTCTTGGTCGAGCTTTGGAAAGCGAGCTTGTCCCGATAATCATTTTGGCGACAAACAGGGGCGTTACAACAATTCGTGGCACAGACGTCAAAAGTCCATTGGGTTTTCCACTGGATCTTGTAGATCGTTCAGTCATAATAGCTACCAGCGAGTATGATGGGGAGAGCATAAAGGAAATTCTGCACATTAGAGCGGGCGAAGAAAAAGCAGTTCTAGATGACGCTGCTTTAGAGAGACTGACTGAGATAGGAGTCAAGTCTTCTCTTAGATATTCTGTTCAGCTTCTAAGCTTAGCCTCTCAAAATGCTGCAACCATGAAACA
>CAYVGZ010000004.1:0-48816 GCA_964450845.1 uncultured Candidatus Bathyarchaeia archaeon | reverse complement strand
CCCCAATACTCTTTGCAGCTACGATTATGTTTGGCATACGAATCAGCTTTTCTAGGATCAGCGCTGAATCGGCAGGAGTAGCCTGAATCCCCAAGATATGTGCAGGCGAGGTGTCAATCACAAATACGGCCATGGCTTGATATCCAATTTCCTTTGGGTTAATCACAATTGTGGATCCTCGAATTGTCCCCTCTTTTTGCAGTGCAGCGTATCTGTGCATCACCGTGTCGGGCGAGATGCCCAGTTCTTTCGCAATCTTTCTGAAAGACGTGCGCGCATCATCAATTAGCTTGCCAATTATAGCAAGGTCTATTTCATCCATTCCTTATCACTTCTTTTTTAGGTGTTCGAATTCAAAGTTTTCTGGGCATAATAAAATCTCATCGACCCAGATGCTGGCGGCAACCTCTCTGACCATGGGATGTCCTTGTATGGATTCTTTCACTTGACCTAACCTACCAACATTCTTCAGTATTGCTATAGCGAATATGTTGTATCTGCCCATAGATGGAGTGGAAAAAACTACTTCCGGCATCTTTCCAACAAAGTCAACAACATCTTCGACATGTAGGTAGTCGACACGAATTGCAAAACTTGCAACGCAATCATAGCCAAAGTTTTTAGGGTTCAACAGTATTGTTGTCCCTCTGGCAACGCCGGCTCGCTTCATTCTACTGAACCTTTTGCTTATTGTGTCCAAAGACACTTTGCATTCCTTTGCGATGTCTGCAAAGTTTGTGCGCGCATCCTTCTGTAAAGCTCTAATAATGCTTATATCAATCTCGTCAATCTTCATTTTGGAAGTCGTGTTCGCACCTTCTTATCCGAAAAATATGCAACTAGAGCTTTTAAATTATACCATTTTCTCTTTGAAATCTTGTAATGTCTGATTAGGCAAGCAAAGTCGCCATATATAGCGCACGCATTAGGTCTGTTGTCGCATTCTTAAATAGATTTATCTTACAACGTCCGATATTTAGAGATAAAATCTGACAGAATCCTTAAATACCTCGGAATATTTATGAATCTATAAGGAGAGATTGAAATGAAACTAGAAGAAATATCTCAAGAAATAAAAAACAGAGACTTAACTGAAGAGCTAACAAAGAAAAGATTCGCGTGCGCTAATTGTGGATTAACATGGATTGAAGTTGTTGGATTAATTATTGGACATATGGATGGAAAGGAAGATCTGTGCCTGCGAATCGGTATGGAATCGGAAGCATGTCAATTTTGCAGAATGAAAGCGCGAGAGTGCCAAAGGTGCGGTTCAAAAGATGTATATGAACTAAAGTTTGAAGAGGAAGTCACTGAAGTAGTCCCATTGAACTTCAAAGGCATAAAAATAGTTCATAGAGAGTGATGCCCGTTGACAAGTTGTAATTTCCCTTTGGAAAAAATGGAGATGAAGACTAAATGTTAAGTGCTGTTGAACTTACTAGTTCAGAGCTAGAAATGCTGAAATTGATGGCTGATTTTTTTGCGGAAAAGCCTGAACTGGTCGCAAAAATTGAAAGTTACACGACAGCCCATTACGCGTTGATAATAGCATACTCAGAGAATTTTGGCATTCCTGAAGCTGATGCATGGAAGACCTTTGAGGAACTTGAAAGGAAAATTAATGAAGCAGAATACATTCATGTAGAAGCTCCATATCCGCTCAAGAAATCGTATGCGATGTCTCCCGAAGAAATCAACATGCTTCGTGTGCTAGTTGACTACTTCTCGCCAAATCCTAAAATGACGCCCACAAGTGGTTTCGTGGCAAATAGGTCAGAATCAATAATAGAAGCTTATAAATGGTTCTTTGGGGCTCCCGAAGGAAACGGCGAATTCGTCAGAGAAAGCTTCCGAAACCTCATGGAGAAAACGCGAACAGCATTATCGATTAGACTGGAAACGCTGGCACCCGTAATAATAACGCCAAATCCTTACAAAGCCGTCCTTGAACTTTTACAAATCGCTGGAGAGAAGCTGAAACTAGATCAGGGAATACATGAAATGCTCAAACGTCCAATGAGGACTATTATCGTCAATATTCCAGTGACAATGGATGATGGAAGCATACGAATCTTTACAGGCTACCGGGTGCAATACAACGATGCATTGGGTCCGACAAAAGGTGGCATAAGATATCACCCTGAACTAACGCTGGACGAGGTCATAGCGCTGTCTGCATGGATGACATGGAAAACTGCCGTTGTAGGGCTACCTCTCGGGGGCAGCAAAGGAGGAATACGCTGCAATCCAAAAGAAATGTCGCCCGGAGAGTTGGAAAGGCTAACACGAGGTTACACACGTGCATTAGCAAGATTCATCGGTCCATATTCTGACGTGCCAGCACCAGATGTTTACACGGACGCGCAAACGATGGCGTGGATAATGGATGAATACAGCCAGATAGTCGGCTGCAATACTTTTGGGGTAGTTACAGGAAAACCAGTATGTATAGGCGGTTCGCTTGGGAGGAACGAGGCAACCTCAAGAGGTGTAATGTACACTGTCATTGAAGCTGCAAGACACCTAGGTATAGAGCTTAAAGGAGCAACTGTTGCAGTTCAAGGATTCGGAAACGTAGGATACCATGCAGCAAGATTGCTCCATGAACTTGGGTGCAAGATCGTGGCGATCTCTGACTCCAAAGGCGGGATTTACAGTTCGCACGGATTAGACCCAACAAAAGTCCTAGAACACAAAAACGAAAAGGGTTCTGTCGTTGGCTACGAAAACTGCAAGCACCTAACCAACGAAGAACTACTGGAATTAGAGTGCGACATCCTTGTGCCTGCAGCATTGGAAAATCAGATCACAGGCGCGAATGCGGACAAAATAAAATCAAAGATAGTAGCCGAAGGCGCAAATGGACCGACTACGCCGCAGGCGGATGAAATATTGTTCAGAAATGGTGTCTTCGTAATACCAGACATCTTGGCAAATTCAGGTGGCGTAATTGTGAGTTACTTCGAACAGGTTCAAAACCAAATGAACTACTATTGGTCAGAAGAAGAGGTACGTAACAAACTGCAAAATACAATAGTCACTGCATTCAAAGAAGTTTTGGCAGTTGCTGAGGAATACAAGGTAAACATGCGCATTGCAGCTTACATGAAAGCCCTAAAAAGGGTCGCTGACGCAATGCTTGTTCGCAAGCAGAAGACCTTTATGCCTATCACAAGTCTTCAAGGAATCGATAGCAAGTAAGACAAACTATTCCCCATTTTTTATTCCCCTTCAATACATGGCATATTCTGAACGTGGAAAATCTTATCAGGCGCATATTCTGTATTTGGCAATATCTTCATAATCCCTCTAGGGTGCACTTGTGGCACGCGAAGTATTCTGAACCTCACCCACTCGTACAGCTACTTCAACATACTAGTCAAAACTAAGTCACTCAAGTTACCTACCTAAATCGGAAACTTCATTAGACTTTTCTACAATTTCATAAACGGTAATGAAAAACAACAAATCAAAGCCAAAAATTCACGTGCGAAAAGCACACGCTTCCGACCGTGAGGCAGTGTTCAAGTTCTGCAAGAAAACGTGGAGTTGGGGCGATTACATACCAAAAGTGTGGGATAAGTGGCTAAAAGAAAAAAACGGCAGAGTGTTCGTAGCCACAATAGACAAAGTGGCTGTGGGAATATCCCACCTAAGCATGGACAAACCGCATGAAATATGGCTAAGCGGAGCAAGAACAGACCCACATTATAGGCGAATGGGAGCCGCCACGGCAATAACCAAAAAATGCTTAGACTACGCTAAACGGAAAGGTGTAAAAGTGGCAAGACTCACAACAGAATCAGATAACACAGCCGCCCAAGCAACTATCAAAAAACTCGGGTTCAAACCAATATCACGATTCGCTGAAATGACAACAGAAAAAATAGCAAGGGAAAATAGCAAAAATTCAAAATGGGCAGAAAAAACCGACACAAACGCCATATGGAACTATTTGCAAATGTCACAAACTTATCGCAAAGCAGCTGGCTTATACACTGTCCTATTTCATTGGTTTTCACTGGAAAAAGAAGACCTTAAACGGTTTATTGAACAACGAAAAGCAATACTGCACCTGAACGAAACGAACAAAATAGATGGCATAATGCTGATTGACAATGTAACAGCTCAAGAATGGCATGAAAACACCATACAAACATGTTATATAGACGGCAATTTTAACGCAATATTTGATATGACAAGATTTCTTAAGAGCCACTGCCATACTTTAGGCATAAAAAAGATTTACGGATTTACATGCAGTCACAAGCCAATAATCACAGCCTTAGAAAAGCTTGGTTTTGAAAAGCAAGAAACGACAGAAATAGTTTACGAGAAGAAAATATAGCTGAAGTTTAAGAAAAAGCGTAAAGGAAGGTTTAAATAAACTATGGTTTATTTCGTAGTTAGCTTCAAACAATGTAACGGATGGCAATAAATGACAGAGGAATTCCGCCACATACTCCGAATAATAGACAAAGACGTAGATGGCACCCTAAAAGCGCCTTACGCCTTGAAGAAAATCAAAGGAATAAGCCTCTGCATGGCAAACGCAATATTAAAAAAAGCCGAGATTAATCCGAACACGAGGGCAGGTTTTCTCACAGAGGCTGATGTTGACAAAATAGAGGAAATAATAAGGGAACCAACAAAATATGGAATTCCAAGCTGGCTCATAAACAGGAGGAAAGAATTAGAAACTGGAAAAGACAAGCACCTAATCAGCGCAGATCTTGTTTTAAGGACAAAAATGGACATTGAGCAGATGAAAGAAATGAGATCATGGCGAGGATATCGGCACGCTTATGGACTAAAAGTGCGGGGACAAAGGACCAAAACCACTGGAAGATCAGGAAAAGCCCTCGGAGTCAAAAAGAAACTTCTTAGACCAACGGCGCCGGCAGAAGGTAAGTAGGTATGGGCGACCCAAAGAAACAAAGAAAAAAATATGCAACGCCGCGTTTCCCATGGCGGACTGACGTCTTGAAAGAGGAACTCAAACTTTTGGGTCAGTATGGTTTGAGAAACAAACATGAATTATGGCGCCATGAGACCATGCTGTCAAAGTTTAGAGGAATAGCCCGTTCGCTTATAGGTAAACCACCTGAAGAACGAAAAAGAATGGAAGAGGAACTTCTAGTCCGTTTGAAAAAACTCGGCGTGCTTCATGAAACAGCAGTTTTGGATAACGTTTTAGACTTGACGATAGAAGATATTCTTGAGCGGAGACTTCAAACAATTGTTTTCCGTAAAGGCTTGGCTAAAACAATCTATCAGACTCGTCAACTAATAATTCATGGGCACATAACGATAGGAAATCAAAGAGTCACCGTGCCAAGCTATATTGTAACAAAGGAAGAGGAAAACCAAATAGCGTACGCGCCTAAAAGCCCCTTTTCAAATCCAAGTCATCCTCTACGCCAAACAGTGGCGGTTGCAGTCACGCCAGAGACTAAATCAAGAAAAGCAGGAACGGAGGAAGAATAATGAGCAGTTCCAGCAAGAAAACTGAGAAATGGGCTGTCGTCCACATTTACAGCTCCTACAACAACACGTTAATCCACATAACAGACATTTCAGGCGCAGAAACAATAGCCAGAGCATCCGGCGGAATGTTTGTTAAAGCAGACAGAATGGAATCTTCACCCTACGCAGCTATGCGGTCAGCATCAGCAACGGCAGAAGTGGCCAAAGACAAAGGAATAACAGCCATACACATCAAAGTAAGAGCCCCAGGAGGATCAGGACCAAGAACCCCAGGTCCAGGCGCCCAAGCAGCTATAAGAGCCCTAGCGAGGGCGGGTTTCCAAATAGGACGAATTGAAGAAGTTACGCCAATTCCACACGATGGTACACGAAGATCAGGCGGAAGAAGGGGAAGAAGAGTTTAACAGGTTTATGTTGCTCTTCTGTTAACAGAAAAATTGAAATAACCCACTAGTATTCTATTGAACGGCACAGTGGTTATCATAATCCATTATGGAGTGTCTAAACAAGTGGAAATTGAAACACTGGAAAAAAATGAGAATAGTATGCGTTTGCTCATTCGAGGAGTTAACGTTCCGTTTATGAACGCCTTAAGAAGGATAATACTTGCTGAAGTTCCATGCATGGCTGTGGATGAAGTTGTAATGATTGAGAACTCTTCCATATTGCAGGATGAAATTATAGCCCACAGGCTTGGGCTTATCCCTCTTAAAACAGACTTAGATAGTTATAACTTGCCTGAAGAATGTCCGTGTAAAAGCGAATTTGGATGCAACCTTTGCAGAGTTACCCTTACATTAGACGTGGAATCAAAAGAGGGAACAAGAACAGTTTATTCAGGCGAATTAAAATCGGAAAACCCGAATATAGTGCCAGTAAGCGACAAAATCCCAATAATAAAACTGGCGAAGGAACAAAAATTGAGGCTGGAAGCTTATGCAAGACTCGGAAAAGGAAAGAATCATGCAAAGTGGCAGCCAGTTTCAATGTGCACGTACAAATATTTACCAAAAATAGAAATCTCCAAAAGTTGCGATGCTTGTGGAAAATGTGTAGAGATTTGTCCAAGAAAAGTTCTTGCAAAGACAGATAATAAGATAGAAGTTCGTGATTTGATGGCATGTACCCTCTGCGAAGACTGTGTTAACGTCTGTCCGCAAAATCCCAAAGCAATAAAAATCATGTGGGAAGAAAACGCATTCATATTCAACCTTGAATCCACGGGTGCGCTTCCCTCAGCGAGAATACTCTCAGAAGCCATTAAAATTATGGATAAACAGCTAAAAGAATTTGAAAGTCAAATCAAGGTGAGGAAAGGTGAAGAAAGCTAAAACGACAAATCCAGAGCTTATAGAGCTCATCAGTTTTCTAAAGAAGCAAAGCAGAGAAAACAAGGCTGACATTTGGTGGGACATTGCTGAACGCTTGGCTAAACCTAAAAGGAAACGCATAGCTGTAAACATAAGCCACCTAAACAGATATACACAACGGAATGAAATGGTAGTGGTTCCGGGCAAGCTATTAGGGTCAGGCGAAATGCGCCATGCAGTAACAGTGGCGGCGTTTGCTTTCTCTGAAAAAGCAAAGGAGAAGATAAAAGTCAGAAGGGGCAGATGTCTATCATTTTTTGACTTAATGAAGAAAAATCCAAAAGGCTCAAAGGTCAGGATAATTGGGTGAGAAAATGCAAAAAATAAGCAAGACAGCCTCCATAGTAAGTGCGGATGGACTCGTTATAGGTAGAATGGCGAGTATTGTTGCTAAACGATTGCTAAATGGAGAAGAAATAGCTATTGTAAATTCTGAAAAGGCTGTGCTTTCTGGAAAAAGGAAAATGAAAGTAAAAGAAGCTAAAAAATTCTTGGAAGCAGGATATCCAGAAAAAGGTCCATTCCATTATAGAAAACCAGACAGAATAGTTAGAAGAACCGTGAGAGGCATGCTCCCATACAAACAACCAAAGGGCAAACAAGCATACAAGCGGCTCAAAGTGTTTATTGGAATACCAGACGAACTTAAAGACAAAAAAATAGAAACTCTAATGGATGCTCGAGCTGAAAAGTTAACATGCCAATCCTTTACTGTCGGCGAACTCGCGAAAGAAATAGGATGGAATCCAGGTGAATAAATATGCCAGCTAAAAAGGTTTTAGTTGTTAGTGGAAAAAGGAAAACAGCCATGGCACGAGCCGTTGCCAAACCTGGAATTGGAAGAATACGCATAAACAGAACCCCAATAGAAATTTTTGAACCTAAAATCGCCCGAGAAAAAATTATGGAGCCACTTATACAAGCTGGAGATGATGTTTGGAAACAGTTAGACATGAACATTAAGGTTTCAGGAGGAGGCTTCATGGGACAAGCAGAAGCAGCAAGAATGGCTATTGCGAGAGGATTATGGGAATGGAACAAAAAAAGTCCGCATCTGAAAAGAGTGTATGCAGAATATGATAGAACTTTGCTTGCTGGAGATTCGCGAATAAAAGAACCTAAAAAGTTTGGAGGACCAGGAGCCCGAGCTAAGGACCAGAAAAGCTACAGATAGGGGAGGCTGAATTAGATGATTATACCAGTAAGATGTTTTACATGTGGCAAATTAATTGGAGACGCATGGGAAGAATTCGCCACAAGAGTTAAAGCCGGAGAGAAGGCAGGCGAAGTTCTAGACAGTTTAGGAATTAAACGGTACTGTTGCAGACGCATGTTATTATCGCATGTGGAAATCATCGACGAAGTCCTACGCTTTTACGAAGAGGCTGAAAAACGAAAAGAAGCAAGAAGCTATTATTAAGGAAATAACAAAGGAGAAAACCATGTCGACAGTCATTGAAGACATAATTGCGAGAAAAGTTTTCAACTCCCGAGGAGAAGAAACAATAGAAGTTGATGTCATAACAACGTCAGGTTTTGGAAGAATCTCTGCCCCTGCTGGAGAAAGCCGTGGAAAAGCTGAAGTATTATATTATCCACAAGGCGGAGTAGACCAAACACTAAAAAAAGTTGAAGAACTTATAGCCCCAGAAATTGTCGGATTGAATGCTGATTTTCAAGAAGAAATAGATAGAACATTACATGAAATTGACGATTCAAAGGATTTCAGAGTTATAGGCGGAAACACAGCTTTCGCCATCTCATTGGCTAATGCAGAGGCAGCCGCAAATTCTTATGGTCTACTTCTCCTCCAATATTTAGGAGGACACGTTGCCCATAGGCTCCCATATCCCCTTGGAAACGTAATAAGCGGTGGAAAACACACACAAGGAAACTCTCCAGATATACAGGAGTTTCTGATTCTTCCTCACGGAGCTGAGTCCTTCCTTGAAGCTGCTACAGCTAATGCTCAAATTCACAAAAGAATTGGCGTCATCCTAAAAAAGAAGGACAAACTTTTCAGCGGTGGAAGAAGCGACGAAGGTGCTTGGATTGCAGACGTTGGAAGTTTAGATGCGCTTGAAGTTTTGGCTGACGCATGTGAAGAAGTCGGCGACGAATTGGGTTTTGAATGTGGTTTCGGTATTGACGTTGCCGCGTCTTCCCTATGGAATGGAAAAAGAGAAGCTTACATTTATCAAAGGGAAAAGAAAAAACGAGACCCAGGCGAACAATTAGAATTCATTTTAAAGCTTATCAACAAATATCACCTAGTTTATGTTGAGGACCCTTTACATGAGGAAGACTACGAAGGTTTTGCAGAATTAACCAAGAAAGTTGGAAACTGTTTGATTTGCGGCGACGACCTTTTCGTTACAAACAATGAAAGATTAAGCCATGGAATAAAAATGCATGCAGCTAACGCAGTTATAATTAAAGTAAATCAGGTTGGTACACTCACAGACGCTTGGGAGACTGTCGAAATGGCAAATAGAAATGGATACGTACCAGTGATGTCGCATCGTTCAGGTGACACATGTGACTGGCACATAGCTCACTTGGCTGTAGCATTTAAGTGTCCAATAATAAAGACGGGAATTGTTGAAGGAGCACGAATTGCAAAGATAAACGAGTTAATAAGGATAGAGGAGTTTTTAGGAGATAGAGCTAAAATGGCTGATCTTCAAATCGTTTAAGAGGGATGAAACATTGCCAGATGAAGAAATTAAGGAAACCGAAGAAGAAGAAAAATCCGAGGATGAAACAGCAGTAGTTGCAGAAGAACTTCTACTGCCGCGGGATACACTCCTATCTGCAGGAATACATATTGGAACTAGAATGAAAACAAAGGACATGGAACAGTTCATATACCGCGTCAGATCAGACGGACTATTTGTCTTAGACGTCAAAAAGACGGATGACCGCATAAGAGCCACTGCAAAATTTCTAGCAAGATTCGAACCAGCAAAAATCGCC
Organism: uncultured Candidatus Bathyarchaeia archaeon; assembly: GCA_964450845.1. Classification (GTDB taxonomy): domain Archaea; phylum Thermoproteota; class Bathyarchaeia; order Bathyarchaeales; family Bathycorpusculaceae; genus CAVZKK01. The sequence goes on along the minus strand of CAYVGZ010000004.1, from coordinate 38,983 downwards.
GCAGCTGCAGCCAGACTTTACGCTCAAGAACCGGTCACGAAATTCTGCGAAACAATCAGAGCAACTCCGGTGATCGGACGCTTCATTCCAGGACTCTTATCAAACCCATTATACGCAAACCGCATCGAACCTGAAGTGCTAATTGTATCCGACCCCAGGGCAGATTTTCAAGCAGTTAAAGAAGCATCCTCAGCGGGCATACCCGTGGTGGCTTTGTGCAGTACGGACAACGAATTTTCTGGAGTAGACTTAGTTATTCCAACAAATAATAAGGGCAGAAGAGCTTTGGCTGTTGTCTATTGGCTTTTGGCTAGGCAAATATTGCGGGAGAAGGGCGAATTAGCACCCGACAAGGATTTACCTTTAACAATTGAGGACTTCGAGGCCAAGATTTCACGAGAAGAGGAGGAAACATAGAAGAATATGAAAGTTCGGCGTCCAAGTCAAGCCGGAGCCTTCTATGAAGGAAACGCCGAATCATTAAAAAACCAAATTGAAAATTGTTTTCTTCACGAGCTCGGACCAGGAAAAATTCCGGAAGTTGCTAAGGCTGGTCTGAGGCAGGTTGTAGGTTTAGTTTGTCCACATGCAGGTTACATGTTTTCTGGTCCCGTGGCAGCTCACAGTTATTATAGACTTGCTTTAGATGGTAAACCGGATGTTGTGGTTCTTTTTAGCCCAAATCATACGGGTTATGGTAGTGCTTTGGCTGTAATGAATGAGGGGGTTTGGCGCACGCCTCTAGGCGATGTTGAAGTAGATGGTGAAACAGCCAACCAAATTGTGCATGAATCACGTATCATTGATGTTGACGAGACTGCTCACCGTTTTGAACACTCAATTGAGGTTCAGCTTCCATTTCTTCAGTATCTTTATGGTTCAGAATTCAAGATTGTGCCAATTTGTTTCTTAATGCAGGATTTACCTTCAGCCAGAGAGGTTGGAAAAGCAGTAGCTAAGGTTTTGGCTGGAAAAAATTCGGTTATTATAGCCTCTTCAGACATGACGCATTACGAACCACAAGAAAGAGCCACGAAAAAGGATAAGATGGCTCTTGAAGTCATAGAAGCTATGGATGAAGTTAAGTTTTATTCAATTGTTGAGGCAGAGCGTATAAGTGCATGTGGATATGGCCCTATCGCAGCTTTGATTACAGCTGCCAAGATTTTGGGTGCAAAAGAGGCAAAAGTATTAAGTTATAAAACCAGTGGAGATGTAACTGGCGACCGCTCAAGCGTTGTTGGGTATGCCGCCGTCTGTTTCACAAAATAGTGGTAAGTCATGGGGGTTGTTGCCTCAGCTCCAGCTAAAATAATACTTTTCGGAGAACACTTCGTAGTCTACGGCGAACCAGCCATAGTCGTAGCCATAGACAAAAGAGCCTATGCAAAGACAGAAACCCGCAACGACAAAAACCTCCATTTACATTCAGTAAATCTAAACCTTGCAGGATGTTTTGAAAACGGAACATTCAAAATTGAACAAGGAGACCTGAAAGAGGCAAAATCAAAATTTGAACCTGTTAAACTGGTTATAGGAAAAGTTTTAGAGAAATATGGAGAAAATGTCGGATTAAACGTTGAAATTAACTCGACAGTTCCAGTTGCTGCTGGATTAGGGTCTTCAGCTGCCGTCGTAGCAGCCGTAACAGCATCGGTCAGTGCTCTCCTAAACGTAAAGATGTCAAAAGAAGAAATTTTCCGCACCACATATGAAGCGGAAAAGATTGTGCATGGCACTCCATCTGGAATAGACCCAGCAATTTCAACTTTTGGCGGAACACTTCTGTTTCAAATGGACACCGGATTCAAACCGTTAGACATCAAAATGGACATTCCGCTCATCGTTGGAGACACAGGGGTACAAAGGTCCACATGGGCTCAAGTTGAAAAAGTGCAGGATATAAATGAAAGGTATCCGCGTGTTGTGGAGCCCATCATGAGAGCAGCCCGTGAAATTGTTTTAAGAGCCATAGAAGCCCTCAAAGAAAACAGTCTGGAAACACTTGGAGATTTAATGAACATCAACCACGCATTACTTTACGGAGTAGGAGTTTCAGACGAATCCCTAGAATGGCTTATAAATGCTGCAAGAAAAGCTGGAGCCTTAGGGGCAAAATTAACTGGTGCCGGCGGAGGCGGATGCATGATAGCACTGGCAAAAAACGAAAGGATTCAAGAGACTGTAGAAGCCATTCAAAGGGCAGGGGGAAAACCCTTCGTAGCGAAGAAGACGGATGAAGGTGTCAAGATTGAGCAAACTTAACCCGATCCTTTTGAAAATTGGCGGTTCAGTAATTACAGATAAAAACGGAGAGCTTGCAGCTCGAACGCAAGAAATGAGTCGTCTAGTAGAGGAAATACAGAAGGCAAACGTTCAAAACCTAATGATTGTCCACGGTGGCGGAAGCTTCGGACACCCAGTTGCCCAAAAATATGCCATAAAAGAGGGATTTAAAGAAGGAAACCAGAAAATCGGGTTCGCAGAAACCCATCATGTTATGACTGTGCTTAACGGTTTATTCATGGATGCATTGATTTGGCGTAATGTTTCAGCCGTAAGCATCACGCCTTCCTCATGCGTAATAACAAAGAAGGGCAGAATCCAATGTTTTGAAGAAGCCCCATTAAAAATGCTGTTAAAAATGGGCTTTTTGCCTATTATGTACGGCGACGCAGTTTTTGACACTGATTTAGGCTTTACAATATTATCTGGCGACCAGCTTGTGTCCTACATTGCAACAAAGTTTAACGCAAAACGAATCATAATAGGCGTTGACGTTGACGGATTATACGATGCTGACCCTAAGGTTGAGAAAACTGCAAAAATGTTTAAGCACTTAACACTTACAGAATTGAAGGCACTTCAAAACAAGTTTGACGAGCCAACGGCCTGCGACGTTACAGGCGGCATGTTTGGCAAAATTGCAGAGCTTATACCAGCCATAGAACAGGGAATCCCGACAACAATCGTAAATGCGACAAAACCAAACTATATCTACAAAGCTCTAAAAGGAGAAAAAGTGGAAGGCACCTTAATAGAGAAGGAGTAAAGATGGCAACGGAAACAAGAAAACGCAAAGCAGACCACATAAGAATCTCTTTAAACCAAAATGCCCAAGCAAGAAAAGCCACAACGGGCTTCGAAGACATCCACTTCGTCCATAAGGCTTTGCCAGAAATTGACAAGCAAAAAATAAACTTGTCCACAACCATTTTCAGCCACAAATTCTCCGCGCCACTAATCGTAGGTGCAATAACTGGCGGAACACCAGAAGCAACCAAAATTAATGCGACAATAGCAGAAGCCGTGGAAGAGTTGGGTTTAGGGATGGGTGTTGGAAGCCAACGAGCGGCTATAGAAAACCGAAAACTTGAAAAAACCTTTTCGATAACCAGAAAAAAGGCTCCAACAGCTTTTCTAATCGCCAACATCGGCGGAGCGCAACTCGCCCACGGATACGGTTTAAAAGAGGCAAAAAAAGCTATAGAAATGATTGAAGCAGACGCCTTAGCAATACACCTGAACCCGTTGCAAGAAGCTGTCCAGCCTGAAGGCCAAACAAACTTCAGAGGAGTACTTGAGAAAATAGATGCAATCGCAACGGAACTGGACGTACCAGTGATTGTAAAAGAAACAGGCGCAGGCATAGCTGCAGAAGAGGCAAAAAAACTCGAGGTTGCAGGCGTGAAAGGCATAGACGTAAGCGGAGCAGGCGGCACAAGCTTCGCAGCAGTAGAATATTACCGCACAAAAAGAAAAGCAAACAGTTTCCAACGCAGATTGGGCGACGTTTTCTGGGACTGGGGCATCCCAACAGCCATAAGCATGGTTGAAGTTTCTCAAACAGTAAACATTCCAATAATTGCTTCTGGAGGAATACGCAGCGGAGTTGAAGTGGCTAAGGCTCTGGCTCTGGGCGCAAGCCTAACAAGCCTTTCACAGCCAGTGCTACATGCAGCAGTTAAAAGCGTGAAAGAAACAAAAGACGTGCTTTCACTTTTAATAGAAGAATTGAAAACTAACATGTTTCTTGTAGGGGCAGACTCAGTCAAAGCCTTGAAGGAAACACCATTTGTTGTGATGGGTGAAACTGCAGAGTGGCTGAAGATGAGGAAGTTCAACGTAGACGGCTATGCACAGAGAGAGAGGAGCTAAACCATTTGGATATTGAGAAATTTCTCGAAGAAAAAGCTGCTTTAATAGACAAAGTTATTGAAAAGTATGTTCCCAGAATGTTTTCTGAAAAGGCTGCTCTTTTTAGGATTAACCCACCACGCTACGCATATAACCTAGAAGCCTTAAACAAGACAGTCGCCGAACCAATATGGGAGTTTCTTGACAGAGGCGGAAAAAGATGGCGCCCAGCCTTGTTTCTGCTAATCTGTGAGGCTTTGGGCAAGAATCCAGAGGATTTCGTTGATTTTGCTATAATCCCAGAAGTAATTCATAATGGAACTTTGATGGTAGACGATATAGAAGACGCATCTGAATTCCGAAGAGGAAAACCATGCACCTACAAAATATACGGATTAGACATAGCCATTAACACGGGAAACGCCATGTATTATCTACCGCTTCTGTCACTAATAGAAAACAGAGAAAAAGTTTCTCTAGAAAAACTTCGCAAAGTCTACGAAATTTATGTGCAGGAGATGATTAGCTTAAGCTTTGGTCAAGCAGTGGACATTGCGTGGCATAGAGGCTTAGCAAACGCTGACAAAATAGATGAAAAGGACTATTTACAGATGTGCGCTTACAAAACTGGAACATTAGCAAGGATGGCTGCAAAAATCGCTGCAGTTCTGGCGGATGCAAAGGTTGAGCTTGTTGAAAAACTTGGACGTTTCGCTGAAAGCATAGGAGTTGCTTTCCAAATTCAAGACGATGTTCTTGATTTGAAGGGCGCAGATTTTGCAGAAAAGAAAGGTGGACGCGGAAAAGACGTAACGGAGGGAAAGCGAAGCCTAATGGTCATTCATACATTAAAAGCAGCAAACTCTGAGGATAAGCAGAGACTTATTGAAATTCTTAACATGCACGCTTCAGACCAGACGTTTATAGAAGAAGCAATAGCAATCATGGAAAAGTATGGCTCCCTAGACTATGCAAAAAAATTTGCGACAAAAATGGTTGAAGAAAGCTGGATAGAAGCTGAAAAGTTCATACCAGCTTCCGATGCGAAGGAAAAATTGAATGCTTTTGCAAAATTCTTAATTGAAAGGAACATCTAAAGCCTAAAAGAGTGTTACCTCATTGACACCTGAAGAAATTGCTGAACTTAAGGAAGTTATTCAAAAAATTGCTTTGCTAAACGCTATTAGACATGAAGGAAAAGCGCAAGCAGGACCTGTTATCGGAAAGATTCTGGGCGAAAAATCCGAGTTTAGAACTAAAGTTAAAGAATTGTCCGCTCTTGTTAATGACATCGTTAAAGAAGTTAACAGTCTTCCATTAAGCGAGCAACAACGCATTGTTGAGGAAAACTGGCCAGAAGCCTTGGTCAGGGAGAAAGTTGAAGAGGAAAAACGTCTTCCACCTTTGCCAAACGCTGAAAAGTATGCGCAGGTTGTTACGCGTTTTTCGCCCAACCCAGACTGTGTCCTGCACTTGGGCTCAGCAAGAGCGATAGTATTATGCTATGAGTACGCGCGTTTGTATAGGGGCAAGTTCATTCTACGCTTTGAAGATACAGACCCGAAGGTGAAAAGACCAGTCTTAGAGTTTTATGACCGTATCAGAGAGGATTTAGCTTGGCTTGAATGTAAGCCAGATGAAAAATACGTCCAAAGCGACAGAATTCCAATTTACTACGAGTATGCTGAAAGGTTGCTGAAGGATGGCAACGCTTATGTTTGCACATGCCAGCCAGAGCTATTTCGAGAGAAGATATTAGCCAGCAAGTCATGTGAATGTCGCAATTTGCCGTCTGAAGAACAACTGGAAAGATGGCGACGCATGCTTGAAGGCAAGTATAGAGAAGGCGAAGTGGTAGTCCGCGTGAAAACCGATTTGAACCATCCGAATCCAGCAGTTCGAGACTGGCCTGCGCTTCGCGTCATTGATGCCGAAAAATATCCACACCCGCGCGTTGGAAGCAAATATCATGTTTGGCCTCTATACAATTTGGCGTGCGGCGTCGATGATCATTTGATGGGAATAACTCACATAATCCGTGGAAAAGAACACCTGACAAATCAAGTCAGACAAGAATATATGTATAAATATTTGGGCTGGCAATATCCAGAAGCAATACATTATGGCAGGCTCAAAATAACTGGGGCTTCCTTGAGCAAGTCAAAAATTGTTCAGGGAATAAGGGAAGGCTTATACAAGGATTGGGATGACCCTCGTCTGGCAACTTTTGCAGCTTTAAGAAGAAGGGGAATAGTGCCAGAAGCCATTAAGAAAATGATAATTGATGTTGGACCTAAAACTTCAGACGTCATTTTAAGCTGGGAAAATCTGTATGCGTATAACCGCAAAATCTTGGACCCAACAGCTGACAGATACTTTTTTGTGCATAACCCAATAGAATTGATTGTGCAAAAGATTCCCAAAGTTTTTGTGGCAAAGCTTCATTTGCATCCAGAGAAGCCTGAAAGAGGGTTCAGAGAGTACATGATAAAGCCTGAGGGAAAAGGCAATTCTGTAGCTATTTGGGTTTCAAAAAAGGATGTGGATGCTTCAAAAATCGGCAATCTAATTCGCCTCATGGGACTGTTCAACATAAAAATCGAAAACACAAATGTGTATTCCGCTGAAGCATCTTTCATAAGCGAATCCTATGAAGAAGCAAGAAAAGCTAAGGCACAATTAATTCACTGGATACCCGTTGGAAAGGACATACCCTGTCAAGTCGTTATGCCCGACGCAACAGTGGCGGAAGGAATTGCAGAAAGCGCCTGCAAACAGTTAAAGCCAAACAGCAAAATACAATTTGAGAGGTTTGGCTTCGTCAGAATCGACGAGGTTAACAAGAAACTAACAGCCTACTACACCCACAAATAATAATTGGAGAAGCGAACATGCGTAAACAAGATAAAGTCATCATTTGGCCAGCCTACTTTGATTCAACAAAAACCAGAAAGGATGGTAGGCGAGTTCCAAAAAACTTGTCTGTGCCTTCTCCGAAGATTTTAGAGATAAAAGATGCTGTGGAAAAACTTGGTTTAGAACATGAACTTGTGGCGGAAGCTGGTTATCCAAAGACGCCGTGGCTGAAAACTGGCATGCTTCTTGTGAAGAAAAATGAGGCAAAAGAGCAGGTAATACGAAAAATTGCAAAACAACTGCTAAAAATTCAGAGCATAACTGCAACAAAATAGAAAGAGCAGATTAACTCTTTTCTTCTTCGCTGATGAGAACGGCGTTTATTATTCCATCTTGTCCGGGACGAGAAGTAACACGCGCCAAACCAAGAGAAGTTTCTATCACTGTGCCTTTCGTTATTACTCCCCTGCGGTCGTAGTCAACGTTGACGGGGTTTTTGACAACCCGCATAATCTCAACCTTCTCTGTTTTTCCACCTTTCGGATCAGTTACACACACGTACTTGTCGCTCAAAGCCTTGATTTTCATGGATTGTCCTCTTCCCCTAACAATTTTCTTCTTCGGTGCGCCTAGGATGGTTTCGGCTGGAAATCTCCCCTCTTCAAATTTCCTCTTTCGCCTGTAGGCTCTTTTTCTGCCTCCAGACAGTTTTTTCTTGCGTAGATCGCCGTGCCAAACCGACATGTCACATTTCCCTTTTTAGTTTCCAAACTAAGTGTTCACTATCACCGTTATTTTGCAATATAAACCTATCCGTTTCAGGGTTCAAGCGTTTCTTGTTTTGAGAAGTCTTCAAAGACATGTTTCAACTCTTTTTTCATGGTTGCCACATCGTGGCTTAAGCCGAAGTAGTCAGCAAAATATTCAGTTGTTCTGAGAACTGATGAACGTCCGCTTCTTTCGGCGGCGATTAGACCCATTTCCTTCAGCACTCTAATGTGACCGTAGACATGATGCCCCCGTACTTCAACAACTCTTTTTTGAGAAATTGGCTGTCGGTAGGCTATGTATGAAAGCGTTTTTAATGGACCAGTAGAAAGCAGCGGTCTAGTGACAAGTTTCTTAACGTAAGGCGTGAATTCGGCTTTTAACTGCAAAACATATCTTTCATCTTTTAGCTCTAAAATTTCGAGAGCCGTGTTCTTATTTGCATATTCTTTCGTAAGCATCTTTGCAAGTTTTCTTGTTTTATTTTTGGAACGAGTCTTCAAAACAGAACATAACTCGTTTAAGTCTAAGGGGCGACCAGCAACGTACAAAGCGGCTTCCAACAAAGCCAAGTCACGTTGCATTCCATCTGCAACATGCTTCTCCTGAAAATTTGCGAGTTTAAACGTTTGTTTTTCCGCCTTCTGCAATGCTTAGATCTCCAATACTTATGTATATCTCTTCAGTTTCTTCATTTTGCAATAAGCTTACTTTTCCATCTTGCGCTAAAAATAGTAGAAGAATGAATGTGCGGATGGCTTCCATTCGACCAACACCCTTTATGAAAGTCGAAAACTCTATTATTCCTGTGCCTTTCACCTTCTCCGAAAGAGAAGCATAAAGCGTTTCCATTTGCAACTCAATTTCCATAAGGTATATGTCCAGCTGCGGCAGAATCTCTGAAGGCGTTGGAAGAAGGGGTTCTGCAACAGCTTTTTCAAAACGGACTAATTTCTCACCTTTTAAAACGTCGTCTAACACTTCCAGCAGATTCCTTATGGTTGTTGAAGTTAATTCATGCCTAAGCGGCAGAAAAAGAGGCGGAGGAAGAAAATCTTGTGGAGGTTTAGGCGGTGGCGGCGGTTCTTCAAGTTTCAGCAGAAGCTTCGACTTCATCAAGTATATAAGCGCTGAAGAATCAAGAGCTACGCCAGAAGCCCTAAAATCTATCTGCCCAGTTTTTTCCATCTCCTCAAGAAAAGATGTGAGCAAATAGGCAACGTTGATGTTCCAAGGTGTAAGCTTTTCAAGCTTGTGAAAATCGAAAAGAATGTTCCATGGGGGACGCAAATAAAACGGTTTCTTAACGATTGTGGATGACATTAACTTGGCACCTCTAGAAATCGAGCCGCTATAACGTTTGAAACCCCGTTACGTTCATAAACTCCATAAACTTTTTGCGCTTTATTCACCATTTCAGGCTTTAAGGTGATGACTATAAACTGAGTTTTCTCCGACTCCTCCAAAAGAAGGTCGGCAAGTTTTGAAACGTGAAAAGCGTCTAAATGGGCGTCTATCTCGTCAAGGATGTAGAAAGATGCAGGGGTGAACTCTTTGAGGGCGAATATGAAAGCAACAGCTGCAACTGAACGTTCACCACCACTGGTTCCGCTCACAACTATTGAAGGCTTATTGGGAAACTGAACAATCATGTCAATGCCTCCCGAGAAGGGGTCATCCGGATTGTCAAGTTTGAAAGTGGCATTTCCGCCTCCTGTAAGCTTTGAGAAATATGTTGCCATGTTACTGCTGACTTTTTCGAAGGCTTCTGTGAAAACCTTGCGTTTCTTATGTTCAATTTCATCCATAAACTGCACTATGGTCTGTTTTTCTTTTTCAAGCTCGTTCATTCTTAATGAGAGTTCCTTATAGCGTGAAATCTGTTCAGCGTAATGTGATAAGGCGAGCTGGTTTACTGCGCCTATTCTTTCAAGTTCAAACTGCATCATCGTTATAGATGTTTCAGCTTCTTCAACTTGTTTCGGCGTTACAACTAGTGGTTGTTCATAACCAAACTGTCTAAGCTGGTTTCGATACTGCTCAAGCTGAAGCTGGGATGTTTGGATGTTGAGCTGAAGCTGATTTAACAAACGATCAGTTTGCTCATACTCCGAATCAAGCTTGCGAAGTTCCTTGTCTATGTCGTCTATTTGGGTAGTGAATTTTTTGGCTTCATCCCTCGCAGACAAAACGGTCTTGGAAAGTTCAACGCGGCTTCTCTCCAGTTCTGCCAACTCCTGCTTCAGTGATTCCCGCTCTTGAAGAGCCTCTTCTACTTCCTTCTCAACTCTTCTTAACTGTTGTTCAACTTTAGCAAGTTGAATTTTCGCGTTTTGATATCCAACCCTTAAAACATTGTCAAATTGTGATTGAAGCGTTGAATTTTCTGTTTGAATTGTACCGAGTTTCTGCCTTAAAGTGATAATTTCTTCGGCGAGTCGCTCTCTTTTAACCGCCATTTCTTGGATGTTTGAAGGGTCTGTTTTCCGTTTTAGAGTGGCTAACTCACTCTGAAGTTTCCGCATCCCCTTCTGTATCGAACTTCTTTCAGCCCTGTGGAGCCACATTTGTGTTTTTCCGTTTTCAATTTCCTCCTTAAGCCGTTCAATGTAATGATTGACTCGTTTGATGTTGGTCTTTGTTCTTTTGACACTTCTTTTAACTCTAGCTATTTCTCTGTCAAGCGTGATTATGGCCTCTGAAAGACGCGCAATTTCAACACGAGTTTTATCGATTTCCTCCCCGAAAGAGGTTACATCACTGCCTCTTCGTGAAAGATGCTGCTGTAGGGCTTTGACGGCTTCATCAAGGCTTTTGATGGCTGTCTCGCTTGGGATTATGGTTGAAAAATCTATTGGAGCACGATAGTAACCGCCTTCGAATGCTCCGCCTATCTCGTACAAGTCTCCACTAACTGTGACTGCGCGGTAGCCTTCGCTGGATAGGGCGAAAGCAGTTTTCTCGTCTGACGTGACTAATGTGTCGCCAAAAACGAAATGTATTGCAGACTCGTAATTCTTCGCATATTTTATGAAAAAAGAGGCTACACCAGTGACGCCTTCTTTTTCAGGAATCTTTAAAGGTTTAGGGTTTGATGTTCCTTGAAGCGAAATTATCTTGATTCTTCCCAGTTTCATTCTTCTCAATGTTTCTGTACATGTGAAAGCCGCATCGAAATCTATGACAACAATTGCATCAAGCCATCCTGCCGCTGTCGCCTCTATTGCCTGTTGATAAGTCTTGTCAATTTTGATCAAGTTGCGAAGTCTGCCGTACACGCCTGGAATTACGCCTAACTCGCCAAGTTCTTCTATAGTTGTTAGGGCTTTCTCTTCCGAGGCAACAGTCTCTGCAAGTTCCTTTTGCGTCACAAACTCTATGACTGCTGTGCGTGCCGAATCAGCTATTTTTCCAGCTTCAGATATTTCCCCTTCTACGGCTTCTTTTTGTGCGATTCTTCGCTCAAGCATGTGCTCTAGACTTTTAAGCTGTGTTTTCTGTTCCTTCTGCACCTTTTCAAGCTCAGCAAGCGACTTCTCGAGTTCGCTTAATGTTGACGCAAAATTTCCTTCGCGTTCAATCAGATCTTTGAATCTTCTTGTGCGAATTTTGATTGCTGTCTGGCTTTTTACGTGTTCAGACCTTAAAAATGTAAGCCTCTTGTAATAGTTTTCGAGTTGTTGCTCAATTTCTCGGATTCTCTTGCTGTTTTCTCCTAGATTCTCCCAAAGCTGAGCAGTTTCATCCACTAAAGCATCGTGTTCAGCCTGTTTTTCGTTTATCTGGTTGAAAACTCCATCATAACTGCTTTTTAAATGTTTGATTTTTTGGCGGTTTTCACGAATTTCATTTCGAATGGTTTGATACTGTTGAAGACTGTTTTCTCTGATTCGCTTTAAGCCTTCAAGGCTTGTTTTTCCCGAGGTTATTTTGGTTGTTAATTCTGTTAGTTTTGATTTCAATTCGCCTATTCTTATTTGCACTTTTAATACTTGTGAACCGCCTTCCTCAACGATTTCTGAGCTTAGTTTTCGCCATTCACCCTCAACATCTCTTCTTTTTGACCTATGCTCTTCACGTAGCTGTCTTAATTTTTCAACTCTATCTCTAACTTTATTTGCTTGAGAGGAAGTTTCCTCCACTTTATCTTGTATCTGCACCATATCATTTGAAAGCTTCACTGCTTCAAACTTTTTTATTTCTTCTTGGATGAAATCATACCTTAACAGTTCGTTGCGTTCTCTTTCAAGGTCATCCACCCTTTTTTGGACTTCGTCTATTCTGCCCATAGCGGTATGTATGGAAATGTCTGCTGCTCGGAGTTTTTCTTCAGCCTCAGCCTTCTCAGAGTCATACTGGGCTATTCCAACCAAATCCTCAATGATTTTCCTACGTTCCATCGAAGAGATGTCTGCTAGACGGGTTATTGTACCTTGCAGAATTATGTTTTGGCTTGTGGAGCTTATTCCAGCCATGGAAAGAACATTTAAAATGTTCGCTCTCGAGATTCTTCTGCCATTAAGTCTATAAACGCTTTGACCGTTTCTATAGACTTCCCGAGAGACTGTAACAGTGGTTGTGTCAACTGGCATGCGGCCATCAGTGTTGTCAAACTGGATTATTACCTTAGCTACTATTGCCCTTTCTAATCCAGCCTTTTCAGAACCGTGGAAAATCAGTTTGGCTGCATTTTCCGCCCGTAGCCTTCTAGTGCTTAATTCGCATAATGCGAATAAAACTGCGTCAACAATGTTTGTTTTCCCGCTTCCGTTTGGTCCTGTGACGGCTGTAAAGCCCTTATCTAGGACTACTTTAACGGTTTGCGGTCCGAAAGATTTGAATCCTTTAAGTTCAATCTTTTTAATGTAGGGCATTCAGCTTGCGCCCTCACTCTTAGGGAATATGGAAATCATTTGGCTATAGATTCTTCTGTAAGATTTTTCTATATAAGAACTATGAAAAGATAATGATTCAGATAACATTTTTTATCATCGTAAGATATACCTGAAAAATATGAAATGAGCAAGATTGCCAGGTTTTTTGCATTATGCCTTGTTCACGGTTATGCTGCCGCCTCAACTTCTTAAATTATTTATCCTCAAGTTTAACGGTCATGTTTTAGCGTTATTTTTTGACTTTTAATCCATATTTTGCAGCCATCTTTTTGACAAACTCTTTTATGTACTCATCTTCGCCATAAACAAGCAGACAACCATCACTTTGAACATTATATGAAAGGTGCGATTCTTTAGCTAGCGTCTTTAGCTTTTCGATTGGTAATTCAGTTGAAGGTTTCACTCGAATCCACTTATGTTCTCGTGGAACATCTGGAATAAACTTTGTCTCCTCTTCCTCCTTTTCCAATATTTTCTTGCTCGCTTCATCCAACCGTTTAAGCCACTCTTCAACGTATTTAGTTCCAAACATTTTCTGTCCTTCAGAAATGAGGTAGGATTCCAAATTGAGAAGATATTCATCAACTTTTTGGCTGGTGTCTACACGGCTTGGATCAGCCTTTAAGACATTAATCAAGGTCTTTGCGGACCTCAAATCACTCATAATTTCCGCTGGGATAGCCGTTCCTCTTTTTCGGAAATCAGCCACTATTTCCTCTAAAACTTTCCAAGCAGCAAAATAGTTCATAGTTTGTGGTTCCTCATAATTTTGAATTAGCATCGGACATTATAAAGAATTATCATTTAACATAAAAGAGAATAAATGATGTGTGGGTATGAGTTTAAAAGACTGGAAGGATAGGGTTATACTCTATATTTTCCTGTCGTTATGACTGAACAAAGTTCGCATTTTTCGATGCCTATGGTTGGGTCAAATGCTTTATGTAATTTGCACATCAAGCCTTTTGCCCTGATTGTTCTGCAGATTTCGCAAAACATGGGAATAAAGTCTTTATGGGTTAATCCTCCTTCAGCCAAAGAGGCTGCTAGGTTTTGTATTAACTTCAATATTTCAGCGTCATTTTCTAAATTGATAGCTCTTCCACGAATTTGTCTACGATAAAGACTTATGGCAGGTTGGCTAACTCCAATAATCTTGGCTGCTTCCGCTTGTTTTAGCTTATATTTCGTCATGAGTTCTTTAGCTATCAAGGCTCTAATCGCTGGCAGTACACATTTTACCGATATTTCACAGGGAAGTAACATCAATGGATGCCTCGTTTATAATTTGTAGAAAGGCATAAATATACTTTATTACAATCGTAATATCAACTTGAGGAATTAACATGAGTTGGCGAAACATAACCAAAATAGTAGAAGGCGTCTACTGGGTTGGCGTCAGAGATTGGAACCGTAGACTTTTTGACGCTTTGATTCCACTGCCAAAAGGAACAAGCTACAACGCTTATTTAGTAATTGGCAAAAGCAAAAAGGCGTTAATTGACACGGTAAATCCTGGCTTTGAAAAAGAGTTTGAAGATAAAATCCGCAGGATCGTGGACCCAAGCGAAATTGATTATGTGATAATGAATCATGCTGAACCTGACCATGCAAATGCCATTCCATACATCATGTCAATCAACAGTAAAGCTAAATTGGTTACTTCAAACAGGGGCGCTAAGATGGCTCAAGTCTTCTTCAAAGTGCCCGAAGAACGAATAATAGCAGTAAAAGACCAAGAAAACATCGACTTAGGCGGCAAAACTCTCCACTTCATCGAAGCCCCAATGCTCCACTGGCCAGAAACAATGTTCACATACTTGCAAGAAGATAAGATTCTGTTTCCATGCGACTTCTTCGGTTCACACTTAGCGAAGGGGCAATACGATGATGAAGTGGAAGACTTGCTTGTTCACGCTCAAAGATATTGGGGCGAGATAATGATGCCCTTTAGTGCCATGGCCAAAAGAGCGCTGGAAAAAATAAAGAATTTAGAGATTGAGATGATTGCGCCAAGTCATGGACCAATCTATAGAAATCCCGAACGCATACGTAACGCCTACGACAAGTGGGCGAACGGGGAAACCAGACAAAAACTCATCATTGTTTACGTGACCATGTGGAATAGCACAGAAAAAATGATTCAAACAATCGCGGACACTTTAGCGTCTGAAGGCATCGAAATTGCAGTTTATAATTTAGCGTTGAGCGATATTGGCGATGTGGCTAAGGATTTAGTGGATTCAAGAGCCATAGTTTTGGGCGCACCCACAGTCTTGGGCGGTGCACATCCACTAGCCGTTTATGCCACTTACTTGGTGAAAGCTTTAAACCCGCCGCTCAAATTTGCTGCAGTTCTAAGTTCTTACGGGTGGGGAGGCGGCACAATAAAGCAAGTTCAAGAGGTCATCGGTCCATCAAAAATGGAAATTGTCGGAGCACTGGAGATTAATGGTCCACCAACAGAGAACGACATTACGAAGATAATTGAAATAGGTAAGACTCTTGCTGAGAAGATTAAGGAGAAATCGTGATGGACGAGGATGAGAAGAGAATTTTAAAAGAGACAACACCAGCGCCTGAAGGTATACTGCAGCTTGAGAATGGCTCTCTATATAAGGAAGAGATTGAAGCCATCTTGAACGCCCTTCCTGTTGACATTTCATTTGTTGACGCAAATGATACTGTAAAATACTTCAACAAGGCTGAAAAAAGGATTTTTGTTCGCACAAAGGCAGTTATTGGAAGAAAAGTGCAACTATGCCATCCACAGAAGAGCGTTCACATAGTAAACAAGATTCTAGAAGCATTCAAGACAGGCAAGAAAGATTCTGCTGAATTTTGGATTACAATGAGCAACCGCTTAATTCACATAAGATACTTCGCAGTGAGAGACAAGAATGGGAAATATTTGGGAACAATGGAAGTTACACAGGACTTGACGGACATTAAGAAGATTGAGGGGCAAAAAAGACTGTTAGACTGGGAAAGGTAGCCTTAATTTTCAATTAACCATTCTCTTTTTCAATTACAAAAAATTCAAAAAACATGCGTAGCTCTTTTTGATGGATACTTCTTTTTCTAGGCATGCAGAAATAGCCAATGGACAAAGAGTTCAACCTATATATAGGAGGGTAAACTCACTCAGAGAGCAAAAGGAAGCATTCAAGAACAAGAACACTGCTAAAAGCAGAAATCAATAGGAAAAGGTTTTTAGTTTAGTTGTTATATGAAAGTCTGCAAACGTGAATAGGAATAGTGTGAGGTAGATATTAATGTCTGTGTTTGCAGCACCAGGAGCATACGACCGTGCCATAACAGTTTTTTCACCAGATGGACGGCTTTTTCAAGTTGAATATGCAATGGAATTAGTTAACCGTGGAGCCACAATTTTAGGAATCCGATGCTCCGAAGGAGTAGTTTTAGGAGCAGAAGAAAATGTTGAACCCCTTGAAGAAACAGAATATTCATGGAAAATTTTCAAGATTGACGACCACATCGGCGCAACCATAGTAGGTTTAAGCTCAGATGCCCGCATCCTAATAGACCAAGCACGAGTATACGCCCAAAGTAACAGGCTAACCTACGATGAACCAATAGATACGGAAGTAGTAAGCAAGAGAGTGTGCGACATAATGCAGCTCTACACGCAACACGCTGGCGTGAGACCCTTCGGAATCTCCATAATCTTCGGCGGAGTAGACAAAACAGGAACCCGACTTTTCGGAACTCATCCCAGCGGAGTGTACAGAGGATATAAGGCTACAGCTTGGGGCGGTGGAAGAGAAACAGCACTGGCTATATTAAAAGAGGAGTACAAAGAAGACATGAACCTCGAAGAAACCACGAAACTCGCAGTGAAATGCCTAGTAAAAGCCTTGGAAGCCAGACAACTGCCACCACGCATAAAAATAGCTGTGATTCCCTCGGAAACCAAAAAAATGGAAATGTTAGGCGACGAAAAAATTGAAAGTTACATGAAAGAGTTAGGCGTGGGCAAGTGAAACCCTGATGAGTGAAAAATACACCATTGCCCGCATAACAAAGGATAATGAACACTTCGAAGTTCTTGTAAAACCTCAAAAAGCATTAGATTATCACACAGGAAAACTAGCAGCAATAACCGAAGTGTTAGTCAGCGAAACTATATTTTCAGATGCAAACAAAGGCACAAAAGTATCAGAAGAAAACCTACGTAAAGCTTTTGGAACAACAGAGTTGCTGAAAGTGGCTGAGGTAATACTGAAAAAGGGAACGTTACAGCTTACTACAGAACAACGGAGAAAAATGATTGAGGACAAAAGGAAACAAATAGTAGATTTCATATCAAGGCAATGCGTTGACCCCAAAACAAACCTTCCGCATCCGCCGTTACGCATAGAAAATGCCATGGAACAAATCCGGTATTCAATAGAACCCTTTAAGCCAGTGGAAGAACAAGCGAAAGAAATAATAAAGCTGTTGCGACCGATTTTGCCATTAAAGATGGAGCAAGTATCCGTTGGAGTTCATGTGCCAGCAGAATATTCAGCAAGGGCCTATGGAACAATTAAAGGTTTTGGAACAATAAAACAAGAGGAATGGCGTGCAGACGGTTCATGGTATGGAGTCTTGGAAATGCCAGCAGGTTTATATGGTCCATTCCTAGAAAAACTTGGAGAAATAACAAAAGGAAGCGGAGAAGCAAAAATAATTTCCTAAAACATTTATTATGAATGATTAGGTGTAAAAACTATGCCAACATCTTTTGAAAGAAGACAGCTTGTAACCCCTGGAGATTTGATTGCAGAAGGCGAATACATTGCTGGCGAAAACACATATGCAGAGGATAACAAAATTTATGCATCAAGAATTGGAATGGTGGAATACGAAAATAAAAGAGTGAATGTCGTAGCTCTAAAGGCATTTTATATCCCAAGAGTGGGAGACATGGTTATAGGAACAATTGTAGAAGTGGGATTTAACGGGTGGACTGTGAACATTAACGCACCTTATGAAGCCCTTCTAAGAGCGTCAGATGTTCTAGGTAGACCCTTCAAACCGCAAAAAGACGAATTATCCCAAGTGCTTGAAATAGGAGATTTGGTAGTTGCAAAAATAGTTGCTTATGACAGAGCACATAACCCGCAATTAGCAGTTGACGAACCTGGACTAGGAAAGATAACCCGTGGACAAATAGTAAAAATCACGCCGACAAAGATTCCTCGCTTAATCGGCAGAAAAGGTTCAATGATATCCGTGATAAAACAGGAAACAGGTTGTCAAATAATTCTGGGACTTAACGGAGTTGTACTAATCACAGGTAAAAACCTTGAAGACGAAGAGTTGGCAATCATGGCTATTCACAAGATTGAGGAAGAATCTCACACAAGCGGTTTAACAGACCGCGTAGCTCAGATGTTAAAAGAGGAAAAAGCAAAACGGGAGGAAATTAAAAATGAGCCAGAAAACTGAAAAGTTAATTGATAAAAAAGGCTTGAGACTGGATGGGAGAAAATCGGATGAGTTACGGTCAATAAAAATTGAGGTAGGTGCTTTAGCAAACGCTGATGGTTCAGCCTACATTGAACAAGGAAAGAACAAGATTTTAGCTGCGGTATATGGTCCAAAGGAATTACATCCAAAACACTTAGCACTTCCAGATCGAATGTTTTTGAGATGCCGCTATCACATGGCTCCCTTTTCTGTTCAGGAACGCAAGTCTCCAGCACCTTCGAGAAGAGAGATAGAACTCTCAAAAGTCATTAGAGAGTCCCTAGAACCGTCTATTTTCCTTGAATATTATCCGCGAACAGGCATAGATGTTTTTGTTGAAGTTTTGCAAGCTGATGGAAGCACAAGGTGCGCCAGCATAACAGCAGCATCTTTAGCTATAGCGGACGCAGGCATTCCAATGCGGGATTTGGTGGTTGCATGCTCGGCTGGAAAAATTGACGACACAATAATATTGGATTTGATGGATACAGAAGACAAAATGGGAGCAGCAGATGTTCCTGTAGCTTTAATGCCTAATCTGAATGCCGTAACGTTGTTGCAGATGGATGGGATATTAACGTCTGAAGAGTTTGAGGAGGCATTGAACTTAGCGCTTGAAGGATGTAAAAAAATCTATACGATGCAAAAGGAAGCGCTAAAAGCTAAATATGTTAGTGTTAAGGAGGGTGAAGAATAGTGGCATCGTTGGTTACTCGTGTAAAGCAGAAACAGATTGTGCAATCAATTGCTAAGGGGAAACGTTTGGATGGTAGAGGTCTAATGGATTATCGTGAAATAAAAGTTGAACAGGGAATAATCGAGCGTGCTGAAGGCTCTGCAAGGGCGCTACTGGGAAAAACGGAAGTTGTGGCTGGGACAAAAATCGAGTTTGGCGAACCATTTCCCGACACTCCTAACGAGGGCGTTTTAACGGTAAACGCTGAACTGGTGCCTTTGGCATCATCGACTTTTGAACCTGGACCTCCTGATGAAAATTCTATCGAGATTGCGAGGGTCGTTGACAGGGGGATAAGGGAGTCTAAAGCTATTGACGTAGAAAAGTTATGTATTGAGCCTGGAAAAAAGGTGTTTGTTGTTTTTGTTGATGTCTATGTGCTTAATCATGACGGAAATTTGATAGATGCTTCGGCTTTAGCTGCCATGGCTGCGTTGCTTAACACGAAAATGCCCAATTATGAAATTGAGAAGGGTGAAGTGAAAATTAAGGAGGGGTATACTGAACTTCCGATAAGAAGGCATCCGATAACGGTTACTTTTGCAAAGATAAACGACAAACTCGTTGTTGACCCAGGGTTGGAGGAAGAGGAGGTAATGGATGCTAGGCTTTCGATGGCGATTGAGGATGATGGCAACATATGTGCGATACAGAAAGGTGGCAGAGGGTACTTTACACCTGAGCAAGTGTTGGAAGCCGCAAAAATGGCTAGCGAAAAGACTGGAGAAATACGTAAAAAATTAGAGTGGTAAAGAAACGATGGGAAGAACAAAAAAGGTAGGATCGACACGCGGTTTGGGAGTTCGCTACGGATCTACTGTTAGAAAACGTTACAGCAAAGTGGTTACGGAGATGAAGACACCTCATCGGTGTCCGCATTGTGGATTTTCGCGAGTTAGAAGGGTGAGCGTTGGTGTTTGGGGTTGTAGAAAATGTGGGTTCACGTTCACTGGTGGAGCATATACTCCGACTACAAAGCTTGGAATTGTGGCAAGGCGTGTGGCTAAAGGTGCACCTATAGAAGAAGTGTTGAAAGCGGAAAAAGAAGAAGTTGAGTAGTGCTATCGTACGTTTGAAGTTTCTTTCGGAAAAAGGTTTAGAAATAGTTTTTAAAGCTCTCAAACCAGAGGTTGATAAGCCTGCTACGATGCGTTCCAGAGCTAAACTGGAGAAAGAAAATAACAATTTTTTGGTTTTAAAGGTTGAAGCAAGAGATACTGTGGCTTTGCGTGCAGCATTAAACGCCTATTTGAGATGGATAAACTCGGCATTGAATGTTTTGGAAGTTTTGGAGAAACATTGAATGTTGATTGATGTTTCTGTTTTGCTCTGTGGTTACTATAGCCCCTCTATAAATAGATAGAACTTGTGATTAGTCTCTGCGTAGGTTTGTGGTTTTGGGGAGATTTTGGCGGTGAAATCAACCAATATGGATAGACTTCTCTAGGTTTTTGTTTTTTTTTGGAAAATGCTTTATTAAGGGCTTGACTTATTGCTGTGCAGAATGGAAGGATACAAAGTGAGTGACGAAATATCGAAGCTTCCACCCCAAGTTCAAGAACGCCTATTAAGGCTTCAGCAACTTCAACAAACACTCCAATCAGTCTTAGCCCAGAAACAACAAGTAGAAATCGAACTAACAGAAATTGAACAAGCCTTAAGCGAACTGCAAAAAATGACTGAAGACGCAGTCATATACAAGGCTATTGGCTCACTTTTGGTAAAAGCAGAAAAAGCAAAAATAACCGCTGACTTAAACGAACGAAAGGAGCTGCTCAACACTCGCGCCACAGTTTTGGGAAAACAAGAAGAACGCTTACGCCCTCAAATAAAGGATTTGCAAACTAAGCTCCAACAAGACCTAAGTCCAGTTTCTCCATCCCAGCCGTAGCCCCTGTTAGGTGGAACTTGTGGAAGAGTTAGGCTTACCGGAGTTAACCACTGAACAAATAGAAGAATTATGCTCAATTGCGGAAGAAGCCGCCAGAGAATATGCCTCATCAAAGGTTCCTTCAAAAAGAATAGAGAAACTAGACATAAGCGTCGAGGCTGAAGGAACAAAACCCGTGACACTAACAGTCGAAATAAATATTGCTTTGTCACCATTAATGAAAGACTTTGATGTACAAAAGCTTGTCGATGAAGCAGTGAAAGAGGTGTTCACATCCGCTAAAAAATATTTAGAGGAACTGAAGTGTCATTCAGAGAAATAACCAAAATTTTGGACGAATTAGACGCTAAACTGGTTGTCTTATTATGCCACCATAATGCAGACCCAGACGCCATCTGTTCAGCCTACGCTTTCGCAGCCCTACTAAAATCCTTAAGACCAAAAACTGAGGTTGAAATCGGGGCGGCTCATGGAATAAGCCGACTTACAAAACATCTTCTCAAATATTTGCCAATAGAAGTAGAAACACAACCCAACGTAGAAAAGGCAGACGCAATAGTTCTGCTTGACACTAACACAATTCAACAATTGAACAATCTGGCTGAAAAAGTAAAAACTTTAAAAGCACCAATCATAGTGATTGACCACCATGCAGCCCATCCAGAAACGGTACAATTGGCAAAACTCTGCATAACCAACGAAGAAGCATCGTCAACATGCGAGATTGTCTACAACTTCTTTAGAGAAATGGGCATCAAAGCACCCATAAATGAGGCTAAAGCGTTGTTTTTGGGCATAGCCTTTGACACACGCCATTTCATCCTAGCCAACTCGTCCACATTAAAAACTATTGCAGAACTCATTGATGCAGGTGTAAACGCACACGAAACATTACCTCTGCTTTCTCTACCCATCGACTTCTCCGAGCGTGTAGCAAGATTAAAGGCTTGCAGAAGAGCCAGACTTTTCAAAATTGGAGGATGGATAATCGCGCTTTCCCACGTCAGCGCCTACCAAGCCTCAGCAGCCAGAGCCATAATCGACATAGGCGCCCACGTTGCCGCTGTAGCTGGGCAAAAAGACGAAAATATAGAGATTAGCCTACGCTGCACCCGTGAATTTCACGAAAAAACTGGCATACACTTAGGTAAAGATGTCGCCAAGCCCTTAGGTGAATATCTCCACGGCATGGGTGGTGGACACGCCACAGCCGCTGGAGTTAACGGTGTAGGAGACTTTGAAGCCGGGCTTAAATATTGTTTACGGCTTTTAAAGCAGAAACCAGTTAACCAATAGTAAGTAGCTACTCTTAAATGAGACAATAACCCGCTTAAAAATGGGCAGGCAACGTCAGAATGGCAATAATCGAAACAAAAAACCTTACATACACATATCCAGGCGGAACAAAACCATCAATTAAAGATGTTTCCATAAAAGTAGAAAAAGGCGAATTCACACTCATCACTGGCCCAAGTGGATGCGGAAAAACAACCCTCTGCCGATGCTTCAACGGATTAATTCCACACTTCTATCAAGGCGAATTGAAAGGCGAAATAACTGTTTCAGGACTTAACGTTGCTGAAAATCCGATTCATGAACTAGCAAAACATGTGGGGCTTGTCTTCCAAAACCCAGAAAACCAGCTTTTCGCCTTATCTGTTGAGAAAGACGTGGCTTTTGGACTTGAAAACCTTGGAGTCCCAAGGGAAGAGATGCTTAAAAGGGCGGATTGGGCGCTGAATCTTGCAGGCATATATGACTTAAGGGAGAGAGCACCTCACGAACTTTCAGGCGGCCAGCAACAACGCGCTGCAATAGCATCTGTCTTAGCCATGCAGCCAGAAGTAATAGTATTAGATGAGCCAACTTCTTTCCTAGACCCGCTAGGCGCAAAAAAAATATTCGAAGTAATCTACGAACTAAACAGAACACTCGGAATAACCGTTTTACTCGTTGAGCACAGGCTGGATTTGACAGCAAGATATGCCAACCACCTAATTATATTGGATGATGGAAAGGTTGCTCTAGACGGTGAGCCCCGGAAAATCTTAAGCTCTGAAGAAGCCCGCTTAATTGGGGTTGGAATTCCGAAGGCAACACATCTTTATCACGTACTTCAAAAAGACGGAGTAAAACTTGGCAACACCATTCCTCTGTCTTCAGAAGAGATGGCAGCCTTGCTAAGGGAGGCTCTTAAACCCTAATGATCGAAGCTCAAGACATTTACTTCACCTATCCAAACGGTGTACAAGCACTAAAGGGCATATCTCTAACCATCCGAAATGGCGAATTCGTAGCTATAATGGGACAAAATGGCGCTGGAAAAACAACCCTGGTCAAACACTTCAATGGACTACTGAAGTCAACCAAAGGAAAAGTGCTTATTGACGAAGTCGACACAAAAAAAGTCAGCATTGCAACCCTAGCCAGAAACGTAGGCTTTGTCTTTCAAAATCCAGACCATCAGCTTTTCAGCGAAACAGTCGAAGATGAAATAGCCTTCGCATTAAAGAATTTCGGGTTCAAAGAAAACATTACAAAAAGACGAGTAACATGGGCTCTAAACCTTTTAGGCTTAACACAGTATAGAAAAACCTCACCTTTTATGCTAAGCGGCGGCGAAAGAAAAAGAGTAGCCCTGGCTTCAATCCTGGCTTGGAACCCGAAAATACTGATACTAGATGAGCCGACAATAGGACAAGACTATCAACAGAAAGAGAAGCTTAGACAATTCATTTTGCAAATGAAAGCTCAGAGAAAAACGATAATCATCGTCACACACGACGTCGAGTTTGTAGCTGAATGCAACCCAAGAGTTCTATTAATGCTTGACGGAAAAATCGTAGCTGACGGCGAGGCAAGAAAAGTCCTCACAAACCCGGAAATCTTAACTCAAGCATCTATCGTCCCACCACAAATAGCCCAAATTTTCCTACAACTTCCCAATCTAGAACTCCCCAAAAACGTAATCGACATTTACGAAGCGCAGGAAATCTTGCTCAAAATTTTGGAGAAAAAAGCTCCATGAGCGTTTTTGATGGACTCAAGTTTCGAAAGGTTTACTCGCCCATTCACAACTTAGACCCAAGAATAAAATTCATTTATGTTTGCGCAATTTTTGCGGTCGCAATAATTTTTGGCGAACTTTTACCATTAATGATGCTGTTCTTCATGCAGGTTCCATTTGTTCTCTTGGCTGGCATTAAACGTGAGTGGCTCCGTTCAATGCGTGGGGCAGCCTTCTTGGCTACAATAATTTTCTTGACAAACTTTATTTTCGCATTCATTGGAGGGCGTGGAGCAGCAGCAAGCCTAGAAAACGCTGCAGCTATGACCCTGCGTTTTATAGTGCTCGTTGAATCTTTCTCCATTTTCTTCTTGACAACTTCGCCAGATCATTTAGGCTTAGCCCTGGAGCAGACACACATACCATACGAGTTCTGTTTTGCGTTCACAACCGCCGTGCGTTTTGTTCCAGTTTTAGCTGAAGAAGCCCAGACAATCATGGACGCCCAAAAAGCCAGGGGTTTAGAGCTTGAACGAGGAAACTTTCTGAAAAGGATCAGAAACTATATTCCGATTCTTATACCTCTAATCGTAGGCGCAATTCGCAGAAGCCTCGAATTGGCTGAAGCAATGGAATCCCGTGCGTGGGGAGCAACCAAAAAACGCACAAACCTGTACGTGCTAAAAATGCACCGAAGCGACCTCCTTCTAATACTTATAAGTGCTGGAACTTTGGCAATCGCAATTTATGTTCGCCTATATGTTGCGATTCCATCATTTAATGAACTCTTAAGAGGCTTTTTCTAAACCGCAAGGCTTTTAATACAGGCAAATGTGTAATGGATTCTCGGAGCTTGAAAAAATTTGAAATGGCTAAAAGTGGCAGCAGAAGAAATCATTGCAGGCATCAAGAGCTCCATCGAAAACCTTAACATGAAAGAAGTTGAACGGTTGATCAAGCTTCTACTTGAGGCCAAAGACAAAAAAATCTTTATCGTAGGCATGGGAAGAAGCGGATTCGTTGCCAGAGCCTTCGCCTTACGCTTAATGAACCTAGGTTTCAACGTCTATTTCTTAGGCGAAACCATCACGCCAGCTGCAGAAAAAGGAGACATACTAATCGCCATTTCAGGTACAGGCACCACGAAAATGGTTTTAACCGCAAGTGCAGCCGCCAAAGAAATCGGTGCAACAGTCATTGCCTTCACATCGTTTTCAGAATCACCCTTAGGCCAGATGGCTGACCACACCGTAACAGTCAAAGGAAGAACAAAAACAGGTTGGCCAAAAGAAGAAGATTACTTGGCTAGACAACTTGTTGGCGAACGTGAACCCTTAACACCGCTTGGAAGCGTTTTCGAAAACAATTGCATGGTGTTTTTGGACAGTTTGGTAGTGGAATTGATGCATCGCTTAGGCCGAACTGAAGAGGATTTAAAGCGTAGACACGCAACAATAGAATAGCATAGGAAAACGGAGCGTGCAAGGTATACGCGCTAAATGGAAAAAGAAAAGAATGCGTCGACAAAAGAAGAAACGGCAGAAAAGACGGGCAAGGTACAAGTGAGCCTATTTTTTAACATTTTTTCTTGCATATTTTTCTCTGAGTTTTTGGGCTAGTTCGCCATCTTCGAGGATGAACGCGCCGCGGTATCCACAATTCCTACATTCCCAAATAGACCATAGTTGCGGTAGACCAGAAGCCCAAAAAACATTGGCTGCACCGCATTTTGGACAAAACTTCACACATTGTTTTCCAGCTTTGCGCTTAGATTTAGGAGGTTTATGTTTTTGGCCATGTTCAGCATCAGTTGCGCTCAAATTAAACCCATAAGAGAATTTGTTTTCTGTTCTATTAAAGTTGATTACTGTTAAGCATGCTAAAGATTAGGCATGCATATAACTTATTAAGACTCACGACACATTATACTTTTGTAAAAGCATGATACACTCTAAACAAAGGGAACATTACCAACGGTGAAGAAACCAATGCGAAAACCCTCTAAAACCACAGAACAAACTGAGGTAGGTGTAATAATAAAGGAGGAAGGGAAAAAACCAACCGCTTTTAGAGAAGTTTATCCCATAAAAGAGCCCTATGTTTACGCAGCAATAGTTAAAGACCCTGAAACCCAAAAAACATTGTACGAAGTAATAGAGCCCACGCTTCAAAAAGAAGAAGAAATGCGACTGCAGGAAATAAAAACTTTCTTAATGGAAGAGGTTGACGTAAACCTAAAAGACATAGAGACTAAGGAAAAGGCAGAAACCTATCTAAGAGAAAAAACAAAGGAAATAATTAGAAAATACCGCATAAAAGTTCCACCTGAATCTATTGACAAACTCACATATTACATAATAAGAGATTTTATAGGTTACGGGAAAATAGACCCTTTAATGAAAGATCATTTGATCGAAGACATATCTGCAGATGGTGTAAACATACCAATCTATGTTTGGCATAGGCTTTATGAATCGTTACCAACAAATATAATGTTTAAGGATGAAACAGAACTAAACTCGTTCATAATCCGACTTGCATATTTAGCGGAAAAAAACATTTCCATAGCATCCCCGATTTTAGACGCATCACTTCCAGACGGCAGCCGAATACAATTAACTTATGGAAATGAAGTTACAAGAAGAGGCTCAACGTTCACCATTCGACGCTTCAGAGTTGACCCGTTAACCATTTCAGATTTAATTGCCTTTAACACAATTTCCTCGGAAATGGCTGCTTACCTATGGTATATCATAGAAAGCAGAGCCTCAGTCGTAGTAGCTGGTGGCGTGGCTTCTGGAAAAACAACGATGTTAAACTGTCTATCAATGTTCATAAAGCCGGAAATGAAAATAGTAAGTGTAGAAGACACGCAGGAGCTCAACCTTCCACACGAAAACTGGATACCTTCAGTTGTGAGACTAGGTTTTGGAAACGAAGGCAAAAGAGGCGGCACAATAACCCTATTTGACTTGTTGAAGGCTGCAGTCAGACAGAGACCCGACTACATTATTGTTGGCGAAGTCCGTGGAGAAGAAGCCTATACATTATTTCAAGCTATGGCAACAGGCCACCTTGGATTAAGCACAATACATGCAGAGTCTGTTGAAGCCGTAATAAACCGTCTCGAATCAGAACCTATGAACATTCCCAAATCTCTCATAGCAATGACAAATGTGATAATGGTTATGACGAGAACAGAAATCGAAGGAAAACCAGCAAGAAGAACCAGCACAACAACAGAAGTTGTAGAACTCAATCCAAAGAAAAAGAATATACTAACCGAAGAAGTCTTCTGTTGGAACCCCAAAGAAGACGGGTTTGCCTTTTCTGGACACAGCACGATTTTGGAGAGACAAATGAAGAAACTGGATATCAATGAAGAAGAAATGAGCAACGAACTACACCGTAGAAAGATTGTCTTAGAATGGATGGTACGGGAAGGCATTCGACGCTATACGGATGTCGCAAACGTGATTCGAGAATACTACATTGACCCGAACAGGGTTTTCCAAAAAGCCAGAGTGGGACTGAAATGAAAAACAGCAAAGCCTTTGAAAAAGTCAAAAGACTCTATCATCATCTCAGGGCATTAGTTAAGTGGTCTCCTAGAAGATTTTCAAGTCCTAAATCAGAAATATCACAAGAAACCATTAAATTTGCCTCTAAAAAACCGCATTCCTTGGCTTATCAGCTTATTGGAGAGAAGACAGAACGTGTCTTGCCACTTTTCATAGATTTAGACTCAAACTTACAGAGGGCAGGGTTAAAAGTCACCTTCAAGGCTTACGTTAGCTTAACAGTTTTTGCCACAATTCTAGCTTCACTTGTTGCGCTCGCCATTATTCCATGTGTACTAATTTTCACTCTTAATGTGCCGCTTTTGCCAGCAATCTTGTTTGGTGTTGGAGGAAGTCTATTCACAAGTGCGTTCTCACTCATTGGATTTTATGCCTACCCAATTTATCGTGCAGATAAGCTTAGAAGAGAGTTAGAGAACGAGTTGCCTTTCATAACTGGTTATATGGCAATTCTTACAAGTGCCGGCGTTTCTCCAGAAAAAATTTTCTACTCGCTCTCAAATCTCAGCGTGCCCTTAACCGTTTCAGCACAGGCTAAAGATGTTGTTAGAGACGTGAACCTTTTCGGTTTAGACATAATTTCCGCTTTGGAACAAACATCGAAGCGAACTCCTTCTGAACGATTTCGCGAAATGCTGGAAGGATTTATTTCGACGATACATTTAGGTGGCAATTTACCTGCTTATCTCCGCGAAAAATCCAGACAATACATGAAACTGAAGAGGATAAACTTGCGCAAGTTTTCAGATACTTTATCAATCTTTTCAGAATTTTATGTTGCTTTGCTTATCACTGGTCCTCTGCTGCTTATCATCATGCTTGCGGTCATGGCAATGCTGGGTGGAGGCGGTTTGGGGATACTTAGCCCAGACCTCTTACTCGGCTTGCTTACCTATCTTGGAATACCGTTGGGCTCGATAATGTTTCTGATAATTTTGGATGCTGTTTCACCTAAGTGGTAATGAAAAATGCCGAAAATAGGAGGATATGCGAAAAAAATCGTGTGGATTGCCTCGGTTTCGGCAGCCGTGGCTATGATTTTATTTGCTTATGCGATGTTTTGGGGAACTACCACATTTGACGAGTTTGTCTTTTTCGCAATTATAATTGCTGTTTTTCCTCCAGCAGTCTTAAACTACATCGATTATAAATGGAGAAAAGCAATAGACGAACACTTGCCAGACCTTTTCAGAAGCATAGTTCAAGCCCAAGAGACTGGCATGACTCTTCCCCAAGCTTTGGAAGAAGCATCCAAAAGAAATTACGGTCCACTAACAGGTGAATTAAGAAAGATGACAACGCAAATTTCATGGGGTATGACCTTTGAAGGGGCACTCATTGCTTTGGGAAATCGCGTAAACACCGTGCTAATGCAGAGAACTGTACCGCTAATAATTGAAGCAAGCCGCTCCGGAGGACGCTTGGAAAAGGTTTTTGACCCGATGGGTAAGTTTATACAGACAACACTTCTGCTTGATAAAGAAAGACGAAACCAAACAAGACCATACGTTGCAATAATTTACGTAGCCTTTTTCGTGTTTTTGTTCACGATTATACTGCTTTTCAAATCATTCTTTCAAAGCTTAGAAGGCTTACCAATACTTGGAACCGCAGCAATGTCACCTGCAGAAATGCAACAAATATTTTTCCACATGACAGCTATCCAAGCCTTCTTCGGAGGATTAGTCGCTGGCAAAATGGGAGAGGGAACAATAAACGCTGGACTGAAACACAGCCTAATTATGATGCTCTGCGGCTACACAGCCCTAAAACTTTTCTTGTGAGGAGAAAAAATGCCGAGAAAGTTTAGGAAATTCTTCCACGATACACGGGCTATAACTCCGGTGTTAAGCAATCTTTTGCTTATGGTTGTGGCTGTAGCTGCTATGGCAATTGCCACAACAGCAACTTACGTCATCACAACTAATCTAAAAGAGACCATGGGAGAACGCCTAATAGCCGAGGATTTATGGTTTAATCCTTCAGGTTACATTTCAATTCACATCCTTAATGTCGGAAAAACGTCCGTTCAGGTTTCAACAGTATATGTCAACCACACTAAGTATTCTTTCGTCCCAACTCCTTTCACTTTGGAAATAAGCGAGCACGGCTGGCTTAACATTTCATGCAGTTGGGCTTCTGGAAACGTATACTATGTGGAAATCGTTACACAAAGGGGGTATAATGTTGCAGACTATTACAAAGCACCTTAAACGCTTTAAACATGCAAAACGTGGCTTAAGCAACGTAATAGTCGTTATGCTTAGCCTAGTCATTCTCGTCGTTATATCAGCAAATGTCATACTCTGGAGTTACCAAATGAACCAACTTGACTGGGAAAGAATGCAGGAAAAAATCGAAATCACCAATGTGGCACGTGAAACACATTCCTCATGGTTTGTTGTCCGAGAAGAATACCAGATAAACACTGGTAACTGGGTTAATGGTACTTACGTAGATACACAAGCTACCGATGAACAACATGAAGAATTCAGAGAAGCTCCAGGAGGGTGGTACAATGCTTCATGGATTTATCGGAAACCAATTGTCATTAATAACACCCAAAACTCGAATTCTCTCACAGATTTTCAAGTTTTAGTGGTTACAGACACGGCTTCACTAATCACCGCTGGAAAAATGCGTTCAGATTGCGGCGACATAAGATTCACCGATTCAGATGGTGTTACCTTGATAAACTATTGGATCGAATCGGGTATTAATTCTTCAAATACAAATGTATGGACTAAAGTTCCCTTCATACCTGCAAGTTCAACAATGACCATTTACATGTATTATGGAAATCCCGGAGCCACAAGTGTGAGCGATATAAACGATGTTCTCGAAGCCACTTACACCAAAATCAATGTTCCATATGAATGGAAAACAAGAATTTCAACTACAGACGTGGCTAACGGTGACGATGCTGGTTCATGGCAAGACATCACGTTCAACTTTCCATTTTGGAGAGAATTTAAGACCAGAGTGTATGTATGCTCTAATGGATTTGGAATATTTGATCCAACAGCATCCACGAACGATTGGAGCAATAGTCTAAGTGAGCTTCAGCAGAGATGGAAAATAGCTCCGTTCTGGGACGATTTAAGAACAGATACGAATGGAGGGATAGTTACAAATGCTGGAGCCTACGTTGACATGTACTCAGACAATTTCGTGATCACATGGGAAACAACCAGATACGGAGCAAGTGGAGATTCAATCAAGTTTCAAGCCATTCTTTATAGAAACGGTGATATAAGGTTCAATATCGATAACTCAACAAACTTCAATAGCTTCACTCCAACCTTAGGTATTTCAAAGGGTAACAGTGTCAATTACATAGATATCACAAATGAAAGGGCTACGGTGAAATCTTGGCTGTTCCTACTTCGCAAATATACCCAAAATGAACCAGCGAGCATGGTCGATTCAGAAGAAACCCAAGGAAAGTATCAATTCGACATCAGCGGTTCATTCGTCATCAATCTATCTACTTACCCATTAAGCCACATTAAGATTTTGGAAATATTACTAAGATATAGAGCCAATGACACATATGAAAGATGGTACATGAAAACGTACAATTGGACCAATGGAAAATATAGCAACATAGGATTTAACTCAACAACAGGTCACATGCCGACAATGGGATGGGATTACTACGCAGTAAATCTAACCACCTCTTGGCAAAGTTACGTTCATAACAACGGCACAATATTAGTAAAGGTTTACGACGAAGGAGCAGACGTTAACCAAACAACAATCGATATTGACTTCTTTGGTATAAGAGCACTTATTGATGGGGCAAGCTTTGGTCTTAGGAACAACGGTGCAACAACAATTCATATAGTTTCAATATGGATTGTCAACTCAACGGACCATAAACGTTATGACGCAAACTTCTTCGTAAACTCTGGGGAAAGCGCAACACATATTAGAGGGGATATAAGTCTGCCAACGGAAAACTTCGTAGTCAAGGTTGTAACAGAGAGGGGAAACATAGCGGTGTTTGCGAGACATTAAACTGAAAAATGCTTTCATTTGCCCTGTTTCATAAGCAGTTTATTTTTTAATGCGTTTATTGCTTCTTTCTGGTTTTTCGATTCTATGACGTTGATGTTGTATAATTCAGCCATTTTCTTTCCGTTTTCGCTAATTGTTGGAATTGCAATTAGGTAGGCACTGTCTGGTGAAACATCAAATATTTTAGCGAACAGGGCGATCACTGGTTGTTCCGTGACAGCATTTTCAGTTGTTGTTGCCAAATCAATTACTGCTACTTTTCGTGTGCCTTCTCCCTTATAAGCCGCAATGTCAAACATGTGATTTGCTCCAGATTTACCTTTCAAAAAGGCTGGACTTTCAACCTCGAACCCATTTTCCGCAAGAAATTCTCTTATTGGAGCGATTAAAACCCAGCCTAAGGCAACCTCTTCTTTCGCCTCTGCTTTTAGGCTGTAAACGTAAACATCTTTAATCACAGCATCTTCAAACATGAAGTTTGTGTGGCAGTCTCTGCAGAAATGTGCAGCAACAGGAATATCGAAGCTTTTGCCACAATCCTTACAAGTGCACCACATTCCAGCCTTTCTATAATCAACATCAAGCTTTTTCAATTCCTCACGACATTTTGGGCATGCAAGCTTGTTGCCTTTCCTGAAGTTCTCTTCAACATCCATGTAACCGCATTTAACATGCTCAATTAGAGCGCTTCTTTGGATGTCAAATGATTTGCAGTATGGACAAGAATAGTGAATAGAAATGTTTGCGGAACCACATTTTGGGCAATAGATAATTTTGTCATAGAGTCTTCTTTCCAATATACCAGCCGCGTGAAGTCTACTCAAGAATGCCTCCGCACTTGAAGCGTCGCCAACAATTGCTTCAACCGTCGGATAACGGTAACCAAGCTTATGGTCATAAACGGGTTCAAGTTCGCTTATTTCATCGCTTAAAAATTTATTCAAAAGAACTTGCGTATTGCGGTCCTTGTAAAGTTCTAATCGTTGCGTTTTTTCCGTTTTCAGCATTCTCTTCCCAGACTAACTATTTCTTAGTGGACACTTTTTCATATGAAATGAGTCATAATATTTAATTGTTTTCAAAGTTGTTAAAATTTCCGCATTAAATTTGTCAAACATTTCCAGAAAGGTTTTTAAAATTTCGCTCAATGGTTGATTTGGAGAAATAGGCAGAAAATGGCTTCGCAACCGAAACATATAGTGAGATGTCCTAAGTGCGGTTTCGCCTTCGACATAACGTATGGCAGAGCATTTGCTTGTTCTGGTTGTCCATCTCTTGTACAATGCGGAATGGCTAAATGCCCTAAATGCGGACACGAATTTCCTTTGCCGTAGTGGTGAAAATAAACGCATGTTGCATCGCCTAAATTCTTGGTTTAACTTCAAATTCACATGTTTCATCTCCAGCAATTACGCATTCCAATCCACGTGAAACTCTTTTAGGAACAGAATCTTCCATAACCTTACACAGCCATACCGCATTCAGAAATTCTACTTGACATCTAAAAATAAAGGGTTTAAGGTTTAATAATCCAGAGTTATAACCAACATGTAAAATCCACAGCCACGTTTTTTAATGAAAACGTTTCTGAAAGGAAATGGTTTTAAACACGTTTCCCCTTTTTATATGTCTACATAAGCCGTGCCTCCCGAAGGCGTGGACGGATAAACGGATCAACTTATCCCGTTAAACGAATGGGTAAGGTCTTAACCTTGCTTCCAATGTCTTCAATTCGCGCAATGAGGCACGCACCATCTCCACGTTTGCAGTAAAAATGCCTTTTCCGTACGCCTGTGCCATATCGAAATTGTACAAAAACCATTTTTTCAGTATTTTGGGCAGCGCGCGCTTTATGTCTCGGCTTTTCTGCAGTTGTGTCATCTGGGTTAGTTTGCTTTTTTTGGTTTTGTTTGTGTAATTTTTGGTGAAATAGAAAATTCTATATATTCAAGCTTAGATATTAGTACGAATTCGATTCGGAAACAGAATCGATGAGAGTGTCGGGTTGGTGGAAAGGGTTACTTTCTTTGAACTTGGAAGAAAGAATCTGCTTGACTTAAAGTTGAAAGCTCTCAGATGCGGTACCTGGTTCAGGGTTTTAAGCAGAATTGATCGAGCATTAGTTGATTTAACGCTAAAAGTTGCCGATAGAATACGTAGCTTTACATTGGCTAGAAACATATTATCTATAGTAAAGAAGCTAGAGGAAGCTGTTAAAAGCAGAGTGTTATATGCCACGAAGCATGTTGGCTTTCCACTTGCCCGTAAGCTCAGTTTGGTTGCTCAAAGGTGGGGAAACCCCTTCGCTAAAAGTTGGATGTCGGACCTGTCATTTGCAAGGTTTCTGGCAGTAATGCACATCAACGATTCTAGAGGGCTCTATCGGTAATCCATGTTGTGGGTGAAAGAGTAAACTTGTGATGTTGAACCTTATATATACGGTCTTAATTTGCATATTCTTCCTTGTCTTTGTCTGGTCATTTTATAATTTACCCATTTTAACTGCTGGGGTTAGAAATCTGCGCAGAAGCAAGCGGAGAACCAATGAAAAGTTTTTGGGGGAGAAGAATCTGCCTGTTTTTTCAATTGTTGTGCCTGTGAAAAATGAGGAGAAAGTTGTACGCAGAGTGTTGGATGCTTTGTCCAGACTTAGTTATCCGGCGGATAAGAGAGAGATAATTATTGTTGAGGATGGGTCCACTGACAAAACTCTTGAGGTTTGCAGAGAATATGCTAGAGAAAAAAACTTGAACGTAAAGGTTCTCCGTAAACCATCTTGTAATGGCAAACCTTCAGCCTTGAATTACGGAATTATGCGTGCTAAGGGTCAAATCATTGGAATCTTTGACGTGGATAACGTCCCTGCTCAGGATGCTTTGCAGAATGTGTATAGGTATTTTGAAGACCCCACAGTTGCTGCTGTTCAGGGGAGAACGTTGTCAATTAATTCTGAGGAAAACATGCTGACCAAGTTTATCTCTTATGAGGAGGCTGTTTGGTGTGAGGCGTATTTACGTGGTAAGGATGTTTTGGATTTGTTTGTTCATTTGAAGGGGAGTTGTCAGTTTTTTAGGCGTGATGTTTTGGAAAGGCTGAGAGGTTTTGATGAGGGTTCTTTGTCTGAGGATATGGAGGTTTCGGCGAGGCTTACAGAAAAGGGTTATAAGATTAGGTATGCGCCAGATGTGAGGTCTTGGCAGGAAAGCGCTTCTGATTTGAGGCAATTGTTTAGGCAGAGGACAAGGTGGTTCAGGGGGACGATGGAAGTTGCTTTTAAGTATGGCAGGTTAATGGCTAGGTTGAATAGGAAAAGCATTGATGCCGAGTTGACTCTTTTTGGGCCTTTTATATTGATTGCTTCGTTGTTGACTTATCTGGCTGCTTCTGGTTCGTTCTTTGCAAGTTTTCCTCTAGATGTTTTGTGGCAGGTTGTGATGCAGTTTACGGCGGTAGTTACGACATTTACTGTGCTTGTTTGTGGTTTTGCTTTGGTTTATGTTTCGAAGCCAAGGAAGATGGCGAATTTGTTGTGGCTTCCTTTTATCTATTTTTACTGGAGTTTGCAGGCGTTTGTTGCTTTTTATGCTCTGCTACTTATTTTGCTACGTAGACCAAGAAAGTGGCTGAAGACTGAGAAGACCGGTACAATTAAGTCAGTAACCTTAGAAGAAATTTGACAACGTATTTTTCGAGATTTTCCATTTTTGCTAGTCGCTATGAAACCTTTCCTATTTTGGCTTTTTTTGTGCCTTTGTTGGTGCGGATTTTGCCTGAGATTATTATGGGACAATATATTGTTGGTTTTGACACTGTTAGTTACTATGTTCCAGTCACGTTTAGGTTGATTAATAGTGATGTTGGTTTTTGGGAAATTATCGGTTACGCGCCCCTTTTTTATTTATTTTTAGCGGGGTTGGTTTCGGCTGGTGTTCCATTGATTGTTTCGCTCAAGATTTTGCCTCCACTTTTGCATGGTTTCCTTACACTTGCCATTTATTTATACGCAAAGAAGGCTTTTGAATGGTCTTCCAAGAAGAGTTTGTTTGTTTCTTTGCTGGCTGCTTTATATTTTGTTGCTTTGCGGATTTCGTGGGATATGCTTAGATGCGAGTTGGGGTTGATTTTTCTCTTTGCCTTTTTGATCATGCTGCATGGGTGTTTGAGTAAGGGTCGATGGAAGTTGTTCGGTTTGCTTTTGTCGTGCATGGTTCTGGTGGTTTTGGCGCATCAGCTTGTGGCTGCGATAATGTTCGCCGTGGTTTTTACGGTGGTTTTGAAAAAGTTGGTTAGCTGTAGTTATGATGCTGTGTGGCGTCTTATTTTGTCCAGTATACCTGCTGTGGTGCTTTTTGGTTTGGTTGTTTATGCTGACTTTGCGGTTTTGCTCAGTGTTTCGGCTGCTAGTCTTGCAGGTTCGGAGTTGGGGTGGCTTTCTCTGTTTGGTTTTTCGTCTGTTTTTGAAGGAGTAGCGGACACTTTGGGGTTTCTTTTCTATTGTTATTTGCCTCTTTTGCCTTTTGTTTTTGTTGGAATTAGGGGTTTTAGGAGTTTGGAGCTTAAGGTTTGGGGCATTTGGTGTTTGATTGCGGTTTTGTTTCCATTGTTCCTTTCGTTTGCACCTCTGGGTTATCGGTGGATTTTGTTGCTTGCTTTTCCAATGGCGTTTTTTGCTGTTGAGGGATTTGGACGGCTTAATTTTGGGTTTTGGAAGAAGGTTTGGGCTGGGTTACTGGTTGTGTTGAGTTTTAGTTTTGTTTTTCTGCCTGCGGAAGCCGCTTTTCCCTATTTTAGGGTTTTTCCATATTATGTTCCTTCCTCTATGTTGCAGAATAGTGTGCCTTTAAGCGATTGCGGGGATGTTGTTAATGTTTTGAAATGGGTTGAGGCTAATGTTGGGGATGATGGGGTTTTGTTGGTTCATGATGTTTTTCAGGGTTGGGCTTTTTTGTATTTGAATAATGGCGTTCGTGTTGTGCGTTATGGTTATGCTGGTCCTGAGGAGGCAGCTCGGGTGACTTTTGGGAATGGGTATGGGCGGGTTTATTTGGTTTGGTGGGTTTCCAGTGGGGGTTGGCATGGTTTGGTGAGTTTGCCTTCTTGTTTTGTTGAGGTTTTTCGTAGTGGACGGATTGCTGCTTATGAGTATGGTACGGTTTAGGGTTGGGGCTAGTTCTTTTCTGGTTAGGGTTAAGCGGTTTTTTAGGGAGAATCCTGGAGCTGTTTTCATTGTTGGTTTTCAAGGGTTGTTGGTGGCTTGTGCTGTTATGCTGGTTTTTGGGATGGGTGGGTTGGCTGAGGGTGTGGCTGTTGTGGCGTATTTCATGCTTGTGGCTGGTGTTGTTACGCAGTTGGTTTGTTTTGTGAGGAATTCGCGTGGTGGACGAGCTATTGGATAGGCCTGTTGTTTCTTTTGTTTTGCCTGCTTATAATGAGGGTGAGTTTATAGAGGGTGTTTTGGAGAGGTTGGATTCTGTTGTTAATGGTGATGGTTTGCGTTGTGAGATTGTTGTGGTTGATGATGGTAGTGCGGATGATACTCGTTTGAGGGCTTCTGGTTATGCTGCTGGGAAATGGTATGTTAGGGTTGTTGGTTATGGTCGTAATGTTGGGAAGGGGTTTGCTGTTAAGACTGGGTTTTGGAAGGCTGTTGGTGATGCGGTTGTTTTTGTTGATAGTGATTTGGATGTTGATGTTGGTCAGGTTAGGCGGTATGTTGATGCTTTGAAGCATGGGGATGTTGTTGTTGGTTCTAAGTGGCATAGGGATTCGGTTGTTGAGATGTCTTTTGTTCGGAGGTTGTTGAGTCGTGGGTTTAATGTTTTGGTTAGGTTGTTGACTGGTGTGCGGGTTAGTGATACGCAGTGTGGGATTAAGGCTGTTAGGCGTGAGGCTTTCTGTGAGGTTTTTAGGCGTTTGAGTGTTAAGCGGTACGCTTTTGATGTGGAGTTGTTGGTTTTGGCTAGGCTTTATGGTTTGCGTGTTGTGGAGTTGCCTGTTAAGCTGAAGCTTAGCAGTAGGTTTAGTTTTAGGGAGATTTGGCGGATGCTTTATGATTTGCTGGGGATTACGTATAGGCTTAGGATTAAAAAGTGGTATCAGCGTGGAGTCTCTTAGGATTTTGGTTTTTAATTGGCGTTGTTGGCTTAACCCAGCTATGGGTGGGGCTGAAGTTTTCACTTATGAGAATGCTAAGAGGTGGGTTAAGGCAGGGCATGAAGTTACTTTGTTTACTTCCGAGTTTCCAAATTGTAGAAGAGAAGAGGTTGTGGATGGGGTTAGGGTTGTTAGGGCTGGTGGGAGGTATTCGGTTTATTGGAGAGCTAAAACGTATTATAGAAAACGTTTTTCAAAAGAGGGTTACGACGTTGTTATTGACGAGATTAACACTAGGCCTTTTCTCATGCCGAAGTTTGTGAAGAATGGCGAGAAGATTGTTGCTTTGATTCATCAGTTGGCTAAGGAATACTGGTTTTATGAGACGTCTTTTCCCATAAGTTACATTGGCTATCATTTCCTCGAGAAAAGATGGTTAAAGAATTATGTTGACGCTCCTACCGTTACCGTTTCTGAGAGCACGAGGCAGGATTTGCTCGGTTTAGGGTTTAAGGAAGTTTTTGTTGTTCCTGAAGGTTTGAACTTTAAGCCTCTGGATGAGGTCCCAGAGAAGGAAAGTTATCCGGTTGTTGTTTTTGTTGGGAGGTTGAAGCGTGCTAAGCGTCCTGATCATGCTGTTGAGGCTTTTAGGGTTGTTAGGGAGAGGTTTTCGGATGCGGAGTTGTGGGTTGTTGGGGATGGTGGTTTTAGGAGTGGGTTGGAGCGGTTGGGTGGTGTTGGGGTGAGGTTTTTTGGTGGTTTGGGTGATGTGGAGCGGAGGGGTTTGGTTGGGCGGAGTTGGGCTTTGGTGAATCCTAGTGTGCGTGAGGGTTGGGGTTTGAATGTTGTTGAGGCTAATGCGCTTGGTACGCCTTGTGTTGCCTATGATGTGGCTGGTTTAAGAGATAGTGTGCGGGATGGTGTGACTGGTTTGTTGGCGGAGAGTGGGAATGTGGGGGATTTGGCGGAGAAGCTTCTTGTGGTTTTGGGGGATGAGGGTTTGAGGGAGAGGCTTAGCTTGAATGCTTTAGAATATGCGCGTGGGTTTAGTTGGGATCGGACGGCGGAGGAGTTTATGAGGGTTATTAGAGGCGTTGTGAATGAAGGGTAAGCCTTTGGTTTCTGTTGTTGTTCCGACTTTTAATTCTGGAAGGTTTTTGGAAAAGTGTTTGAAGTCTATTAGAGCGCAGAGTTATGGGAATGTTGAGGTTATTGTGGTGGATAATTATTCGACTGATAGGACGAGGGAAATAGCGGAGAGTTGTGGGGTTAGGGTTGTTTTGTGTAGGGCTGGTAGGTCTAGGGCTAGGAATGTTGGGGCTGGTTTTGCGAGGGGTGAGTTTGTTTTGTTTGTGGATTCTGATATGGAGTTGACGCCTAACGTTGTTGGTGAATGTGTTGCGAAGGCTGATGGTGGTTTTGATGCGGTTATTGTTCCTGAGGTTTCTGTTGGTGAAGGGTTTTGGGCTAAGTGTAGGGCTTTGGAGAAGCAGTGTTATGTTGGGGATGATTTGATAGAGGCTT